>CALFBH010000117.1 GCA_937951615.1 uncultured Saprospiraceae bacterium | reverse complement strand
TTTTAATACTTTCTCTTTTTTCAACGGTCGTTCAGAAAGTAATTGCAAAATTAAATTCTGAAAACGAGGTGAATTTTAACAAAAAACGAAATAACATTTTTGTTAAAAAATTTGGACACTTAGCACTTAACAGCCCTGCCCTTTGGAGGGGGCGAAGGGGGTGGAAAATTGGTCAATTTTACTCAGTTGTCCATCCCCTACACCCCTTCCAAAAGGGGATATTGTTATTCAAATTAAAAGTGGATAGTAGTTTAATCTTATTTCTAAATAAATTATCTTATTTTTAATGTCACAATTCATTCAAGAACAAAAACATGGAAGATAAAGTCGTACTTATCACCGGAGGAAATGCCGGGATTGGGCGGGAAACTGCGATTGCATTAGCAAAGCAGGGGGCGCAGGTGGTCATTGCTTGTCGCAATATGGAAAAAGGCAGCGCAGCATTGGTGGATATTAAGCAAAAAGCCAAGTCAGAAAAAGTAGATCTGCTAGAATGTGATTTGAGCAAATTTGAAGATGTTCGGAATCTGGCAAAGACATTTAAATCAAGGTATAAACGACTTGATGTTTTATTGAATAATGCAGGTCTGATTGTTTCCGAGCATGCCCTGACCAAAGATGAATATGAAATGCAAATTGGTGTCAATCACCTCGCTCATTTTCTGCTCACCTTATCGCTGCTCGATTTGATACGGCAATCCGCGCCAGCTCGCATTGTGAGTGTTGCCTCCAAAGCACATTATGATGGGCGTATTAGTTTTGACCGATTTAAAGGCAGACCCAAAAAGTATAGTGGACTAAAATCTTATGCCCAGTCTAAGCTGGCAAATGTTTTGTTTACAAGGGCTTTAGCAAAGCGACTGGAAGGCACAGCCGTTACCGTCAATTGTTTGCATCCAGGAGTTGTGCGTACACAGATTGGTAATAAAAGTGGCTGGTTTGTTTCTATGATGTGGTCGCTGATAAAACCTTTTATGATAAGTGCTGAGAAAGGTGCGCGTACTTCTGTTTATCTGGCTTCTTCGCCCGAAGCAGCACAATTCACAGGAAAATACTTTGATGAAAAACAACAGGTGAAAGAACCGTCGCCACAGGCACTGGACGATGATTTAGCAGAACAACTCTGGGCATATAGCGAGCAGGCGACCGGTACACAGTTTTTATCATAATGAGCGAAGGAATGAATCGTAAAATGAGTAAATGTTTCCAATGCCAAGTAGCACATTCATCATTTATCATTCATAGTTCATCATTGTTTTTTTGCCAAATGCAATTTATCAGATAATGAAAAGAGGTTTTTTATACGTAGAAATTTGTATCCATGAGAATTGGGTCTTGCCCGATCCTTTATTGAAAAATCCAAATTTCCACCATCCCAAATACCATAAGGAAGGCGAGCCGGAATTTAAGCCACAATCCCGTTACCTGCCTGCCGACCAGCCTGTAGTGGATGCACTGCTGAACGCTGCTGGAGAACGCGGGCTGCCGCACGATATATCGCCCGAATTACAGGAATATTATAGCCAAAGTTGGAAAGAAAAAAAGCCTTTCGGCAAAAGCTGGATGACTTTAGAAGAAATTATTGCCTACGAAGAAAGCGAGCCAGATGATGAGCATTTTTATCTGGATTCGGAATGGTTTATCAAACATGGTGAGCCAGATCAGGTGAGGGCTGTATTTTGGTTTGCTGAGATTGAAAAGAAGTAAAGTGCAAATTCAAACATCAAATACAAACGTCAAATTCAAATTCAAATGTCATCCCAGTAATTGTCGGGACAAATTCAAAAAAAGTACATAGCTGAAAGACTTGGTGATTTTATTGTAGAAAAACGTATTTTTGCTGTGAAACATGTTGTCATGTTGAAGTATTACGTCCACTAGAAACGACAACACAACAACACGACAACACATCAACACAACAACACAAATAATGACAAGACTACTCGTTTTCCTGACCGCCTTACTCCTGCTCACCGCCTGTTCCGAAGACAAAAAGGAACTCAAAAACATAACCAGCCAGTTCATCACCTTGATGGGCAATGGCGATAATTTACGTGCCGGACAATTGGGGACAGAAAGTACCAAGCGTTTTTTAGCGTATCGTACAGCAAGCATGATTGAAATGGGCGTTTCCACCAAACTGGAAATGACGGTCAAAAATATCAAATGTTCCGTACAAGAAACAGCTGCCCAATGCCATTTTTGCTGCGATCCCAATGGAGAAACTTTTGAAGTCCCTTATGTCAAACAAAACGAAAAATGGTTGGTCGATATTAATATAGATGATTTGATAAAGTCAACGAAAGAAGTGGAGCAGGAAGAAGTGTTGGAAGAGCAGTCAGAGTCGGAATAAAAATTATAAGAGGTCGATAGTCCGCAGTCGATGGTCGATGGCTGTATTTTTAGCTTCAAAGCTATTCCGTTCTTCATTTTGTTTTACAAAATGCGTGAAAAACTGAAAACGGAGCATAGTCGGTTTCGTAAACTTGCGGGCAGTCATGTGTGAAGGGAAGTTTGCTAAACCTCCTATGTTCAGTTGAGCAAGAGCAGTCAGAATCGAAATAGCCTCAGTCGGTTTCGTAAACTTGCGGGCAGTCTTGTGAGAGGGGGAGTTTGCTAAACCTTCTATGTTCAGTTGAGCAAGAGCAGGCAGAATCGAAATAGCCTCAGTCGGTTTCATAAACTTGCGGGCAGCCTTGTGAGAAGGGGAGTTTGCTAAACCTCCTATGTTCAGTTGAGCAAGCGAAGGTTTAGTAAACGCTCATGCCGCAAAGCTGCCGCTACACGTTTACTAAACCGACAAGAACAGAAAAGCATCCTCACATTACGCGAAGATGCTTATAGTCAACTTACCTAAAAGTCATCAAGGGGTTAATTTTGAAAAGAGAAAATTTCCAAATTCCAAAGGAGTAACCACGTTTTACGCCTGCTTTTGGAATTTGGAATTTCTTATTTTTGGAATGTATTAATTGTCAGGACAAAGCTCAATCACCCCAGAAAATGCTGCTCCTGGTGCTACTTCAAATCCATTCCTAAGAATAATCATTTCACCCGCTTTAAATTCTACATTACTATCGACTGTTCCAACTGCATTGATGCTTGTGCCTGCCTGATAAACACCTTCATCAATTATGCCGTTGGGCGTGATTAAGGTAGGGCAAAGACTTGTGCCACAGTCCACCAGATTGCCAGCAGCATCATAGACGGGCAGATATTGTCCCTCTATTTCGACGGACAAGATTTTGACATTATCAGCCGCATCGCTTACAGTGATTTCATAGATGCCTGCTGTAAGGTCGGTGATTTCAGAGGTGTTTGCTCCCGTATTCCAAGCGTAGGCATAAGGAGGCGTACCACCTGTGGTTGTTACAGTAACACTACCAGCTACACCACACTCGGTGTGTTGTGCAGATACTCCGACACTAATGTCATCCGTAGCTAGACCATAGCCAGGGTAAGTATCATACATACTCATGTCCGTGATGTTTTGCATCGTGCCGTCGGCTTGCATTTCCGTACCGTTTTCGAGGCGCATAATTTCGAGCGGATCGCCAGTAGGTACGTCGTCAGCTATGATAACAAAACCTGCTATCGGACCGATGCACTCTTTGTTCATCGTATCGGTACGGGTGAGGGCGATGTGGAATTTATTTTGGAGTGTATCGTATAATTCAAACTTAGCATGAGGTTGCAAAGACGAGCCTGTGGTGTCCATACTGATCTCATCAATGGGTATGTCTCCGAAATTCAAGACCAAAGAAATGCCATGCGTGGAGATATAATTTTCTGCGCCATCGGTGACGTATAAATCGTAATAAAGTCCTGATGTCGTGTCCCGGCGTACCAGTTCATAGACCAGCGTACTAGCCAAAGACAAAGGTGCAGTGAAATTATGTTCTTGCCCGAAATTCTGTACCAAAACATCAATGTCCAGTTCATCGACTGCTCCATCTCCGTTACCGTCTTGGTGCATACTGTTGATGCCGTCTATATCTTGTAGCCAAAGTTCTGCTTCTTGTGGACTCCAATCGGTAGCTGGTGCCAGACGTGCTAGACCGCTAAATCCATACGCCCGCCCCCAGTGGAGCATGTCGCTTTCTGTGGCTATGCCGTCGTAGTTGAAATCGCCTGGCCAGACGGATTCGCAGGTGCCTACGCCTGTGGCGCAGAAGTCTTCCCAGGGGGCGTTGAAATTGTTGCCGTTAGAGATATAATTATTGGTATTATAAGATGAAGGTAACTGGTTACATAAATTTATTAAATCTTCACCATAACAGCCGCTGAGTTGATTATTGTACAATTTCAAATATGTCAGATTATTTAAATTCCCGATTTCATTTGGAATATTTCCGCTGAGTTGATTGTTGGACAATACCAAACCTGCTAGGTTATTTAAATTCCCGATTTCATTTGGAATACTTCCGCTAAGTTCATTAGCACTTAAATCTAAAAATATCAAGTCACTTAGATTACCTATTGCTGAAGGAAGGACTCCTGATAAATTATTACCCGTACTATAATCATCAAAACAATTAAAATCTCCATCCATATCCATACAGGTCACACAGCCATTTGCGTTAAGCTGTATTCCATACCAAGTATCCATCGGCTGATTCAAATCCCAGGTATTTGTCCAGTTTACTCCACCAGTAGCATTATATAGAGCTACGAGGGAGAGGGAGTCACTTTGGCGGCATGGGCTGTATGGGCTGCATGTTCCTTCGCCTGTATTGCAGAAGTCTTCCCAGGAGGCGTCGAAATTATTACCATTGCTAATAAAGCTATTGGTGCTTGATTGAGGTAAAAGTGATGTACAGTAATTTTGGAAATTGCTACTGAAACAACCACTTAACTGGTTATTACTTAGGGCTAAAAGATAGAGATTGTCAAGGCTGCCTAGTTCAATTGGTAGTGTACCACTTAACTGATTATTACTTAGGCCCAGTTCTCCTAGATTATATAAATAACCTATTTCTCTAGGAATACTACCTGTCAGTTGATTTCCACTTAATTTTAGTTCCCCTAAATTGCCTAAGATTTCCTATTTCAACAGGAATAGTACCAGTAAGGGAATTACCACCTAGCGATAAAAACCATAAATTTTGCAAGTTAGTTATCTCAACAGGAATCGTTCCTGTGAGTAGATTGCTCCCCAGTGACAAAGAAGATAAATTTTGCAAATTGGCTATTTCGACAGGGATAGTTCCATTCAGCTGATTGTTGTGGAGGTATAATTCTTCCAGACTAACTAAGGTAGCTATTTCGGGAGGAATTGTATTATCTATTTGATTTTGAGACAGACGCATATAAGTTAGGGAAGGCGAAAAAAATAAACTACCCGTCGGGTGAATATTTAATCAGAATGTCCCATTTATGTAAATCTGGATTTCGGATAATTGATTTTCCAAGTTCTTTGAATTCTTTGTAAGTTACTTTTACCCCTTTTTGATAG
>CALFBH010000116.1 GCA_937951615.1 uncultured Saprospiraceae bacterium | reverse complement strand
ATGTGTTGATGTGTTGATGTGTTGATGTGTTGATGTGTTGATGTGTTGATGTGTTGATGTGTTGATGTGTTGATGTGTTGATGTGTTGATGTGTTGATGTGTTGATGGAATTTGTTTTGCGAAGCAAAACACGACAACACGACAACACGACAACACGACAACACGACAACACGACAACACCACAACACCACACCACCACAACACCACAACACGATTCAAAAAAAAGTATGACTACGATTTTATCTATATTTTTTGTGCTATTACTAGCCATCTTTGTCTTGCTGACTAAGATGAGTTACGACATTGCGGCAGCAAAAAAGAAGAGCAAAGAAAACGAGGACGGCGATGCGGAAGAAATCGTAGAAGCTGTAGTCGAAAAGATCAGCGATGCGAAAGGCTACGTGTATGCAGGTATGGTCGTGACGGCTGTGCTGATGCTGGGCGTTTTTTATTTGCTGATAAAGGGGACGATTTATGAAGGGCATTTTCAGGAATGGCTGAATTTGACGGTGCGTTTGTTGCACATTACTTTTGGTATTGCCTGGATTGGGACGTCTTTTTACTTTGTCGCATTGGAAAACGGATTGAATCGCACGAAGGGTTTGCGGGATGAATTGGCGGGCAATATGTGGTCGGTACATGGTGGCGGTTTTTATTATTTAGAAAAGTATAAAATTGCGCCGAAGGTCATTCCGAAGGACTTACATTGGTTTAAATACGAAGCCTATTTTACTTGGTTATCAGGTTTTTGCCTATTGGTTGTGGTCTATTATTTTAATGCGACTGGTTTACTCATTGACCCAAGTGTCTTGGATATTCCAGCTTGGGAGGCGGTGACTGTGGGGATAGGTTCGCTGATTGTGGGCTATCTGCTATATGACTATTTGTGCAGTACACCTTTGCTGAAAAAGCCTGTATTATTTGCGGTCATTGGCTTTGTGATTTTGACGGGTTTTGCCTGGTTTTATACGCAGGTCTTTAGTGCGCGGGCAGCTTATATCCACTTTGGTGCTTTGCTGGGAACTTTCATGGCGGGCAATGTATTTTTCGGTATTATTCCGGCTCAGAAAGCAATGGTGAAGGCGGCTAAAGAAGGCACTTACCTTGATCCAAGTCTAGGTAAAACTGCGGGTTTGCGGTCTTTTCATAATAATTATTTCACCCTGCCCGTGCTGTTTGTGATGATTAGTAATCATTTCCCCAGTACTTTTGGACATGAATATCCCTGGGTGATTCTGGCGGTTATTTCTCTTGGTACAGCAGGCGTCAAACATTATTTCAATCTAAGAGAAAAAGGACAACAATCCGTCTGGGTGATGCCGATTTCTGTCTTGATTTTATTGTCGGCGGTTTTTCTCACTGCACCTGTTGTGAAGGGCGGCGAGTGTGAAGAGGTGACTTTTAGTCAAATATATCCAATCATCAATGAACGCTGCGTGACCTGTCATTCTGCAAGTCCGACAGACAAGACCTGGACAGCTCCACCAAATGGCGTCAAATACGATACGCCCCAAGAAATTCAACGCATGGCAGATAAGATTATGCAACGTGCAGTCATCACCGAAACCATGCCGCAAAACAACTCAACTGGTATGCTCCCCCAAGAACGGGAACTGCTGCGCTGCTGGATTGAACAGGGGGCGCGGATTGACTGAGTGATTGGTGATTGGGGTATTGGTGATTGGTGATTGGGGTATTGGTGATTGGTGATTGGTGATTGGGTGATTGGTGATTGGGATATTGGGTATTTGGGTATTGGGTTTAAAATTACATCAACTGATTTTACAGTTGCTTGAGCGGAGCCGAAACCAACTACTGGAATTTTGCAGTTTCGTAAACTTGCCCTTTAGCTTTGTGGGAAGCGAGTTTGCTAGACCTTCATTATCAGGCTGGAAGCCTAAAGTACTTTCCAGCTCCAACAAGTCCGCAAAGCAGGACGAGTGCAGGAGAAGTCCCTCTCCATCGAAGAATGGAGAGGCTAGGTGAGGCAAACTGATTGGTTGAGCGAAACCAGCGTCATCCTCATTTCGGCTTCGCTCAGGCAACTGTGAATTTCAACTTTGTTCGACTGATTTTACAGTTGGTTGAGCGAAGCCGAAACCAACTACTGGGATTTAAAATTTCACCTGCAAATTCACCCCAAAACTCCGTACACTAGGCAAAGCACCAAATTCAATCCCCTGCTTAGCATCTCGCTTAGAAACCACCGCTTCTGGATTATACCGATCTGGCAAAGCAGAATATAAATACATCAAGTTTTTACCAACCAATCCAATGCGCAAACCCTGAATCGGGGCATTTTGCAATTTCTTTGCAGGAATACTATAAGTCAATGACAGTTCCCTCAATTTTAAAAATGAGCCATCCAATACATTGGCGGCATGGGGCTGACTTTGCCATTCCACATAAGAAGGAACGATGATGTCATTTTCTGTGTAGCCAGTTACATTGCCTTCGGCATCAAAAACTTCTTTCATTCCAGTCAGAACGACGCCATCATCGCGCACATTGCCGGCATCATCTGTCCAGTTGAGTCCGCCAGAAGCGGCATCGCGGTTGGCTAGGGTGACTGGGGATTGTCCGAGGCGTTCTGCCCAATCTTTTGTTCCCCAATAGGCATCATAGCCAAAAGTGCCATCCAATAGAAAAGACAGGCGGATGTTTTTGTAGCGCAGCGTATTATTCAGTCCTGCGATGAGGTCGGCTTGTACATTGCCGACGGGGACAATTTCATCCGTTTGTTGCCAAGAGCCATCTGGATTGATGATGCGCTTGCCATCTGGCGTGTAGGCGTAGTCATTATTTAAAATTAAACCATAAGCCTCCCCTACTACTGCCTGAATTTCTGACCAGACATAATCCGTACCTGGCGCGAAACGTCCTAGTGAAACCCGGTCGGTTTCATCGGAAATGCGGAGGACTTTATTCCGATTATGCGACAGGTTGAGCCGGGCATCCCAGGAGAAATTTTGTTTATTAATGGGATTAAACAAGAGACTGATTTCTATGCCGCGATTCCGAATTTCAGCCGAATTGAGTCGAATGGCAGAGAAGCCGGAACTCAAAGGCAGTGGCGCTGTGATACTTTGTTTGGTGGCATTGGATTGATACATCGTCAGTTCAAGTCCTAGCTTGCTGTCCAGTATAAATACTTCTGTGCCGATTTCATATTCACTCAACTGGGAAGGCTGTAAATCTTCGGTTGGTGGAATGGTATTCGGGTCACCCAATAAAGCGGAATACTGACCAAGTCGGGTAGCTTCCGCATAAGTAGGCGCAATGACATAAGGCGATTCGTCGGTACGCACCTGCGCCCAGGATGCCCGTAGAATGGCTTTGTCGATGAGGTCGGGCAGGCGGAAGGCTTCGTGCAAAACCAGACTGCTATTGACGGAAGGATAAAAATAATTATTCCGATCCAATGGCAAGGTAGAGGACCAGTCCATGCGACCTGTGATTTGTACATTGAGGAAATTTTTATAGGCTAAGTCCGTCAATCCGAATACCGAACGGATGGTTTTGCGGTAAATCTGCTGGCTCAGTCCTAGCCCGTCGAAATCATTGATGACATCGACATTGACGGCAGAAACATGGAAGATACTTTCTTTGGTCAATCCATTGCTTTGTGTGGAATAACTGAGAAATTCATCGCGCTGCGACCAGTCACTCGCGCCTGCTGTAACGGTCAGCGTAAAATCAGAATGTAATTTTTTATTAAAAGTCAATAAGCCCTCATAAGTACTTTGTCGGAATATGCCCTGCCCCGTATCATAACGTCCAGTAAAGGAGCCAGGCTGGTCTTTCGTCACTCGAAATTCTCGGTGGCGGGCATCCATGTCCATGCCTGTACGTGCGGTGAATTTCAGCCAGTCGGTGATTTCATAATTGACCGTAAAACCACCGATGAGGCGGTCAGATTTATCATTGATCTTATTTTCCTGTACTTCTTTATAATATCGCCAGCCCCTGAATCCTATATCGACAAATTCCTCCCCGGCTTCGCCCTGACGGAAATTACTCAAGACATCGGGACGCATACTTCTGTTCCAATTGTAAAGCCAATTTTTACCCAAAGAAGATTCACTATTGCCCAATACAGGCGGATTTTGATTTTCATTTTTAGAATAGGTTGCTGTAAATTCTACACTCAGATTGTCTGCCAGATAGGTATTTGTTTTTGTGTTTACACTAAATCGCCTTAAAAAAGAATTGGGAATAATTCGATTGGTATTCGCATAGCTAAATCCGCCACGAAAGCGGACTTTTTCGCTACCCGAAGAAAAAGAAACGGAGGTGTTTTGCTGCGTTCCATTTTGCAGTGGATCTTTGAGGTTATTGGGTTGTGCTTCGTAGGGCTTGATTTGTCCGTCGTCCCATAAGACCGACTGACCTTCCATGCGTGGTCCCCAGCTATTGCCGGATTGCCAGAAATTGACGTATTGCCGATTGAAAGTGCCATCGCCATTATCGTTCAGACCAAGCCACGCGCCTGCTTCGCCCTGCCCGTATTCGTTTTGTACCTCGCGATATCGATAAGGCTGATCGACCAGGAAAGAAGTATTGACAGAAACGCCCAGCCCCGCTTTGGCAGCCCTGCCTTTTTTTGTGGTGATAATAATGACGCCATTAGAGCCACGAGAGCCATAGAGCGATGCCGCCGTAATGCCTTTCAGCACACTGACATTCGCAATATCATCGGGATTCAAATCTTCCAGTCCGTTGCCAAAATCCTGTCCGCCCAGCCCGAAAAACTCCTGCTCTTCAAAGGCTGCCACCGTCGAATTGATCGGAATACCATCCACCACAATCAGCGGCGCATTGTCCTGATTGACAAAACGAATCCCCCGCAGATTGATCTTGGACGAACTACCCGGTGTAGGCGCAGCACTGATCTGCAAACCCGCTACTTTGCCAGACAAGGCATTGGCAATATTGAGTTCCTGGGCCTGCACCAGCTCCAGCGCATCGACTTCGCTGACGGCATAACCCACCCTGTCCTTCTCTCGCTCTATACTCAATGCCGTGACCACCACTTCCCTCAAAGCCTCTCCTTCTGATAAGCTGATATTGATAATAGTCTGATTGCCGACCAAGATGTATTGGCTCGCAAAACCCAGGTAAGAAAACTCCAAGGTATCAGCAGGCGCAGCCGAAATGCTATAGCTGCCATTTATATCGCTGACGACTCCCCTCTCCGTATTTTTCACCAGCACCGTCGCCCCAATCAGCGGCAACTGGTCGGCTGCAGAACGAATCGTCCCACTGATCTTTTGCTGCTGGGCAAAGAGGAGGCTTGTCGCCAATAGGAGGAAGCAGGTGATTTGTATTTTTTGCATGAGCGTGTTCTGTTTGGTGGTAAAGATAAGGATTATCATTTGTCATCTGTATTACAAATTGCACAATCTCCATTCGCCCATAGTTGAAACCATCTGACTGCAAAATTCGCCCATGGTTGAAACCATTGGCTACCAGATAGATTGTGTCTATGACACTTTGTAAAGTTATCAAATTGCAAGGCTAAAAAGTCGCATCGCGACGAACGATTTGATAGTCAATGAGTTTATTCATGGGTACTTGTGCATTTTTTTTGCACACACAATTTCAGCAAACAATAGTTTGGTTTTCACTTTTATTATATTACTTTTACACTACATCCAATTCAAAAACCAAATATAATATCCTTAAATATGGATAATAACAACCAACAAAACAAGGCTTCTGCCTCTGCTACTTATTTAATAAAAGGCGACATTTCGGGAATCCAAGGATTTATCTTTAATGTGAAATCTGATGGGGCGGCACGTTCGCTCAAAGGACGTTCTTTCTTTTTGAAGATCTTGCTGGAAGTGGCGATGCGCTTGGTCTTTGACTATTGTGATGTTCCAAAAGACGAGCGAAGGGATGCTGAAATCTCTACTTCTGGCGGCAATTTTATCCTAAAACTAAGTCTGGCTAATCCTAATAAAATTGATGAAGTGCAGGCTATTCTGACTGAATCGCTTCAGTACATTGGGCTAAATATTATGCTATGTGTAGTAGCAATGGAAAAAGAGTTTAGCAATACACTTAAATCCCTTAATCAGGCAGTGCGGGAGCGAAAGCAACAATTGTTTCTGGGCGAGGCACATTTTTTTGATGCCTTTGACAAACAACACATCAAAGACCTTTATGGGAACACAAGCAAAGCTGACAAAAATAAGTGGACAAAAATTACAGAGGCTTTAAAAAATCACAAATACTGGAAAGTAGAAAAACCTGAAAAGATGCACTACAAACCAAAATTTGAGATAAATGGTAGCCGGATTTTGCTTGTGGACTACACGGCAAGTTTTATCAACGATGCCGATGAACTCAAAAATACACGCTTCGACCTTGTGCATCATCTGGAAAGTGTTTTCCCAAAATACAAATACAATAATGACTGGAAAAAGATCAAAAAAGGGGATATTATAAAATTTGAGGACTTAAGCAAGGACGGCGAAGGTATCGACAAACTCGGTGTACTCGCTATGGATGTGGACAATCTGGGTAAAGTCATTGAAAAAATAAAAGATGAAAAAATCCTTAAAAATTTCGATGCTGCCCTTCGTCAGTTCTTTAATGATGACTTGCGTGTATTGATTGAAACAGAGAAATATTGGGATAAACGTGAGAAAAGAGATAAACTCAAATACCACAACAAAGTCTATACCGTGACCGCAGGAGGTGACGACAGTTTCTTTGTCGGCAAATGGAACACCATGCTCGATCTTGCCATTGATATTCACTGCTGGTTTGAAGGCTTCAAAGAAACATTATTGGACATAGGCATTAAAAATAGCAATGAACTTTCCATTTCAGCGGCCCTTGTCATTGTGAAGCCCAAATTTCCTGTTGTACGTTTTGCTGAAATGACCGAATCTGCCTTAAAAACTGCTAAGTATCGTTATTCATCATCAAGGGGAAATATCAACATCTTTGGTAAAGTGGTGAAGTGGGAGGTTCTGAGAGAAAATATATATGATATTCGGGAAGCTCTACAGCCATTACAGCCAAATAGAAAAGGTGAATTAAAATTTAATCAGGATATTCAGAAAGCTATATCGGGAGGGATGCTCGCCAGAGTACGCTTTAATACTTTAAAAGCACTTGATGATGAAGGATTGCGCCTTTCCCAATATTGGGAATTGGGGTATTTCATGAGAAATTATGGAGAAATCGGTCAGGATTTATTGTGTATTTACAGAGATCATCTTGATGATTCGTTTAACGAAACAGATAACCTAAAAAAACTAAATTTCAAACTTATTTTCCCAATCGCTGCACGTTTGGCAGAATTAGATAATCGAAAATAAATCAGTTACTTATGAGTAAAAACAACAACAAAGAGCAGAAAGAAGCTATTACTGTAGAATATTTGCGCACCCATTTTTTTAAAGACAAATCTTTTGAAGAATTACTTGCACTCACTCCAAAAGATTCGAAAGAAAAAGCTGACGAATCATTAGTGCGACTTATCATTGAAGGGACAGAGGGAGTGATGAAAGAACACGCTCAGAGAATTACATACACACAATTGAGGAATGTTCTTGCGAATGTAAAAAACGAAAAATTCAAAAGTGATTATACAGGACTGCTTCGTGCTATTCCCAAGTTGGCCTATATGGAAGGACGCCCACAAAAGGAAAAAGGTGGAGAGAAAATAATCGCTTTTATACGTGAATTAGCGGGTAAAGTTAATAGCAATGACCAATATAAAGCCTTTGAAGAAATTATAAATGCCCTCGTAGCTTATCATAAAGTTTACGGTTAAAATTAAATTATCATGACAAGATTAGAATATAAACTACACATAGGAGGAACACTTACTGTAGAAACCGGACTCCACATTGGAGGTTCTGAAGTTGAATTAGATATTGGAGGTATTGACCATGAAGTTATTAAGATAAAAGAAGGTAGAGAGCGTATTCCATATATTCCAGGCAGTTCGCTAAAAGGTAAACTAAGGAATTTGCTGGCAAAAAAATATGGTTATAGTGATGTCAGATTTGATGAACAGGAAGTCAAACTACTTTTCGGCAAAACTGGTAAGCCTAAAAACGAACCCGCCCGATTAATTTTTAGAGATAGTTATTGGAAACCTCAAAAAACAGATGAAAAAGATGATAAAAAAAAGCAGGCAGAAAAAAGGGAAAAAGAACTAAAAGATACTTTGGAAGATAAGGCCGAAAATGTCATAGATCGAAGTACAGGAGGAGCAAAACCAAGGCATCTTGAAAGAGTGACTAAAGGCTCTACATTCACAATTGATATCATCATGGATGTCTATAGTCATAGAAAATATAAAGATGAAAATTGGAGGAAAGAAGATGAACACAAACTCCTCGAAACCCTTGACATGGGCTTCCAACTCCTACAGAAAGACTATCTCGGTGGTAGTGGCACGCGAGGCTATGGCAAAGTATCCTTAAAAATGGATGATATTAAAGTCCTTGACTTTAAGGCGAATGGTGAAGTTGATGAGAGCCAAATTCATGATTACAAATTCAAAGTAAGCAATACCGACGCATGAAAATCATCCGCCTCCCCCTACGCCCATACACTCGCGCCCATTTTGGTCAGCTAAAAATAGACCACGACCTCGCGCTGAATGATACGGACAACTTTGCTCATTCGGATACCTTATTTTCGGCATTGGTACACAATTATGCCAAAAGCCCAAACACAAAAACTGATACAAATGACCTCATAAGTACAGAGGATTTTATCAAGTATTTTGACGAGGAACAAATAAGTATTTCCTCCTTGTTTTATTATTTGAAAAATACTGAAAGCAATACCGAAACTATTTATTTGCTGCCAAAGCCGACCAGCCTGTCCATCTTTGATAGCAAGACAAAAGGTAATCACAAAGAGCGCAATCGTATTGAATATATATCAGCAGGCGTATGGAAAAATGGTTTGCAACATGCAGACTTATTAGACAAAAGTACTTACACGATATTACAGGACAATATCGTGGTGCTGAATGACGAACTGGATAAACTCGGATTACAAAACACAGAGAAACTTCGCCTTTTCAGTAAAGTAGATTCGCCTAAAAGTCCGCAGCGCGGGCCTGAAAATGCCGCTATTTTTTATCAGGCAGATGTGCAGATAGCTGGAAAACCGACATACAAAAAATCGGGTGCGACAAATCATTTTGAAATCGGCTGGTATTTTATGTACGAAGCTGAAGGCGATGCAGAAACAGCCCTTTTAAAAGCCACTTCCATTATGAGCTATACGGGTATCGGCGGCGAAATTCATCATACCGGACGAACTCCTGATAAAAGCCCGGAAACGGATACACTGGATATTGCACCTCAAGAGTCAAATGTTTATTGCAGCCTGTCTCTTATCAATCCCAATCCTCATAAAGAAGAATTGAAGCAGGTGCGCTATTGCCGTACCGTGATGCGTGGCGGACGTCCCATCTCAAGCGAAAAAGACAGTGCGAAAATAGTACGCATGATACAAGAAGGCGCAATACTGAACAGCAATGAAGTCAAAGGACGCCTGGTCGAACTCGGCACAGACCTTAATGGACACACCATCTGGCGCAACGGAAAAGCCTTTCTTGTTCCTTGTCAGGTCGCGCTTACACAAACTACCAAAGATGAATAAAAACGCAGCATACAAACATATAAATTTTGAGGTACAACTAACCGCCCTCAGTCCTTTACACATTGGCAATGGTAGACAGTTATCTTCCACAGGCGAATACTTTGCCGAAGGCAGCCAGATTCATATTCTGGACAATGATGCCCTAATGCTGCATCTGCAACAGGAAAAGCAATTGAAACCTTATATTGAAATCATCAATACACAGGGCATCAACTTTGATTATATTGCCGCACTTCAGAAACTTTTGGGCTGTGGCAAAAAAGAGGAAGTCTATAAGTTGCTAAAAAATGAATACAGCAGACATGCACTCCAATTGTACACAAGAAAAGGCGATACTGACACAAAGCAAGGTTTCAATCCTGAATCAAATAACATCCTTCGCAGCCACATTCGTACTAATGAGCTTGCCTATATTCCAGGTAGTAGCCTGAAAGGAGCAGTGCGTACTGCCATCATCATGGCGCAATTGCTGAACAATAGAAAAATACAGACTGAAACACCCATTAAAATACCAAAAAAGACACAACAAAAAGGCATCAATGATCTAAGTGACCTAAGTGCATTAATGGGGATGAAAACTGCCCAAGATACAGATGATGCTGACCACTGGACAGCTTTGCAAAACAGCATTGATGAATTTATTCAAAAAAATAAAGACAAGCCTAAAAAAGCAGACATAACGGCTTTGAGTAAAACATGGAGGGATATTGAAGAAAAACTGGCAACAGCAAAATACAATACTAAGAAAAATGCACAGGGCATAAAATATCAGCTTCCTGACTTTCTTCGCTTTACCGACAGCGATACTGTTTCTGATGATAATATATGTGTACACCAAATCATTCGGCAGAATTTCTATATCAAACCTGAAACCACCGATGACACCGAAGGACTGGACTGGCTGGTAGAATGTATCAGCAAAGATGCCGAAATCCGTACAAAAATGACTTTGTACGCGCCCAAAGACGAACCCAAACTAACATTTCTCGAAGGAAATAAAACCAAGTCTTTACATCGACTTATCAATCAATTCACGCTGCGCCTTATTCAGCTCGAACTGGAACAGCTTGAACGCAGCGACATCTCTATGTTGTCCGAAAAAGTTGCACTACGTGATGCACTAATAGCAAAATTAAAAGCATATCAAAGCGAGATAGAAATAGCAAAAGACCAATACGCCATCTTACGCATCGGGCATGGCAAACCCATCTTTTTTCAAACCATCGCTGCATTGATTGATGACCTAGACAAAAGAGAACAATTTCTCAATATCCTGCGAGGTCAGTCTCCACAGGCTACACCCGTTGAACATATCATCCCGCGTACTCGCACTCTTGCCGTACAGGGCGATAAAAATCTCATGCTCGGCTGGATGAAACTACAAATCAAGAAAAAATGAATGACTTAAAACATACTCTTTCGTTAATGCATGGTGGCTTGAAATATACTGGGAGTTTCCGATATCTCTTACACAGGACGGCTAAAGTCGTCTGTACGGTTTTGTTCCTCTGCTTTGCATTAGCGGGCTATACACAGGTATCTGACAAGGAGTTTGAGGACTTTAAGGAAAAAACGGAGGAGCAGTTGGAGTCCATAAAGGAAAAGGTAGAGAATAGTGGTAAAACAACAAAAGACTATATTGATAGTACCGACAAATTGAGTGATAGATTCTTCGGTATGGTAGATATTTTATATGGAGTAGCCGGGCTGTTACTTGGTGGACTAATTGTGGCTACCTTTCAATTTTTACAGGAAAAATATAAATTGAAAAAAGAACGTGAACATGAGCAATTTGTCAAGAAGCAGGATGAAAAATATGAAGCATTACAAAAACAATTAGACAGGTTGGCCAAAAGAGAAGAAAAAACTATTTACATTGAAGAAAATACAGTTTTTCTTTTCATTCATAAAGATGAAAATGCCCAATCATACGCTCGTCTTTCAGAATTTCATGGACTGTTAAGAGAATATCGCAACAAGGCAGCTACATATTTTACGCACCTTGAAGACTGGAAGAATGATAGCACTTTCAAGACTTTTATGGGAAATAGCAGTCGCCTGAAAGTTGTGATTATGAGCGATGATTTGTTTGATGATTTGTCGGAAAATGGAAATTTTACAGCAGAGGGTAAAAAGCAGGTCATGTCTTTTATGGCTGAATTAAAATATAAAAAGGTAGGCTTTTTCAATTTAGGAGGTACCAGATTCCCAAAAGAGAATAAACCAACTTACATTGCTTTTGCCAATGAACTCTATTCTGCTTATGTAAATATGAACAATCTTCTAAAATTCATAATGACTGCTGAAGATATACGCCCATGATTTGTCAGGTCAATTGCCCACGCGCGCCCTTTTTATTCCCTAAAGGGAAATCCGCCCGCAAAAAGATTCATCATTCATAGTTCATCATTCATCGTTAGACACATTCGTAATTAAATGATTAACAACTCCCCCACTCCCATCCTCACCCTCCGCCTCTTAGACATCCCGCTCCCCGAAGAGCCGGGCACTAAAAAGCTATTGCTCAATGGCGCGAAAGACTTAGCGAGAGAACACGAGCACTTGTTCAAAGAAAAGGGGCTGGACATTAATGTCTTTCACAATAAGGAAGTCTTATATTCTGGTATTCAGCTGGGGCGATACCAGCGTGCGCCGGAGTGGACGGCGATTGGAGACCAGGCCGTGCAGGCATTGGGCTTATGGTACGACTTGTTCAAAAAACAGGCGACGCTGCCGATACTCAATACCGTAGAAATCCGCGAACACTATACCCCCGAATTTCTGGTGTATCAGAAACGATACCGCAGTCGCAGCCTGCTCATCAGCGACCAACTGGCGCAGGAACTGAATACCATGAACGACAAATTCATGCGCTTCGACCGACTGGAAAAATACCTCTTTGGAAATATACAAACCTTTCTGGAATACATCGGCTACGAATACGACCGCCATGCCCATTTTCTGAAAGTGACGATGCACGAATTTCATTATCACGAGGAAGCACGACCGGTGTATCACCAACAGAAAAAGACCGCCTGCGCCCTGCGCTTTAGCTGCAATTTCCGACTGCCACAAACGCTGCGACTGGGGCAGGCTACGGCATTGGGCTATGGTCGGGTGACGCATGGGTGATTGGGTATTGGGTAATTGAGTGATTGGGTATTTGGGTGTCATTTATAATAACCGACAAGCGATGCATCAGCATCCAATATATTAACCATGAAAAAACTATTCTCCTTTGAAATAGCACAAAAAGCACAGCGTTTTCTGGATTGTAAAAACTTAGAAGACCTGCGATTTCTGGGCTTTGATGTCAATCATGTCATCTATGATGCTCTACATCCTTATTACTATACTTTTGAAATCAGAAAGTCGAGTGGAGGGATGCGGACGGTAGAAGCACCTGGCGACGGGCTGAAAGCTACGCAAAAGCAATTCAATTTTTACTTGCAATGCCTGTACTATACCTTACAGCATCCAGCCTCTCACGGTTATATTATACGGGCAAAAGACCAACCACACAATAAAAATATACTTGGAAATGCCAGACAGCACCTCGGGGCAAAGTATATGATGAATGCTGATTTTCAGGACTTCTTTCATCAGATTTCCGAGCAAAGGGTTTTTCATCTATTGCAATATCCGCCTTTTCGGTTTCACAAAAAAACGGCACATACGCTGTCCAAAATTTTTACCTATAAAAAACGGCTGCCTATGGGTGCGCCTACCTCTCCCGTATTGTCCAATCTCCTCTCGCTAGAACTCGATGAGGCTTTGTACCAATGGGCAAACGAGCAGGGCATTACTTATACCCGTTTTGTAGATGACCTTACTTTTTCCTCAAAAGAAGAAGTGCTGACAGAAGCACACCTCAAAGCCGTTAGGGCAATTTGTGCCAAACACCTTTTTCGGCTCAATCCGAAAAAAACAAAATACTACGGAGCAGAGGATACCAAGAAAGTCACCGGACTGGTACTCAATGAAACCGTAGATATTGAACAGGCATTTTATGATGAGCTGGACATTGACCTAAAACGTCTGCAATATGTAGCAGAAGTCGGGATGATTGTCAATAAACACAACGAGGACGATACGCTAAAAGAATTCAAACAACAGGTGGAAGGACAAATCAATTTTATAGGTATGATAGAAGGCTATAACAGTCCCATATTTTACAAATACCGAAAACGAATGGCAAAAGCCCTGAAACCTGACCCCGACACGCTTAGTGCTAGGTGGACAAATTTTAATTACCTATAACCCATTATTATGCAGTTGATTATAGACACCGCAGACACCTCCATTGGTGTAAAAAACAAATGTTTTTTTATAAAAAATAAAAGCGTCAGTAGAGAGATTAGCCCTAAACGGGTGACTAGTATTGCCATCACAACGAACTGTAACCTTAATGCCTCGGTGATTAAACTGGCTGCACAGCATCAGGTACCTATTTTATTTTTCAATAACTTCGGCACCATACAAGCCAGAATGTGGAGTCCTTATTTTGTAAATATTGCCAGCCTGAGAAAAAAACAACTGGTGTTTTCTGAATCAGCAATCGCTACAGAATGGGTGATTGGATTGCTGCAAAAGAAGACTGCTGAACAAATCGTCAATATCAAACAACTGACTAGGCATAAACGAAGCCTTAAAGCAGATATGGACAAGGCAATTGTACAGATTAGCACAATTCGTACTAAAATTGACCAGCACAAAAATGAAAAAATAAAAATAGTGCGCAATACGCTTATGGGCTATGAAGGCAGTATTAGCAAAACGTATTTTCAGGCACTCAACCTGTTTTTACCCGATGATTTCCAATTTGAAAGACGCAGTCGTCGCCCCGCTATGGATTATTTTAATGCCGCTCTCAATTACATCTATGGTATGACCTACAGCGTAGTGGAAAGTGGCGTATTTGCTAAAGGACTCGACCCTTTTATCGGAGTACTTCATGTTGATAGTTATAGAAATCCTACGCTTGTATTTGACCTCATAGAACCGATGCGCCCGGTCATGGACAGGATACTGCTTGACCTTATCAAAAGAGAAGTACTCAAACCAGAACATTTTATAAAAAAAGAGCAGGGTTTCTGGATAGGAAAAGAAGGCAAACGAATAATTATCAGCACTTTCAACGACTTTCTGCAACAGAGAGTATCGCTCAATAACTCGGTGAAACGTATAAAAGACCATATTTTTGAAGAAAGCAATGCACTCGGTAATTTAATTAGTAACATAGAAATTTAGACCCCATGTATCTCGTTTTTTACGACATCAGCAATAATAAAATACGGACTAAAGTTGCTGCGCGACTCATCCAGGAAGGATATGACCGCATACAGCTTTCCGTCTTTGTCGGGATTAAAAATCCAAAACAGAACACCGTACTCTGGGAGGAACTGAATACAAAAATGGCAGAGGATTCAGAAGCCAAACTATATGTACTCAGTATCTCTGAAAACAACTTCAAAAATATGCTTACGATTGGACGTTCAGATTACGATATAGACTATCTGACGGGCAATAAACATTCGCTTTTTATATAGATTTTGTGCTTTGAAATGCCAAAAAAAGTGTATATTTGAAAATGAAAATTTATCCGTTTGCACAGCCTGAGATTGATGACTTCTCTGTAGCTGCCAAAATGTCTGATTTGACTGCCAATGACGAATTTGGGCATATTGCTGTGTCAAATACTTATTTCAACTTTTTGATTATTAGTGTTTTATAAAAATTACGAGTTGAAGTGAGTAAGGAATTGATGAGCCGTTTAGACTGACCAACTAATGGCAGGCTTTCCTCTGTAAAAGTTGAAGTGAGTAAGGAATTGATGAGCCGTTTAGACTGTTCACTAAGCAAGAACTTAATCACTGGCTAGAGTTGAAGTGAGTAAGGAATTGATGAGCCGTTTAGACAAATACATGCACAGGCTTAACAATAACAATGGTGAAGTTGAAGTGAGTAAGGAATTGATGAGCCGTTTAGACGTTACTTCTTATCACCACTCAACCTCTTTTCTCTGTTGAAGTGAGTAAGGAATTGATGAGCCGTTTAGACGTTTAATGTGTGTTTTCAAAAAAATTATTAAAGGTTGAAGTGAGTAAGGAATTGATGAGCCGTTTAGACCTTTGTCTGGTAATGGGCCGGAGTGAATGACCAGTTGAAGTGAGTAAGGAATTGATGAGCCGTTTAGACAAAACGGCTAATCAACGTCTAGAACAGCGTATTCGTTGAAGTGAGTAAGGAATTGATGAGCCGTTTAGACTTCCACTCCCGAAATATCAACGAACGTAATTTTCGTTGAAGTGAGTAAGGAATTGATGAGCCGTTTAGACCTTCCTTTTGGTGCGACTATGCCTACTTTTTGGTTGAAGTGAGTAAGGAATTGATGAGCCGTTTAGACCTACTTTGAAACATGCTTTAATTTCTTCACCTGTTGAAGTGAGTAAGGAATTGATGAGCCGTTTAGACGTTTATCTATTGCTCCATGACAACCCCTGTCTGTTGAAGTGAGTAAGGAATTGATGAGCCGTTTAGACTCGGTTTGTCGCTGCCAAAGGCGTAAGCTATCAGTTGAAGTGAGTAAGGAATTGATGAGCCGTTTAGACGTTAATAAAACCTCTCTTCTGTACCAAATTCAGTTGAAGTGAGTAAGGAATTGATGAGCCGTTTAGACGTACTCAATGGTAAGCATAATACCCCACACAGCGGTTGAAGTGAGTAAGGAATTGATGAGCCGTTTAGACTCGTTAATAGCTTGTACCACTGTAATGCTTAAGTTGAAGTGAGTAAGGAATTGATGAGCCGTTTAGACCTATATTACTAATCACATTATCCGAGCGAAGCTCGGTTGAAGTGAGTAAGGAATTGATGAGCCGTTTAGACCTTTTTTTCTTTGTGTTTCTCTTGTATTGTGTTGTTGAAGTGAGTAAGGAATTGATGAGCCGTTTAGACAGTTTTTGCTCTCTTACCACTATTAAATAGTGGCGTTGAAGTGAGTAAGGAATTGATGAGCCGTTTAGACTCTTACACAACTAGAAGGCTGTACAGAACAATTGTTGAAGTGAGTAAGGAATTGATGAGCCGTTTAGACCATTTTGCGTTTTTTGTTAAAAAAATATCAGGGTGTTGAAGTGAGTAAGGAATTGATGAGCCGAATTATTCAATTACGAATTACGAATCATGGAATTACAAATGGGCTGAATAGCTGAATGGTATTTTGGCATTGTTGTACACGTACTGCCTAATCACCAATTACCTAATACACCAATCACTAACCCAAAGTGAGTAAGGAATTGATAAGCCGTTTTCTCATTTGACATTTATCATGGATTATTTATCATTGCTAACACGGCGTGTACGTACTATGTGTAATCAATGTTAAATGAAGCTGTGAGCGAAACCTTCATACAAGTCATTTAAAATCAGCCGCCTATAAGCCGAGCGCGGGTAGACTCCCCTTTAGGGGCTGGGGGCGCGAATGGGGAATTGATAAGCCGTCTTTTCATTTGACATTTATCATGGATCATTTATCATTGCTAACACGGCGTGTATGTACTGTATGTGGTCAATGTTAAATGTTCAATGAAGCTGTACCAGATAATTCAGGCTGGAAGTCTGATGTACGTTTGTCCAATCACCAGGTTGTCCGCACAGCAGGACAGCCGCAGGCGAAGTCCCTCTCCGCCGCAGGATGGAGAGGCTAGGTGAGGCAAAAAAACAAATTCCAAAACAAGACATGGATGGTTTTCAGCAGTTTTGGTATTTCCCCAATTACTCATTACGTATGAACAGGCAGGATGCCTGTACAACTAGAAAGCCGGAAATCTCTAACGAGATTCCCGGCTTTAAATTTATAAGTAGTCATCATGATTAGCAACTAATCACTAATCACTCCATTACCCATCACTATCAAGGCGTAATTTTAGTAAAAGGTTTCACCAAAACAACTCCGTCTGCTCTCATGACTCTGATATAGTACATGCCGGCTAATAAGCTGGTCACGTCCATTTCAAATCTGTTTGCTCCTTCGTATAGATACTCTTCCTGAATCAGCATTTGTGAACCATTGATGTCAATGATTTGAATATCTGCACGTACTTCTGCGTCTGATGTATATTCTACATTCAGGACACTGAAAGTTGGTACAGGATAGATATTCATGCTGTTTTCAATCTGAGTCGATTCATTACTTTCTACGACTGGCGTATCAATAATGATGATTTCATTGATGGCACTATTATCACCATCATCACCAGTATCAGCAACGAAGCCATTCGGGCAATCCGGTGTAATGGTCACCTCGTAAGTCAATCGTCCAAATCTTACAGAGTATTCTGTAGACAGTAGCTGTCCGCCAGCACCAACACCAGGATCAGCGTTCTGGTCGTCGGTATCGCGGAAGCGCAATTTCCATGTACCACCGCCGGAAGCCGCTGTTGGTACAGAAGCCGCAGGAAGCAAGAACTGGAAGATTTGATCGGTCTGGTTACAAGTATTCACTGGAGCAGGGAATATGGTGACATTTCCAGCAGGATCAGTCAATTCCATCTCTGCATCAGATTCGCAAGACATGCCTTCTACACGGAAGAAGAAGTCGAGGATAACTGTACTTACAGTTGCATTCGCAGGAACACCTGGATCAACAATAATGATACTGTCGTTATCTCCAAAACTCTCTGTATTCAGGGTACCAATAAATACATCCTGATCCGTTACATAGGCTCTGTCTTCTATCAATTGAACGGGTTCAACTGTAATGATTTGCTCACAGGTCACTGAATTACCGCTTGGGTCAGTTGCTGTCCAAGTCACTACTGTTGTTCCGACCTCGTAAGTACCAGAAGCATTACCTGAATTATTATAATCATTGACCATTACAGTTCCTGCCTGACAGTCGGTAAAGTCCGTTCCAAAAACAGGAACAGGTACGATGACTGGACCTTCACATTCTCCTGGGATACCACCGATGGTAATATCTGCAGGACAATTGACAATGACAGGAGGCGTATTGTCTTCTACTGTAATAAAGAATGTACAAACTTCAGAATTACCCGAAGCATCTACTGCAAGTATTTCTACTTCTGTTGTTCCTAATGGGAATACGTCGCCAGAGCTGTGCGTCATGCCCTGTATAGAAGATCCACAATTATCATCAGGTATAACAGCCGGCCAAGTCACTACTGCATCGCAAGTAATTGGATTTGCAGATACTGTAATATCAGCAGGACAAGTCACTGTAGGCTCTTCATTGTCTATAACGGTTATTTCAAAACTACAAGTCGCTGTATTACCTGCATCATCTGTTACGGTATACGTCACTTCAGTAGTTCCAACCGGGAAGAAATCTCCTGGATCATGGCTACTTGCTGTGATTGTTGCATTACAATTATCAACTGGTGTAGGTTCTGCATAATTGACATTTGCACCACAAAGTCCCGTATCATTCGACACAGTAAGGTCAGCAGGACACATCGCTATTGGCGATTCATTGTCTTCTACTGTAATAATAAAGCTACAAGTCATCGAATTGCCAGCATTATCTAGTACAATATAACTTACAGTTGTTGCACCAACTGGGAAAATACTGCCTGGCGTTTCAGAGCCAAATACACTCGCAACTCCACAGTTGTCTGTACCAACTGGTATAGCCCAAGTCACTGTAGCAAAACATTCGCCTGCATCGGCTGCTACTGTAATATCAGCAGGACAGGTAATGCTTGGATCTTCATCGTCTTCTACGATTACATCAAATGTACAAATGGCGGTATTACCAGCAGCATCTGTTGCTGTCCAGGTAACTGTCGTTGCTCCAACAGGGAATAAATCTCCTGAGCTGTAGTCGCTACTCATTATAATACCAGGGCAATTATCTGTAACTGTAGGTCCAGGTATATCTACACCTGCACTACATTGACCAGGATCAACAGATACTGTAACATCCGCAGGGCAAGTGATAATAGGATCTTCTGTATCTTCAACGGTCACGTTAAAGCTACAAGTCTCGGTATTACCAGCTGCATCTGTAACGGTGTACATAACCTCAGTTGTTCCAACAGGGAACACATCTCCTGAATTGTGGCTGCTGCTACTAACAGATGCACTACAATTATCCGTTGGTGTTGGTGCTAACCAATTAACTGCAGCAGAACACTGACCAGGATCGGTGCCAGTCATAATATCTGTAGGACAAGTAACCGTTGGTGCTTCATTGTCTTCAACAATAATATCAAAGCTGCAATCAGCTGTGTTTCCAGCTGCATCAGTCACGGTATAAGTTACTGTCGTTGTTCCAACAGGGAAAATACTACCTGGTTGGTCACTAGAAGAAACACTTGCTACACCACAGTTATCTGTAGGTACAGGCATTGCCCAGTTTACTGTTGCATAACATTCGCCTGCATCAGTATCGACCAAAATATTTGCTGGACAGCTGATTACTGGATCTTCGTTATCTTCAACAATTACATCAAAGGTACAAGTGGCTGTGTTTCCAGCAATGTCTGTTGCTGTCCAGGTGACTGTTGTTGTGCCAACTGGGAAGAAATCGCCAGAGCTGTAGTCGCTACTTGTTGTAATACCTGGACAATTATCCATAACTGTAGCTGCAGGTATATTTACATTTGCACCACATTGACCAGCAGCAGCAACTACTGTAACATCAGCTGGGCAAGTAATCATTGGATCTTGCTCATCTTCAACAGTAACGTTAAAGCTACAAGTTGCTGTATTTCCAGAATCATCGATGATGCTGTAGGTCACTTCAGTTGTACCATACGGGAAAACATCTCCCGGATCGTGGCTGCTAACCGTAATAGATGCGCTGCAATTATCCGTTGGTGTTGGTACTACCCAAGTCACCGTTGCGGTACATTGTCCCGGATCTGTACTAGCCATGATGTCAGCAGGACAAGCAATCATTGGAAGATCATTGTCTTCAACAATAATATCAAAACTGCAATTCGCTGTATTGCCTGCTATGTCAGTTACTATATAAGTTACTGTTGTTGTTCCAACAGGGAAAATACTACCTGGTTGGTTAGTGGCAGTCACACTTGCTATTCCACAATTATCTGTAGGTGTAGGTACTGCCCAGTTTACTGTTGCATAACATTCGCCTGCATCAGTATCGACCAAAATATCTGCAGGACAAACAATCATCGGATCTTGATTATCTATAACAGTTACATCAAAGCTGCAAGTGGCTGTATTTCCAGCAGCATCTGTTGCTGTATAAGTTACTGTTGTTGTACCATAAGGTAATGTAGTTTGAGTCGGTGGTATGCTACTTGTGATCATTACGCCAGGACAATTATCCATTGCGATAGGATCGGGTAAAGAAACCGTCGCACTACATTGTCCTGGATTAGCAGAAACTGTAATGTCGTTCGGACAAGTAATCACTGGATCTTCATTATCCACAACAGTTACATTAAAGCTACAAGTTGCTTCGTTTCCAGAAGCATCACTTACTGTATAAGTAACTTCAGTTGTACCAATCGGGAAAGCATCACCTGGGTTGTGGCTACTTGCACTTACAGACGCACTGCAATTATCGGTTGGTGTAGGCACTGCCCAATTTACAACTGCTTCACATGCACCTGCATCATTATTCACTGTAATATCAGCCGGACAAACTACTTGTGGAAGTTCTGTATCTTCAACGGTTATATCAAAGCTACAAATTGTCGTATTGCCTGCTGGATCAAATACTGAGTATTCAACGGTTGTTGTTCCTACAGGGAACAGATCACCAGGACCATAATTGCTCGTCAAGATGCCACAATTGTCACTAATAACTGGCGGTGTCCAACTAACCATTGCATAACATACGCCTGGATCATTAGATACGATAATATCTGCAGGACAGGTAATGTCTGGAATTTGGTCATCTTCAACAATTACATCAAATGTACAAGTTGCTGTATTGCCTGCTACATCCGTTGCTGTCCAAGTCACGGTAGTTGTACCTACTGCGAAGAAGTCACCAGGATTATGCGTGGTGCTCGTTGTTACACCAGGGCAATTATCTGTTGCAGAAGGTGTTGGTATCGTTATAATTGCACCACATTCTCCTACATCAGTAGAAACTAAAATGTCAGCAGGACAAGTGATCTCTGGATCTTCATCATCTTCTACCACTACATCAAATGTACAAGTTGCTGTATTACCAGATGGATCTGTTGCTGTATAAGTTACTGTTGTTGTACCAATCGGGTAAGTTCCGCCTGAAGCAAAATCACTGGTCAGCGTTGCGCCACAATTATCGCTTGTTGTCGGTGCGTTCCAGAAAACTACTGCCTCACAAGTTCCTCCATCAATCGTCACTACTCTATCTGCTCCACAGGTAATTATTGGGTCTTCATCATCTGTTATCACAACCATTTGCATGCAAGTGGTCGTGTTCCCCATTCCATCAATTGCAGTCCAGGTAACAGTTGTTGTACCTACTGGATAAAAACCAGAAGCATTGGAAGTACCATTAAAACTATTGGTAATAATTGCACCAGAACAATCGGTGAAATCTGTACCAAACATAGGCTCCGGTATCGTCACTGCTGCTCCACAAACACCTGCATCAGCAGATAAGCTAATATCCGCAGGGCAGTTTACAATAATTGGATCAGCACAACCGCCGGTACTCGTTACTGTTGCATCATAAATCAGTCTTCCAAATCTGACAGAATATTCTCTGCCCGCATTTTGGTCGTTGGTATCTCTAAACTCTGCTACCCAGTCGGCAGCCGCACCAATAGTTGAACCACTTGGTACAGGTAAAGTTATATTATACAAAGGTCCTGCTCCGATACAAGAACTGAATGGTGTAAATACATTTACATTACCAGCTGGATCGGTCAGTTGTATTTCAATATCGCTTTCACAGGAACCCGGATCTACTCTGAAGAATAACTGTAAAGTAATATTCGACAGTACTGCATTCGCAGGCGTAGCAGGATCAGTGAAGGTATAAGTGCCATTATTGGCAAACATTTCTGTATCAACATTAGTATCCTGATCGTCGATAAGCGTAATGGTTTCCTCAGCAACTGAAGCTCCTGTACATTCTCCTACAATTACATCAAAGCTACAAGTTGTTGTATTACCTGCATCATCCATTGCAGTATAGGTCACTGTTGTTGTACCAATTGGGAATACATCACCAGAAGTATGTGTGCTTCCAATAATCATTGCATTACAGTTGTCTGTTACTGTAGGCAAATCCCAAGTAGCCATTGCATCACAATTGCCTGGTGTTGTTTCAGCCATCACATCTGCGGGACAAGTCAATACCGGATTTTGCGTATCTTCTACTACGATTGTTTGCTCACAAGTTGTTGTGTTGCCTTGTTCATCAGTCGCTGTCCAGGTTACAACTGTTGTACCTACTGGATAAAAACCAGAACCATTTGATGTACCCGTAAAGCTATTGGTCATCGTTGCATCAAAACAATCTGTAAAATCTGATCCGTACATGGGTTCTGGTACAATAATATTTGCACCACATACGCCAAGACCTGCTATTGCCATAATATCTGCTGGACAGTTTACGATCACAGGCTCTGCACAACCATCAGAAGTTGTTGTTACAGAAGCATCATAAATCAATCTTCCAAATCTGACAGAATACTCTTGTGCTCCTGCATTTTGATCATTCGTATCACGAAACTCAGCTACCCAGTCAGCCGGGCTACCTATTGTTGCTCCACCTGGTACATTGATCACTGTGTTGTATAAAGGTCCTGCACCATTACAAGTTGCAAATGGTGTAAATACATTCACATTTCCTGCTGGATCCGTGAGTTGTACTTCGATATCACTTTCGCAAGATGCTCCGTCTATTCTAAAATACAATTCTAAAGTAATATTAAATAATACCGCATTAGCAGGCGTACCTGGATCGGTAAAGGTATACGTTCCATTATCTGCAAAGCTTTCAGTATCGCTTATTCCTATTCCAAAATCCTGATCGTCGATAAGCGTATATGTCTCTGTTACTGTTATTGGCGTAGTGCCTGTACACTCATTGACTGTTACATCAAATGTACAAGTAGCTACATTGCCTACTGCGTCAGTAGCCGTGTAAGTTACTGTTGTTGTACCAATAGGAAAGGTATCTCCTGAAGCAAAATCGCTAGTTGTTGTTACGCCTACACAATTATCCGTTACAGTTGGTTCCATCCAGGTTACCACTACGCTACAGGTACCTTTTACAGTCTCTACTACGATGTCTGCTGGACAGGTCAAAGTCGGTGGTCCATCATCGACCACAGTTACATTGAAACTACAAGTTGCTGTATTTCCAGCAGCATCTGTTACTGTGTATGTTACTGCGGTTGTACCCAAATCAAAAGTATCGCCTGACTCATGCGTACTGCTTGTTGTCGCACCAGGGCAATTATCTGATACAGGAACGACCCAAGTAACTATAGCCGAACAAGTATTCGGATCAGGCGATACTGTTATATCAGCTGGACAAGTCAGTGTCGGATCTTCTGTATCTTCAACAATTACATCAAATGTACAAGTTGCGGTATTGCCTGCTGCATCTGTTGCTGTGCAGGTTACAGTCGTTATACCTATAGGGAAAGAACTTCCTGAAACAGGATCACAAACGACAGAAACAACTCCACAATTATCTGTTGCATCTGTTCCAATCACTGGATCAGCCCAAGTCACTACTGCACCACAATCTCCAGCATCTGTAGATACTCTAAGATCGGCAGGGCAAGTGATAATAGGGTCTTCTGTATCTTCAACAGTTACATCAAATGTACAAACTGCAGTATTGCCCGCAGCGTCTGTTGCTGTGCAAGTCACAGTTGTTGTACCTATAGGGAAAGTATCGCCTGAAGCTGGGTCGCAAACGACAGAAACAACTCCACAATTATCTGTTGCATCTGTTCCAATCACTGGATCAGCCCAGGTTACGACTGCTTCACAAACTCCAGCATCCGTAGATACTGTAAGATCAGCAGGACAAGTGATTGCAGGGTCTTCTATATCTTCAACAGTTACATCAAAACTACAAGTAACTGTATTTCCTGCGGCGTCTGTTGCCGTGTAAGTAACAGTTGTTGTACCTACAGGGAAGCTGTCACCAGAATTATTAGTGCTACTAGTAATCGTTGCACCAGGACAGTTGTCTGTCGGTAAAGGTGCAACCCAAGTCACGACTGCTTCACAAGCTCCAGCATCATTGGATACCGTAATATCAGCAGGGCAAATGATAACAGGATCTTCTGTATCTTCAACAGTTACATCAAACGTACAAACGGCAGTGTTTCCTGCATCATCTGTTGCGGTACAGGTTACAGTTGTTGTGCCTATAGGGAAAGCACTTCCTGAAACAGGATCACAAACAACCGAAACCACCCCACAGTTATCTGTTGGCATAGGATCAGTCCAACTTACTACTGCGCCACAATTTCCAGCATCACTAGAGACCATAATATCAGCAGGGCAAGCAATAACAGGATCTTCTGTATCTTCAACAATTACATCGAAGCTACAAGTCACCATATTTCCTGCAGCATCGGTTGCTGTCCAGGTCACGGTAGTTGTACCAATCGGGAAGACATCCCCTGGATTGTGGGTACTGTTTGTTGAAACGACTGGACAATTATCTGTTGGAACAGGAATAGGTAGTGCTGTAATAAGGGCACCACAATCTCCAGCATCATTTGTTACTGTAATATCAGCAGGACAATTTAAGACTGGATCTTCTGTATCTTCAACAGTTACATCAAAGCTACAAGTCACCATATTCCCTGCTGCGTCCATTGCTGTATAAGTAACAGTTGTTGTACCTACAGGGAAAGTATCGCCTGAATTACTTGTACTGTTTGTAATCGCTGCACCAGGACAGTTGTCTGCCAGTGAAGGTGTAGCCCAGGTCACGACTGCTCCACATGTTCCCGGATCAGTAGATACCATAATATCTGTAGGACAAGTTAAGACTGGATCTTCACTATCCAATACAGTAATATCAAAGCTACAAGAAGTGCTATTTCCAGCGGCATCTACGGCGACATAAGTCACTGTTGTTGTACCTACAGGAAAAGTATCGCCTGAATTAAAATTACTATTAAATGAAGTCACGCCACAGTTATCAGTTACTGTCGGGTTTGCCCAATTCACATCCGCGCTACAAAGTCCAGCGTCTGTTGAAACTGTAATATCAGCAGGACAGCCCCAAACAGGATCTTCATTATCTTCAACAGTAATAGAGAAACTACAAGTTGCTGTATTTCCTGCATCATCTGTTGCGGTATAAGTTACGGTAGTCATTCCTACAGGGAACGTATCGCCTGGATCGTAATCACTGGTCAATGTAATTGCTCCTCCAAGACAGCTTCCTCCTACTACTGTGGGCGGTATCCAAGTCACCATTGCAGTACAAACACCAAGGTCTGCATTTATTGTAATATCATCAGGACAGGTCAGTGGTGGTGCTTCATCATCAGTTACTGTAACTGTAAAACTACAATTGGCTACATTCCCTGAGGCATCTTGTATGATATAAGTTACAGTGGTGGTGCCTACACCAAAAGTATCTCCTGGATCATGGCTGCTTCCTGCAATCACTACCCCTGCACAGTTATCTGTTGGAGTGGGGATTACCCAACTTGCAGTGGCTTCACAAGTTCCCATCATGGCGGAAACAATGATGTCAGCAGGACAAGTCACTTCAGGGTTTTCATTATCTTCAATCGTTACAGAGAAACTACAATTGGCTACATTCCCTGCTGCATCCTCTACGATATAAGTTACAAGTGTTGTACCCAGACCAAAAACATCTCCTGGGTTATGGCTACTTCCTGCAATCATTACTCCTGGGCAATTATCACCTATAGTTGGTAAATTCCAAGTCACAGCAGCCTCACAAGCACCGGCATCAGTAGGTACAGTAATATTTCCAGGACAAATAATCGTCGGGACTTCATTGTCTTCAACTGTTATAGTAAAACTACAGGTAACAGTATTTCCTGCTCCGTCTGTTGCGGTATAGGTTACAGTGGTTGTACCAAGAGGAAAGGCATCTCCTGGATTATGGCTGCTGGCAGTAATAGCTACATCTGGGCAATCATCGGTAGGTACAGGAACAGTCCAGGTCACTACTGCGGTACAAGAGCCAGGATCAGCATCTATAGTAATATCCGCAGGGCAGGTAATTTGTGGGTCTTCGACATCTGTCACTTCCAAACAATACTCGGCAGAGGTTTCTGCACCAGATGCATCTGTCACATATACAACATAACAGCCTTCTGGCAATTCGGGTTGATCTTCTGGATAACCACAAATTGCAGGGAAATTAATAGAGTAAGAACCACCTTCAGATCCTACAACTCCGGGTCCTGCTACATCATCATAAAATATCAGTTCTACTTCATCTACACAACTGGTAAACTGAAATTCTATTCCACCTGCGTTCGTATTATTGAGTCCTGTATCATTGATAGATTCAAATTGATTATTCCCTACATCGTTCACATTTGTACCCAATACAGTATAATCTGCTGGTGTGATAGGAATAATCGTTCCGTTCAATTTAGGATTGACAATAACGACATCATTATTATCAAGATCATTGAAAAACATTTCCAAGTCGCAAACGGGGCGATCAAAAGTAATGGTTCGGAGCATATAAGCACCACCGGGGTAGCCCCCTATGATTCCATCATGGTCGATACCTGTTCTCAAAGCAAAAGTACCATTCAGCTGGCTATCATTGATAATCTCTTCATCAATAGAACCACCACCGGCAAAAATAGCCTGATTGACCGTCATGGTTGCTCCTTGTATGGTATAATTAGCATTATTAATAGCATTTTCAACTATCTGGTTATCCGGTCCTCCTACAGGATTAGCACCTATTCCATTAAGGGCTTGAAAATTTGCATAATCTTCTTCTACGCAAGGGTCGGGAAGCGGGAGTGGATCGCCATTCTCATCTTCCCAATAATAGCTGTATGGTTCCAGACAATCGGATACTGTAATATCAATACCTCCAGTCGTTTCATCACAAAGAATCTGGTCGATAACTGCTGTAATCGTACATTCTCCACAAACAATAGCCTGAACCTCATAAGCAGCTGTCACTGTCGTGCCTGTAGCATCTGTAACGGCTACTTCATACATGCCATCTTCCAGACAAGTCAAATCTTCAGGACAGTCATCAGGGAAATTCACAGAATATGACCCACCTTCTGTACCAGAAGAGAAGTCGTAAAAGATAATCTCAATTTCGTCAATGCAACCTGGAAATACGATATACATTCCACCTTGATTAGAATTACTCAAATTATCAAACGGCGGATTACAAACATCTGATGTCCAGGTGTTTGTTGCTGTATAAGTATGGCAAGGCGAGGCATTTGGGTAGTAAAAATTGGCTGGCGACAAAGCAATTGCTGCGCCACCATTCAAACTTCCGTTTATAATAATTTCATCGTTTCGATCAATATCATTCACAAACATAGTCAGGTTGCAAACTGGATCGCTAAATGACCATGTACGGGTAACGTTCGCGCCGTTAGCCCCAGGAGGCAGCCCGTCGTGAAGCACCCCGGTTCGTACAGCAACTGTTCCGTTCAGGTGGCTATCATTGATTTGATTTTCATCAATGCTTGCTCCCCCATTTACAATCGGAACACTAAGTGTGACTGTTGCTCCTTGCACAGTATAAGGTTCTGCATTGACAGCCGCCGCAACCGGGCCTGCTATTGCATCAGAATTTATACCACTAAGGTTACTAAAATCAATATCATTATTACATGGCGGAACGAGGTTCACCCCATTCAATTCCCAATCAATAAGATAAGGCGGTGTACCTCCTGTAATAGTGAGGTCAATTGCACCATCTCCCATCGGGCAGGGAGCTGGATTGCAACTAAGATCAGTTATGGTTGCACTCAGTATTTGAGCCTGAGCTTGGGTAAGCATCCCAACGCACATTCCCAACGTTAGCAAGACCGCGAAACATCGCCGCAATGCTGTCTGAACACCATAACTGTTGTTAAGTGTAAAGAATAGATTTTTCATAAAGAACTTGGTTTGGTAAAATAAAAACAGTGATTCTCAGCTTTCACGAAAGTCATAGAAAATCATTATAACAGTGAATATACGGGCAGACGAGTTTAAATATTTTTTTATTTAACCATCCCCCATTCCATTACATAAAATACATTATTCTGCATGCTTTTGTGCGAAGCATACATTACATGGTAGTTCTCTTAATTGCGCAGGTGTTGTATTTCTATTTTGGATTTAGATTGTAGATTCCGCTTTTTACGGCGCTAATTTCGGACTTTATGTTAAAAAATCGAAACATTTGAAATTATATTTTTTTATCATATTTTAATATCGATCGTTTTTGACATATTCCTCTCCTATCCAAGCAATCTGTTAAGACAAAATCTACTATATAGACTTATAAATCGACCAAAAGATACAGGATAGAATTGTTCAAAAAATGAATCTCACACTTAGCAAGTAGTTTTTTGTAGGTTTAAAATTGCACAGAAGAGTTATTAGGCAAACACATCTGTTGATTTACAATTTTTTAGACTCAAAAACAACACAAATATAATTTAAAAAATTATTCCAATTTCTTTTTACTACATTGTTGTTTTAACGAATTTCTACACAAAAAATATCGTGGTAAAAATCAGAACAGCTTCCGCTTTCGCGAGAAGCTTCTATATTGACTTCAATAGGAAATCCAGTCGTATTTACAATATCCCAAAGTTCTTCTTCAATAGGCATACTAAATACTTTAATCGTTTCTGTACCATTAATGACAATCTCCCAGCCAGGACAACAAGCACATTCCGTTTCATCATAGCCTATCACCAGTCCATCCTCAACACAAAGAAGATCTTTATTGGAACTATCTACTCCACATGACATTGTGAAAACAACTACGAATAATAAGAATGTGATAAAAAACTGTTTCATAATAGTAAAATCTATTGAGTTCTGGACTTTGGACGAAAAGAGGCCGGAAGCGAGAAGCGAGACTATATAATGCTGGTAATCAGCATTTAAATGATTTTGACTAATTTTTTCAAGGAAAAAATAAAATACTGATTATGAACTGTTTAGTGTCTCGCTTCCCGCCTCTCGCTTCTCGCGTCCAAAGTCCAATTGAGTTCATGAGTCCAATTTGCGGCACAATATACGATGAACTCCTTTCTTTATAATCAAATATGTATCCATATTTGCAAAACAATATAACTATTCAGTTGTTACACGTGATTAAAAATAAGTAAAAATCAATATGAAACAGACTATTTTCTGCCTTTTTATTTTATTGACTAGCTGCACACCATTTTTTGCGCAAAGCAATGGTCTTATCCAGGGACGTGTGTATAATGTCATCAATAATGAGCCTGTTATGTTTGCCAATGTTGCTATACAGACCACAAGCATTGGTGCAACAACAGACATTGATGGCAACTATAAGATTTCAGGATTGGAGCCTGGTTTGTATAATGTACAGGTTTCTTATGTCGGCTTTCAGGAAAAAACGATTTATGAAATACAAGTCACCAACTCCAAACCTGCTCAGGTAGACATTCCGATGGAAGAAGCCTCTGAACAGTTGGAAGAAATTGTGGTAAAAGCTTCACCATTTAATAAAACAGAAGAAAGTCCGGTATCCTTGCGTACTATAGGTACTGCCGAAATACAAAGGAATCCGGGCGGCGGGCGCGATATTTCTAAAGTGGTGCAATCACTTCCAGGTGTAACTACTACTGCTTCCTTTCGAAATGACTTGCTGATACGCGGTGGTGCGCCGAATGAAAATCGTTTTTATCTCGATGAAGTAGAAGTGCCTAATATTAATCACTTTGCGACACAAGGGGCATCTGGTGGCCCAGTTGGGTTGATTAATGTGGACTTCATTCGTGAAGTAGACTTTTTTAGTGGTGCATTTCCTGCCAATCGAGGCAATGCGCTGAGCTCTGTTTTTAATTTCAAACAAAAAGACGGCCGTAATGACCGGCTGGGTTTTACAGCTACACTAGGGACAAGTGATGCTGGTATAACACTGGAAGGACCAATTGGCGAAAAAACAACTTTCTTAGTATCAGCAAGACAATCTTATCTTCAACTTCTTTTTGAAGCCATTGGTTTGCCTTTTTTGCCAACTTATAATGATTTTCAGGCGAATGTGAAAGTCAAACTAGACCCAAAAAACGAGTTGAAATTTATCGGCTTGGGTGCTATTGATCGGTTTACGCTCAACCTAGATGCTAATGAAACTGAAGAGCAACAATACTTTTTGGACAATCTGCCGGTCAATGAGCAGTGGAATTATACCAATGGACTGGTTTATAAGCATTATCAGGAAAAAGGATACTGGACTTTTGTGCTGAGTCGGAATATGCTCAATAATACCGCAACAAAATACGAGAACAATATAGAAAGTGATGAAAATCTAATTTTAAATTATACGTCCCAAGAAATTGAAAACAAATTCCGGGCAGAACATACCTTAAAGGTTAAAGGTTTCAAAGCGACCTATGGTGCAAATTATGAATTTGCCAAATACAATAATAGCACCTTCAGTCGTGTCAGCACGCCTGCTGGGCCGCTGACCATTGATTATACCTCCGATTTTAACATGAGTAAGTATGGATTTTTTGGTCAAATCAGTAAAAAGCTGGCCAATGAGCAATTGATTCTTTCACTGGGATTACGCACAGATGCCAATACTTATTCTGATGATATGAATAATCCTTTGAAACAATTATCTCCCCGCTTTTCTCTGGCTTATGCTTTAAACGAACAGCTTTCATTTAATTTTAATACTGGTATTTATTATCAACTCCCTCCTTATACTGTATTGGGCTATAGAGATGGCAGTGGCACATTAATCAACAAAGAAAATGACATCTCTTATATCCAGAACACACATTTTGTCGGCGGACTAGAATTCAACACGGCCTCTAATTCCAAAATCACTGTGGAAGGTTTTTACAAACAGTATGACAATTATCCGTTCCTATTGCGCGACAGTATTAATCTGGCTAATCTTGGCGGAGACTTTGGGGTGATTGGGAATGAACCAACCCTTTCCAATAAAAAAGGACGTACTTATGGTTTGGAAATGCTGTTTCAACAACGTTTATATAAAGGGTATTACGGCATCGTATCTTATACACTGGGCTGGAGTGAGTTTGAAGACAAGCGTGGCGATTATGTGCCTTCTTCCTGGGATAGCCGCCATATTGTGAACCTGACGGGCGGAAAGCGGTTTAAGAAAAACTGGGAATTGGGACTTAGTTGGCGCATGCAGACCGGACTTCCTTATACACCTTATGATGTAGAGCGTTCTGCGCTTATCGCAAATTGGGCAGTGACCGGACAAGGTTCTTTCGACTGGGACAGGTTGAATACCGAACGTTATGCTGCCAACCACGCACTGGATGTACGTCTGGATAAAAAATGGTTTTTCAAAAAGTGGAGCCTGAATTTATATTTGGATATAGAAAACATCTATGGCAATACCACCAAGCAAGATATTTTACTCCTTGCCAGAGATGAAGCAGGCAATGCACAAATTGATCCTGTCAATCCATCTTCTTATCAAACTAAGTTTCTGACGACTGAGAATGGAATTACACAACCAACGATTGGTATTATTATAGCTTTCTAAGCCGTCTGGACTTTTGGACGAAAGAAGCGGGAGGCGGGAAGCGAGATGCTAAACAGTTCGTAATCGGTCTTGTTTTACAGTTTCAGGCTACCCGTCTAACTTTGCTTAAGCGAATACTCGTCGGACGAATCCCTCAATTGTTCCATTTAAATCTGCATTTTTTAGTCTTTCCCATACTGTTATCGCTCAAAACCTGTCACTTATTTTTTTAATAAATGCCCTGACAAACAAAAGACCTACTAAGTCCAATGCTTAGGAATGACGCGAAATGTCTCATTCCTAAGCAGCTTTTTGATTTAAAAATCCATACAATAAAATCTGGCTATATAGCCACTCCTGCCAGTACAATCACAAAAACCCTGTCACATTTACCCACCTTCCTGTCCGACCTTCCAAAGCAGGCTTCCGTTAAATTGGGCATATACATACTAATACATTTTGCTCAAAACAGGAAACATCACAGAATTAGAAAACATTAATCTAACGCGCTTTTAATCAACTAAATCATTCGGTTATGAAAAAGGTTTATTTATCTATTATTTTTACATTAACACTGGCTTTATTCCTCCAAGTTCCAGGCAACACACAAAACTCACCTCCGGTCTTCACAGGTAATGCTACCTCTGACTTTCTTGGTACACCTGGATATACTTATTATAACGACTTCGTATTGGATGTTGGCATTCCCGCAGCTGCTCCGGCAGGCACACAAAGTGGCTGGGATATGAAAACAGTATTTTTTTTCCATGACGCTGCAGCCGATGCCTTATATGTAGGTGTTGATTTTGCTGGTATCTTTAGTGATGCCGACGGAAACGGAGACCCTTCTGGTACTTCTTCTTGGTTGTCTTCATTAAATGGAGAAGATCATCCTAATGTATCTAATACTGAAGGTTTCATTCTTGCTTTTGACAATGAAGGAGATGGTATGTACGATGTCTATATCGGCGTATCCAGAGAAGATGAGCTTAGCGAGTTTGGTGTCTTTCTTTTCAATTCATCTATGGATGAAGCACCTCAGGCTTTCCCAACGGCTTCTGCGGGTTCAGTTAATCTGCACAGTTCAACACCCAACTTTATCAATCAGGATTTAGAATTCAAAGTGAATAATATCTCTGATTATGTAGGTAACCTTTGTGGTGTAGACTTCACCATCTTTGCAGGTAGCTACGAAGACGGACCAATTGGAGAAGATTATATGTACGGTACGCTGGAAGTTTGTACGCTACCTATTGAATTGGTGAGCTTCCGCTCCAATATGCAAGGAAGAAGAGTACAGCTTGATTGGGAAACGGCTACAGAAGAAAATAATGCCTTCTTTGAAGTTCAACATGCAACTGATGCTAATGCTGACTTTACTGTTGTTGAGAAAGTAGTGGGTCAGGGTACAATAAATACGCCTACATCTTACGAGACTTATCACAACAACCCAGTAGAAGGAAATAATTACTACCGTCTAAGACAAGTAGATTTTGATGGCACAGAATGGTTTTCTGACATCATTACTGAAGAATATGGTGGAGCAGATGGTTCTATTATCGAAGTATACCCAAATCCAAATAAAGGTGAATTCACGGTTGGCTTACCTACTGTAAAGAGAGATACGGAAGCTGCACTGAGAATCATAGACATAAGAGGACGCACAATTTCTGAAGAAATTATCACACTCTCAGAAGGTTTGACCTCCTATCCTGTAAATATTAAAGGACTCAATGAAGGTGTTTATCATGTATCATTGACTTTATCCGCTACTCAAGACACTTATAACAGTAGTTTTGTTATACGCTAAGATATTTCCCCTAACACCCAACAAGAGGGAATAGCCGAATAGGCTGTAAAAGAACACTGACTTCGATTGAAGTCAGTGTTCTTTTTGTTTAGCCCAAGTTGAAATAGTAGCCCCCAATTTTACATTTTCACGGTCAGTAGTTTATAGGGTTTATAAAGTTTACACAGTTTGGTAAAGACGTATTTTGCTTCGCAAAATAATCACTATTGTATAAAGGTATGGTCTCGCAGCGAAGCAATCTCTCCTCTAATTAAGCTTTAGGCACAATTCCAGTTTCTTCCCCAAAATATTCTGCAAACTGCCGCATGTTATTAGCAAGTTCTTTATTATTCGTTGCTTTATAATAGGTCTCAGATAAGCTGCGCAATGAGTTATAAAACAAGCGATCCATTTCTGCTACTTCCATCTCTGTCGTCCAAAGATCAATTTTCAAGGTATCTTTATTTCCCTTATCAAATAAGGACAATAATATCGCCTTACATTCCTGTGGTGCTTTTTGATCGGGATTATCTTCAGCTTGCCAGATCATCTTTTCAGGCACATTATCCTCATTTAAGCTAACTTCTATGATGATTTTCTTCGTTTTCATGTATATTATTTCAGTATTAATCTAAAAATAGGGCAATATAATCGGGCAAAATTAGAAAAAATGAGATAAATTAGGTCATTTATAAGGCTTAGTCGCTTGTTTTAGTTAAAAAAACCTTAATTATCAATAATTTATAGATATAATTTGGCTTAAAACTGGACTTCTTCATTTATTTAACTTACCTTTGCGGCATATTCATGTAGAATGTATCTATATGAATTGAGTGAAGGACAGCTAGTCATTACTCTATTTTTTTTATTTTAAGTTGCTTCAACCTCAAGAAATCGGTTATTCAACTAATTTTCAGTGCTTTTGCACTGAGGTTATCAGCAACTTTTCTTTATTTTATTTTTATGAACATTTTTGTAGCAAAGTTAAACTTTGACACCAACGAATCAGAACTACAGTCAGCTTTTGAAGCTTATGGCGAAGTAGAATCTGTAAAAATCATTATGGACAAATTCACTGACCGTTCAAAAGGCTTCGGCTTTGTTGAAATGGCAGATGATGAAGCTGGCCAAAATGCAATTAACGGTCTTAACGACACAGAATTAGATGGAAGAACCATTGTTGTGAAAAAAGCTGAGCCAAGAGAGCGCAGAGACAACAATCGTCGCGGTGGCGGCGGTGGTGGTGGCGGCGGATATCGCGGCGGCGGCGGCGGTGGCGGCGGCTACAACAACAACAGAAGATATTAAGTAATATTTTTTGCTTTAAAAAAAGTCTCTATATTTACGTATAGAGACTTTTTTTGTTGACCTATCTAAATAAAACAGTTAGACATGAAACACTCGATTCTTTTCCTCTTTGTTTTTTCTATAAGTCATTTAAATGCCCAAAGTGTTATTTTATTAGAGCAAGATTCTGTCTCTCAAATAATCGAAAATGCTGACCTTTCAGACAATTTTATAGACTTTGCACTCGATTTATACTTTAAAAATAATACCGAAGATTCAATATCGGTCAACTGGAGAAGAGAGTTCGGAGAAAATTGCCCCACTGAATGGGATGTAATTACAATCGATCAAATCATTTCTTATATTCCTCAAATAGATGAATCGCAAATACCAATCCCCTTAAGTCCTACAGATTCCAATTTTATTGTTAGGGAAATATTTCTTCCTCGAACTGTGCCAGGCTGTTGTGATATCAGGATGATTTTTTCTTTAGAAGGCAGTCCTGCGAATCCAATAGATACCGGCTATTATCACATAGAAATTAACTCGGATGGATGTTTTGCAACAAGTATTTTTGAAGAAAACATAGATCAGTTCAATATCTACCCAAATCCTGTTTCTGATGTTCTAAATATGGAAAGCAGTCACCTGGTCGAATCCATTGAAATTATAGATTTAACAGGAAGAACTCATTTTCAAAAGGCTTTCCCCGATTTATACCGTATTGATGTATCTTCTTTACAGTCAGGTCTTTATTATTGCAAAATTAAAGGTCATTCTGGCAAACTATGGATTGAAAAAATTATCAAAGAATAGAACAGAGATTAAGTAAACTTCATTCCAACAAATCCACTCCACTCATCTCTACTGGCGCATCTAGCCCCAGCAGTTTCAAAATGGTCACCGCCAAATCGCCCAGTTTTCCGTTTTGGAGCTTGGCATCAGTGTGAGAGCCGACATAAAAACAAGGCACCAGGTTTGTTGTGTGTGCAGTGTGGGCTGTGCCATCTGGGTTTATCATCACCTCTGCATTCCCGTGGTCGGCGATAATAATGGTGTGGTAATCATGCTTAGTCGCAGTCTCTATCAGTCGTTCTAATTGTTTATCAACAGTTTCTGCCGCTTTGACCGCCGCTTCAAATACGCCGGTATGTCCGACCATATCTGTATTGGCATAGTTCAGGCAGATAAAGTTAGCTTGGTTTGCGTTGATTTCTTTGATAATGGCATCCGTCAATTCTACTGCACTCATTTCTGGTTGCAAGTCGTAGGTACTGACTTTTGGCGAGGGAATCATAATCCGTTTTTCATCTTTAAAAGCCTCTTCCCTACCCCCTGAAAAGAAAAAGGTAACATGTGGATATTTCTCTGTTTCCGCAATACGCACCTGCGACAAACCCGCCTGAGCAATCACTTCTCCCAGCGTATTTTTAAGATCTTCTTTTTGAAATAAAACGGCTATATTTTTAAACGACTCATCGTAGCGCGTCATGGTCAGGTAAGTCAGATCAAGCGCATGCATTTTATGTTCAGGAAAATCTTTTTGCGTCAGTACTTCTGAAATTTGCCGGGGTCGATCAGTACGAAAATTGAAGCAAATCAGCACATCGCCGTTTTTTATCGTAGCGATAGGTTGCGCACCTTTGTCAATACGCACCAGCGGCGGCAAAAACTCATCCGTTACCAACTTGCCGTCTGCATCTTTTGTTTTATAAGATTGTCGAATAGCATCCGGAAAATCTGTAACTGGCGTTCCCGCTCCATGTACCAATAGATTATAAGCCAGTCGAATACGCTCCCATCGCTTGTCTCGATCCATGGCATAATACCGGCCAATAACCGAAGCCAGTCGAGTCTTTTTATCTTGTAAAAACTGTTCCAAATCCGCTATAAAATCCACCCCACTAGTCGGTGCAACATCCCGCCCATCCGTAAAAGCATGGATATAAGATCGCTCCGGCCCATGCTCCTCCGCAATCTCACACAGGGCTTTCAGGTGATTGATATGCGAATGCACACCACCATCCGACAGCAGTCCCATAAAATGCACTGCCCTACCCTGCTCCTTGGCCTCCTGCAAAGTTTTCACCAAGACAGGATGCTCATGCAAAGTCCGCTCCCGAATCGCTTTATTGATACGCGCCAACTCCTGATACACTACTCGACCTGCACCGATATTCAAATGCCCGACCTCCGAATTGCCCATTTGCCCTTCTGGCAAACCAACTTCTTCTCCAAAAGTCACCAGCTCTGCGTGCGGATGATTTACATATAAATTATCTACAAAAGGCGTCTTTGCCTGAGTGATAGCACTGGCTTTCGGGTCTTTACCATGTCCCCAGCCATCTAAAATAGCGAGTAATACACGAGGTGTCTTTTTCATATTGGCAAAGTTAAAGTTTCATTAGACTTTATTCTGTCAATCGCAAGAAAATATTTCCCGCTGATTACACATAATAATACAAACCTTTTCCATCACTATACAATAGAATTCGCTTAGTTTTTAATATATTTGTAAACCATAATGCCCTAATGCTATCAATTCAACAAATTTACTTTTTATGAAAAATTATTTACTCTTCTTAATTTGCTTGTTTAGCTTCAATAGCAGTTTTGCACAAAACGCTATTGAATTTAATATCCATCATAAATTGGGTGCAGATGATTTTGCCCTCAATACACCTGCTGTCAATAACCTCGGCAACGATTTCAGTCTGAGCCGTTTGCAGTATTATGTTTCCGAAATAGCTATTATTCACGATGGCGGAATGGAAACACTGATTCCCAATACCTGGCTACTCGTCAATGCTGCCGATGTACTCACAACAGTTGACTTGGGCAGCTATGCCATCAATCAGGTTGAAGGTGTCAGTTTTCATATTGGAGTAGGTCCCGATTATAATCACCTCGACCCTTCTACTTATGCATCAGACCATCCCTTAGCGCCACAACTACCTTCTATGCATTGGGGCTGGGCATCTGGTTATCGTTTTGTGTGCCTAGAAGGACTAAGTGGCCCAGCACTGAATCAAAGTGCAGAACTTCACGCACTTGGAGATGCCGTTTATTATAAAACAAATCTCAGCTTATCAGCAACACCAGATAATAATGTCATTAGCATTGACATCATTGGAGATTATATCAGAACATTAGAAGATTTGGATGTAAGTAGTGGTATATTCTATCATGGAGAATATCCAGAAACACGCAAACTACTGACTAATTTTAGAGATTTCGTTTTTAGTACCATGACAACAACTGGAACGAGCAATCTATATCAGATAAATCAAATGGATATTTTCCCCAATCCAAGTACGGACGGAACAGCTACTTTAGTGATTTCTGCTGAAACTAATTTCACAGGAGAGCTAGCTATTTTTGATGCTTTTGGAAGAAAGATACAGGAATTGAATACGATAACTAATGATACGCCCGTTGAATTAAAGTTAGCATCATCAGGTTTGTATTTTGTCAGTCTGATGAAAAACGGGCAGATGCTTATGACTAAGCAATTTGTTGTAAAATAAAATTGATTATTTATGTCGATGGTCTATAGTCTATGGTCGATGGCTGTTCTTTAGCACTCAGGTCATTTCAGTACGGAATTGACCATTAATTGATTTGCACGCCTATTTCGCAAAAGCGGTGGGTTTAAACCCACCGCTTTTGCGAAATAGGCGGATGGAAAATTCATTTTTTAGCCCCTGAACCAATTAATGGTCAATTCC
>CALFBH010000115.1 GCA_937951615.1 uncultured Saprospiraceae bacterium | reverse complement strand
GTCAGTTTATTTAAGGCCGAATTAAAACTTGATATAACTTCAGCTGCCAGATATATTTGCATAAGCATTTGATTTTAGCAACTGACAATATACGATTTATTTACATTTAAATGGGTAGGTTATTTTTTTCGCCTTCCCTTATATAATTGACTACTCTACATGAGAAAAATTTAAAATCATAATTTATTGGTCGCTTTGCTCTAAAACTCGCCTTGCATTTTGGAAATGCAAGGCGAGTTTTAGAGAAGGTTCAGCCGATAATTTCAACTCATATCATCAAAAATATTTTTCCTCATGTAGAGTAATAATTGACTTATTGTCAATAGTTTTTTGAATTTGAATTTGACGTTTGGATTTGTATTTCCACTCACTACAACATATCAATACTGCAACACACTAGCAATCATAGACAAATAACGAGCAGGATGTTGAATAGCATCTTCCTGGTTTTTGGCTAAAGACATGACCGTAAAGACCTGCTGAATATGTGCTTTGTCCAAAACGCTCTGCTCCAGATCACATGCACCAACGATGGCAATTAAGGGCTTTTTGTATTGTCGACATAAGCTGGACATACTGCCCACCACTTTGGTATTAACAGAAGAACTATCCAGCCTACCTTCTCCAGTAATCACTAAATCAGCGTCCTGTATTTTTTGTTCGAGATGGGTGAGTTTGCTGAGGTAGTCAAAACCATTCAGCAATTGGGCATTCATCAGTCCGGCCAGCCCTGCGGCTATGCCACCTGCCGAGCCGCCACCTTCCAGTTGGTCGATAGCTTTTCCAGTATGTTTGTGGATTAAATTGGCAATATGTTCTAGTCCCTGATCCAGCAATTTTATATCATCGTCATCAGCTCCTTTTTGTCTGCCAAAGACCTGCGCAGCTCCTTTTTTGCCATAAAGCGGATTTTTGACATCGCATAATATTTGTAAATCAATATCCAGATTGTCAAGAAGTTGTATTTTTTTTATTTGCAATAAATTGCCACCCGAAGGGATAACTTCGCTGCCTTTATTGTCAATAAATTGAAAACCCAAAGCATGAGCAATACCCAGCCCAGCATCAGTTGTACAACTTCCGCCCAGTCCAAGAATTAATTTTTTATAGCCTTTTGAAATGGCGTGCTTTAAAAGCAATCCAGTACCAAGAGTATTGGTCAGCAAAGGATTTTTTTCAGATGAAGCCAGCCTGCTCATACCCGATGCTTCTGCCAATTCAAAATAAGCTGTATCGTCATCAATCAGATACTCCGCCTGAATTTCACGATTGAGCGGGTCTACTGTTTTTACCTTTACAATAGCTAATTTCAGTTTGTCTTTAAGGATGACCATCGTCCCGTCTCCACCATCTGCCATTGGATGTAAAATGCATTCCGCAGATGTGTTTTGCTGTCTGATGCCTTTGGCTATAGCCTCACAAACTTCCTGCGCACTTAATGAGCCTTTAAATTTATCAGAAGCAATAAGAATTTTCATTTGTTCAAGTCGTGTATAGGGTGGAAGACTAATTTATAGAGAGTATCAGCTAAAATTTGGCAAAGAAAAATACTCTCGCTAAGGCGCAAAGACGCTAAGAAAAAACAAACTTTGCGCCTTTGCGTCTTTGCGAGAAAAATAGCTGGTTTACAGATGAGCAATTGCTTGATTCGTAATTAAAACATTCGTGGCAAAAAAGTACAGGTCACGTTTGTTAAAAGAACGAAGGCAAATAATAACTGAAAACAATAATACTCAGTGCAAACAAGAGCAAAATAATTGACTTCTGCCAGTCTATCACAACAGGAGATTTTTCCATGTCAAATTCGTTTTGTTTTACAGGCACAATAAGGCTAACCACAACCGCAGAAACCAAAGTCACCACAGCACCGATAGCATTCCACCAAAACCAAAACACACTAGGGCAGAACAACCATAGGTAAACATTAATCCCTACACCCAGTAAAAGCCCGACATTCGCGCCGATATAATTTGTTTTTCTGATACCAATAGCCGCCACAAAAGTAGCAAAGATCGGCCCATAAAATACCGAACCTATTTTGTTGATGGCTTCAATAACCGTTGGCGCAATATCGCCAGTAAAGAAGGCAAGAACGATACAAACAATACCCCAGAAAAGCGCGGCGTATTTTGAATATTTTACATAAGTGGCATCTGGCAATTGTTTTTTCCGATTGAAAAAATCTTCCACACTTGCAGCACTCAGTGAATTAATAGTCGAACTCAATGAAGACATAGCAGCTGAAAATATAGCGACCATCAATATCCCAATAATACCATGTGGCAAATATTCTCTGATGAAAATAGGAATCATCAAGTCAGGTTTGTCCACAGGAATCATTTCCCGAAAGTCCACTGAAGTGGCGACCATTGTACCAATAATGAGTCCCATGATACAATAAATTATCGTAATCGGAAAACGCATTAGCCCATTACAAAGCAAAGCTTTTTTGACGGTAGGCAGGTCTTTGGCAGAAAAAAGCCTTTGTACCTGACTTTGGTCGGTGCCATAATAAGAAGCATACAAGAAAAAACCACCAACCAACATGGGCCAGAATCCAAATTGCTCGCCACCAGCAAAACCATAAGCATCAAAATTGATAACGTTGAGCCTTTCGCTGTCGACTTGTGCAACAAAATTGCTCCAGCCTCCCAGATAATGCAGCCCCGCAATAAAGCAGATAATAATACCCAGAAATAGAATGCCCATTTGAATAACATCGCCATACACAACAGCTTTCATGCCGCCCTGATAAGAATAGATCAGCGTCACTAAACCGATAATCACAATGGTTATCCACATAGGAATATTCATTACGCCTGTCAGAATCAGGGCAACGGTATAGATCATTACACTAGTCGCAAAACTTCTGGAAATCTGAAAAACAGAACTGAGTAAGATTCTTGTAGAACTGCTGTATCGGTTCTCGAGAAATTCATAGACACTGACAATACCCATTTTAAACATAGGCGGAATCAGGAAAACCATGAGAAACAACATCGCCAGCGGGACAGCAAATTCGTAAGTCAGCCACATCATACCACCGCCTTGCTTGAGCCCCACAAATGCAGGTGCAGAGATAAAGCTAATCGCAGATAGTTGAGTGGCCGCCGTACTGATAGAAAGCGGAAACCAGCCAAAACTCTTGCCGCCCAGAAAGTATTCTTGCCTTGAAGTGGAGTCTTTGAAAAGCCTTCCAAGATACAGAAAACCCAATATGTATAAAACGATGACAATGTAGTCTAGTATATTCATTTGTTGTGAGCTTTTGAATTTGACATTTGAGTTTGTGTTTGAATTTTTTATTTCTATTCCTGCATTAAAAAACTAATAATGCTGGAAGCTGTCCAGGAAAAATTATTTCCTCCGTATCCTTTTGATATAAAATTGAGTTTATTTTTTTCGGATTCAAAGTATTCATAGAATCCCAGCTTGGAGACCAGTTCAATCAAGTCAGCCCTGACAATTTCGGCAAGTTCATCATATCCATAATTTAATAAACCTCGATAGATCATCCAGTTCATTTGTGGCCACACTGGTCCGCGCCAATATCTTTTAGAATCAAATAAAGGACTGTCGATATTAAAACTGGGGCACAAATAATAGCCTCTGTTATGGATGTCCTGAAGGTAAGTAGCTATTTTTTTAGCTTGTTCTTTGCTGGCCACATTCGCGAAAAGCGGTATAATACCTCCGATTTCCTTATGGAGAATCTGCCTGCCTGCTCGCTGATCATAGCAGACAAAAAAGCCTAAATCTTCGTTCCAGAATTTTTCTGAAAAATTGCTTTTGCTCAAAGCCTGCCAGCTTTCTAGTTGTGTCGTATCGAAACCCAGTTGTTTGCCTATTTTGATGAGGCTGTCATTTGATTTGATGAGTATGGAGTTCATCATGCAGTCCTGAATCAGAAACGGACTTTGTTCTGCGATTTCTGGGCCATCGTATTGAAATTTTTTTCCAAGTTCCAGCAGATAGACGTATCGGTCGTACTGTTCTTGTGTGGGGCGTTCTGACGCATCTGCTACTTGTGTATCTCGGCGAGTGTATTGGGTGAGTTTGTCCTTATCTATTTGTATCCTATTCATCGAATCATCCCATAATGGAGAATTATCGCGTCCTGATTCCCAGGGATGAAAAATAAAAAACAGCCCGTCGCCTTGCGGATTGCGATGTTGATAAAGGAAGTTGTGATAGCGGACAAGTTTTGGGAATAGTGTTTTTATAAAATCAATGACTTTGGGGTCATCGGGATATTTATTGAATATTTCTTCCAAAACAAAACCAAAAACAGGCGGTTGAGTAATGCCGGAGGATTTTGGTTTGTCAGGTGCACCAGCGTTTACACTGCTTTCCCAGAAATCAAAATTTGGGAAATAGCTAGTTTCATCTTCACTATGAAATAAGATATGCGGAAGCATGCCATTTTCCCATTGTCCTGAGAACATGAAATTAATTTCCTCCATGGCTTTTGATATGTCATAATGAGATACGCCCATAGATACAAAGCCAGAGTCCCAATTCCATTGGAATGGATATAATTTGGCAGTCGGAATAGAAAACCCGTCTCGCCAGTTGTTCTGAATGATTGCTTTCGCTTGATTAATGAGTGGCATAGTGTTGATAAGAAATGGAATAGAGGAGTTTGTGATCTCCTCTATTCCTAGTAAAAAGTTAGGTCGATAGTCGATAGTCAATGGTCGATAGTTATGGAATTTAATAGTATTCCTATTTTTATAAATTTTACACGCATTTTGCAAAGCAAAATGAATAACTGTAAATTTGGATACTTATAAAACAACCATCGACTATGGACTATCGACCATTGACTAAACAATAAAATTAAAATTCAAAACCAGCACGTAAAAATATTCTTCTTGGTAGAATTGGTCTTCCAACAAAGAAATTACCGCCGGCTACCTGGCTATTACCTTGACGTGGCGAACCTTCCGTTACACCTGCTGCATCTAAGAGATTGAAAACAGCAAGACCGAGCCTTAGTTTTTCATTATTTTTACCCAATGAGAATTTATAGCCTGCATCTAATCGCACAATATTGAAAGCACCCAATTCTACGGTATTGCTGTTGTTGGCAAATTTTTTACCGAGGAAATTGGATGTCAAACTAGCATCAATACCATCTTTATCATAAGTTATTCCCAGCATCCCCATGATATTTGGAATTCTGGCAATCTTGTTGCCTTCCTGTTCTGTGTTGCTTTCTACTTTCGTAAACTGATGATCCTGATAAGTAACATTACCCAACACGCTCAGTCCTGTCATGATGACATAATTGACATTGGCTTCAAAGCCCATTGTGCGTGTACTTTGTAAAGATACTTCTTCAATGATATTTGCAGGATTATTTGGGTCATTAATAAAATCTACATTTCTTCTGTCACTCAGTGCATTATAGAAAATGGCTGCTGTACCCGATAGGTTTGAGCTACCATATTTTGCACCTAGTTCGCCTTGTATGACCGATTCCGTTTCGTAAGATTGTGGACTACCAGGAGAAGAGAAGGAAACACTTCTAAGCTGTGGGAAGAAGTAACCACGCGAGAAATTGGCATATAGGTTAGTTGAGCTGTTCAATTTATAAAGCCCGGCTATAGCAACAGCAATATCAGAAGCAGAGACTGTTCCTTTTTGGAAATTATTGGTGCCTACACCACTTTCTTTACTAATCAATCCAGCAGCTCTTTCCCATCTTAGCCCAAAGTCAATGTCAAATTTTTCTCCTTTGATTTCATCTGCAGCATAAAAAGCAACTTTTGAACTTTCTAGGTATTGATTGGAGGTTTGTCTGCCGGAAATAAAACCGCCAGAAGAGTAATTGAGCACATTACCAAGGCTATCTGTGTAAGTCAGACCAACCGCTCTGGGAGAATTGCTAAAATCACCAAGTACATTATGAATCCAGTTATTATCATCAGCTCTGGTGTGCGCGATAAAAGTTCCGACGGTGATATTATGATTGCTGACTGTTTTGGTCAGGTTAAATTCTCCAACAAGTTCTTCCATACCTCGATCTCTGTCCAGTATTCTATTTTCAAATAAAAGATCTTCACTAGCCAATGGCTGTCCATTGTCCATATAGGTAAAAGTGGCATCTGCCGGCAATTCGCGATCAATCAGATAGTTTTCCTGATCTTCTGGTGTATTATGTGAACCGTCTCCATCCAAAAATAGATTGAAATAATGGTCGTAAGAAGCCGCTTTGGTTTTGGCGGAAAGCCTCCAGTCATTACTGAATGCATGTTTTAGTTCAGCCATGATGAAACTGCCATCTGTTGTCACACCGTTTCCTATGGGCGATTTAAATCTTCCATTAGGCGTATCAAATGCATAATCTTTCAAGTCGCCAGAAAGCATGGTATATACGGTCTCTCCATCATTGCCGATAGGACGTACTGGGTCGCCAGAAGAGTTGTCTAGTGGATAAGGCAGATAAAACTGTACATTATCATCTATTTTCTGACCAGAAACAACGAAATAACTATTGCCTTCATTAAATGTTTTTTTGACATTACCACGCAATTGATAACCGCGTGTTGGTAAACCTGTTTCCAGTGGACCTTCATCATAGCGATAAAAGCCAGAAATGGCATAATAGAGATTTTCTGCTAAAGGACCAGCACTGAGAATGTCTGTTCTGATTCTTCCGCCTTCTGCCCATTCGAGTTGTACTTTATTCACTGGAGTGTCTGTACCTCTGATACTATTATAGTTCACAATACCGGCAACACTACCTGCACCAAATAGGGTAGAAGAACCACCACGCACAAACTCCAAACTTCTGATACCAATGTCATTTCTAAAATAAACATCATGTGCAGAGGAGTTGAGTCCAAAAGTACTCAGGATAGGAATCCCGTCTATTTGTAATGGCGTGAAAGCGTATTGTCCGCCAGAAGGAAAACCTCTGACAAAAAGATTGGTCGCTACTTCACCACCGCCACCTTCGGCTGTGATGCCTGGAACGGTTCTCAAAATATCCGCCTGTGAACTGCTGGCTAATTTTGCCAACTGATCTGCATTCAACACGGTGAGAGACATGGGCGACTCTTTTTGTGTTCTGCCTGTAAAGGTACCCGTCACTACTACTTCTTCCAATGAAAGTGCATCATCGCCAAGCGTGATATCAACTGCTGTATTACTACCGCCTTCGACTGCTTGTTCCTGCGTGATAAAGCCAATATAGGAATAAACAAGTGTACAGCCTTCACTTGGCACACGGAGCGTATATTTTCCGTCTACGTCAGAAGTCGTACCTGTAGAAGTACCTTTGACACTCACATTTACCCCAATAAGTGCTTCGCCATTTGCGTCTGTAATCGTACCAGATACATTGGATTGTGCATATATCCAAGATGTACCCAGCATCAGCAAAAAACTTAGGATGAATTTTAATTTTGAATAGTTTGGTTTTTTCATAATATTTAATGGTTTAAAAGTTCTAATTCAAACGTAATTACTGTTTTTGCGATTTTAATACACAAATTTAGCTGTGGAGTGTTTGTTTATATAGAATAAAACTGTAGTATTATGATACTATTCTATACTTCTAATATTATTTTAAGCCATGAAACCTGAATTAGAAAAAATACAGGAAGTACATCGGACTTCTTTTATCATAAAAGAAGTGATTCGGGAGAAGCGACCTTTGCTAACTCAGGCCTGGCATTATCATCCTGAAATCGAGATTTGTTTTACTCGAAAAAGCATAGGAAAAAGATATGTCGGCAATAATATTTCACAATATAAAGAGGGAGATTTGGTGATGTTTGGCGAGCTTTTGCCACATGGTTTTACCACGATACACCAATGTGAGCAAATAGTGATACAATTGGACAGAGAATTTCTGGGCGCGTCTTTTTTTAATAAACCAGAACTTCGGCGCGTCAATGAATTATTGAATCAGTCGAAAATGGGGCTACATTTTTCTGGAAAGACCAATAAAGAAGCCATAAAGCTTATCAATGCAATGATGAATAAAGAGGGTTTTGAGCGTTTAATTCATCTGCTAAAGCTTCTTCATCTGCTTGCAAGTTCTAAAGAATACAAGCTGATTTGCTCCAAAGAATACTCAGCAAATCTAAATTTGGATTCATTAAGCAGAATAAAAAAAGTATTTGATTTTATAGAAAATAATTATGAAAGGAATATAACTGTCGAACATACAGCAAGCCTGATTAACCTGACAGAATCTGCATTTTATAAATTTATTAAAAAACACACAAAAAAGAAATTTACACAAATTGTCAATGAATTTAGAGTCAATAAAGCCTCAAAATTGCTCATCAATAGCGAAATGACGATTGCTGAAATTTGTTATAATTGTGGCTATAACAACTTGTCTTATTTCAATAGGAAGTTTAAGGAGATTATAGGGGAGAAGCCTAGTGAGTTTAGAAGTAAGTATATACGATAAACCAGTAGAAATGAGTGAACACTTAAAAGAAAAGGAACCTTTGGAGTTGAAGTATAAATTATTGTTAGGTTCTTACTCAATAGTAATAATTGAGAAGCGAGAGGAGAAACCATTACAATTGTGAGAAGAGAAATTTATTGCTTTTTCGTAAAAGTCTCTCTTCTCTCAGCCGAAGGCGGTCTCACCTCTCTCTTCTTTTTCTTTAAAACATCTCAGTTCCGCTAAAGTGAAAAGCACCTTCAATAGCTGCATTTTCATCAGAATCAGAACCGTGTACAGCATTTTCGCCAACATTCTTAGCATACAAAGCACGGATAGTACCTTCAGCTGCATCAGCAGGATTGGTCGCACCAATCAATTTACGAAAATCCTCTACTGCATTGTCTTTTTCCAGAATTGCTGCAACGATAGGACCGGAAGTCATAAAGTCCACCAATTCGCCATAAAAAGGACGCTCTTTGTGTACCTCATAAAAAGCCTGCGCTTTAGCAGTCGTCAGGTGTGTCATTTTCACTGCAACAATACGGAAACCCGCTTTGTTGATATGCGCTAAAATAGCACCGATATGTCCGTCTTTTACGGCATCCGGCTTAATCATGGTCAATGTTTTGTTACCAGCCATTTATTTATAATTTAAAATTTTAGAATTGAGAACAATTCCTGATTGATTTTCTAAAAACGCTGCAAAAGTAAATAATCTTAACCATTCTTAGGGCGGTTCAGACAATTTTTTGAACAATTCTACCGCATTTATTATTCGTAAGTAATTGAACAGAATTATCTATAATTTAAATTTTGAATAAAAAACTAATTGCCAGCGTTTTATATCGTTTTAAACTTAAACTTAATCTTTCACTTAAACTTACTATGAATTATAAGCTTGCAAACACTTTACCAAGACAGTAAAAACCCATATCTTTGCGGATTCTAACCTGAAATAGATATAATTATGAAAAACTTGGATGCCTTAAAAGAGGTATTGGCAACGCCTAAAAAAATCGTTATCACTACCCACCGTAATCCTGATGGAGATGCCATGGGGTCTTCACTTGGATTATTTCATTATTTGTCCCGACGCGGGCATGATGCGACAGTCATTTCGCCCTCTCGTTATCCATCTATTTTTGACTGGATGCCTGGGATTGACTATGTGGTAGTGGACGATGACCAAAAAGAAAAATCAGATAAACTCTGTGAAGAAGCAGATTTGTTTTTCTGTTTGGATTTCAATTCTTTAGCACGCATCGACAGGGTAGGAGAGCGTATTGCAGAAAGCGATAAACCCAAGGTGATGATAGATCACCATTTGGATCCCGATCCTTTTGCCGAATATATGTATTCCGACCCGACAGCCAGCTCGACTTGCGAGATGTTGTATGAGTTTATAAAAATGATGGGGCATAAGGACATGATAGATGATGTCATCGGCAAATCCATTTTTACAGGTATTCTGACAGATACTGGTTCTTTTATGTTTGCCACTTCGCCAAAATTATTTCGCACAGTAGCCGATCTTCATGAAGTTGGTGTTGATTTGACCTACCTGCAAAATAAGCTGTTCAATAATCAAAATGAAAAGCAACTACGCCTACTAGGATTCTGCCTGACGGAAGCCATGCGTATGTATAATAATTTCAACACGGGCATCATTGTATTAAGCCTACACGACCACAAGCGTTTTCGTATCAAACGAGGTGATACAGAAGGCATTGTCAATTATGTCCTAAAAATGCGCCACATGCGTATGGCAATTCTGGTTTGCGAACGAGAAAACCATGTCAAATTATCCTTCCGTTCCAAAGGTGAATTTTCGGTACAGGAAATCGCTCAGAAATATTTCAAAGGCGGTGGGCATCGCAATGCTTCAGGAGGCGTAAGCTATGAAACACTTGGCGACACACTCCGTGCCCTCAAAGAATTGCTGGAAGTCTATAAAGAACCACTCAACGCAGAACCGGATTTTTAAATAATGTGTTGGCGTGTTGATGTGTTGTGGTGTTATCGTGTGTAACATCAACACATCAACACATCAACACATCAACACAACCAAATGAATCACCAATCGTTCGCCTTAATCCTCATCGCACTACTATTCTTTGCAGCTTGTAAGCAAGGGAATTTGAAAGGTTTCTCCAAAACAGACAATGGATTATTGTACAAACACCATGTCAAAAACAATGGAGCAATTCCACAAGTGGGCGATCAGGTCAATTACCAAATGGATTTTCGTAATGGCGATAGTATAGTCGCGAGTTCGCGAGAGCAGGGTTTTCCTATCAGTCTGAAAATGCCGGAAGGCATGGAAAATAATCTACTATTACAAGCTTTGTCCATGATGTCTGCTGGTGACAGCCTCACTATGGTACGGGAGCGTGATTCTATACAAATGCCTTTGCCCCCAGGTTATAAAGCAGGGGATTTGGTGTTTATTGATATTGCTTTGTTGTCCATAAAAAATACGGATAATCTGGCAGCAGAAAAACAAACTTACCTCTCTGCATTCACCCGTTCTGCGGATGGCTATTTTTACAAAAAACATATTGAGAACAAGGGAAGAAACCCGAAAGCAGGTGATGGCGTAGCCTTTGATTTTAGTGTAAAAAAAGGTGATTTAACGGTATTTTCTACCAGTCAAAACGGACAACCGACCCGTTATCTTTTCCCGGAAGAAAAAAAAGATGATGACCATCACGGACACGACCATCACGGACATGACCATGGTGGAAGTCATAACGACAACCCGATGCTCGAAATGCTGGGCAATATGGCAGTTGGCGATAGTGTGACCTTAGTCATCGAAGCAGATTCCATTGGTCAGCAACTGAATCCTGAATGGACTTTTCAACCAGGTGACTTAGTGACCTTTGAAATGAAATTACAAGAAATTAAAACCAAAACAGAACTGGAAGAAGAGCAAAAAGAATACGAAAGAAATGCAGCAAAAATTGCCAAAAAAACGCGTAAAGCCATTACAGCATACAAAAATGGTCGCCTTGAAGTCACCACAACAAACAGCGGGTTAAAATACCATATTCTGGAAGAAGGAACAGGCGAAACCCCCGCAAATAACGAGGCGGTTTCCGTCAATTACTCTGGACATTTGCTAGATGGAAAACAATTCGACAATTCTTTTCAGCGCGGACAGCCCTTCACTTTTGCATTAGGTCAGGGACGTGTGATTCCAGGTTGGGACGAAGGACTTGCGCTACTAAAAAAAGGAACAAAAGCCTACCTCATCATCCCCGCAAACTTAGCCTATGGCGAGCGCGGCATGTTGCCAGATATTCCCGCCAACTCAGAACTAGTATTCTATATAGAATTACAAGACATCATACAATCAAAATAAAAGAACAAGTCAGAAGGGGAGTTTATTTTTTTGTTCCCCAAAGTCTAATGAAGAAATTGAGTTGTTAACCCAAGTTGAATATGTAGCCCCCAACTTCTTATCAACGCTGGTCAAAGAAGTTTATAGTGTTTACAAGGTTTATACAATAGTGATTATTTTGCGAAGCAAAATACGTTTTTATCAAACCTGTGTATTCAAATTGCACTTTCTCTCTCGCCCATGGTTAAAACCATTGGCTACCAAACCATTCG
>CALFBH010000114.1 GCA_937951615.1 uncultured Saprospiraceae bacterium | reverse complement strand
GACAACACGACAACACGACAACACGACAACACGACAACACGACAACACGACAACACGACAACACGACAACACGACAACACGACAACACGACAACACGACAACACGACAACACGACAACACGACAACACGACAAACAAATGGAAAAATTCACCACCATACAATCAACAGCAGTACCACTTCCGATAGAAAATGTGGATACAGATCAAATCATCCCTGCGCGTTTTCTGAAAGCGACTACGCGGGAAGGATTTGGAGATAATTTATTTCGGGATTGGCGATACGAACCAGACAGTACACCCAAGCAGGATTTTGTGTTAAACAATCCTTTGTATAATGGAGAAATACTCGTAGCTGGAAAAAATTTTGGTTGTGGGTCTAGCCGAGAACATGCAGTCTGGGCAATTTATGATTATGGATTTAAAGTTGTCGTGTCCAGTTTTTTTGCGGATATTTTTAAGAGTAATGCATTGAATAATGGCTTATTGCCAGTTGTCGTTTCTGATAATTTTTTACATGCTATTTTCACCGAAATAGAGAAAACTCCCAAAGCAACGTTAATTGTAAACCTAGAAGCACAAATCGTACAAATTGCTGGTACAAATATGCAGGAAACTTTTGAAATTGACACGTATAAAAAAATGTGCCTGATAAATGGCTATGATGATATAGATTTTTTGCTAACTTTAAAAGATAAAATCGAACAGTTTGAAAAAGAACAGCTTGTCTTTTAAAATGATAGCCATTAATACAGGATTATGAAAAAGAAAATAGCCATACTAGCAGGAGACGGGATAGGACCCGAAGTAGTCGCACAAGGCATGAAAGTCTTGGATGCCATAGCCGAGCGATATGGACATGAATTTCAGTATTGTCATGCAGATATTGGGGCAAGAGCCATCAAAAAAACAGGTGATCCATTACCTGCTGCTACGCTGGAAACTTGTCTGAATACAGATGCCATTCTACTGGGTGCCATCGGCGATCCGGAGTATGATAACAATCTGGATTTGACGGTCAGACCGGAACAGGGGTTATTGCGCTTACGCAAAGCATTGGGCTTGTATTGCAATATTCGCCCTGTGAAAACTTATGCGGAATTGCTGCATATATCCCCATTGAAAAAAGAATACATAGAAGGGGTGGACATGGTCATTTATCGGGAACTGACCAGTGGTATTTATTTTGGTGAAAAAGGAAAATCAGCAGATGGAAAATCTGCTTTTGATACGTGCAAATATGAGGTGCATGAAATTGAAAGAATAACCAAACATGCTTTTGATGCTGCCACGCGCCGCCGCAAAAAAGTAACACTGGTGGATAAAGCCAATGTGCTGGAATCTTCCCGCCTCTGGCGTTCGGTGGTTACAGAGTATGCAAAGCAATATCCGGAAGTAAAACTGGAGTATATGTATGTGGATAATGCGGCGATGCAGCTTGTACTTTGTCCCAAACAATTCGACGTGATACTGACCGGCAATATGTTTGGAGATATATTATCCGATGCTTCAAGTGTGCTGGTTGGCTCATTGGGCATGTTACCTTCTTCATCGGTAGGCTTGAAGACTTCATTATTCGAACCCATTCACGGTTCTTATCCGCAGGCAGCTGGAAAAGATATAGCAAATCCAATAGCCACCATAAAATCAGTAGGCTTGATGTTACAGTCTATGGGCTTATACAAAGAAGCCTTAGCCATAGGAAATGCAGTGAGTCTGTGCCTAACCAAAGGCATTGGTACACCTGATGTGAGTCCGGTGATTACTTATACCTGTTCGCAAATGGGCGATGTGATTTCTTCGATTATTACAGGTTCGGAAGTGAATTCAGATAAGGTGGAACAAGGTGTTTCTACAATTATTTAAAAAATTGGTTGGATTGAATATTGCTGTAATTGACTGATTATCATTGTTTTTTACGATAATAATCAGACAATTCAGCCATCAAATAATTAAGAAAATTAGAGAATGGTTTGTTTGTTACAAAAAATAATCTCAACTTGCGTACATAATGCAGCAAGTAATTATTATATCGTCTATTATGAACATTATTGTAGTCAGCAAAATGTAACTAGGATGGTATATTGTATATAAAAAAATAAAAAGCCATCTTTCACAGGTGGCTTTTTTTAGTTTATAGATTATGCAATTGGTATCGAATATTATGGTAATTATTATTATGGTAGTGGTGGTCATTCCATCCTTATCACAGTGAGTATATGCTTAATACGAAAGTTTTTATAAAGCCTTACTCACACCGAGTAGGGCTTTTTTGGTGACTGCTTATGATGAAAAATATATAACAATAGATAAAATTGATGAAATAAGACCTTTATATGAAAGTTGCCTCAAACTCCTAAATGGATACATTAAATATTTAAGAAAAACTAAAATAGGAAAACCAGATAAGAATTGAAAAGATAACTAGTGTACGAAGGTGCTAACACCATTTACCAATCACTAGTCACCAATAACTAATATGGAATTAAACAAATACAGTAAAGCAGTCACACAAGATCCTTCCCAACCAGCAGCACAAGCCATGCTTCATGCGATTGGATTGAGTCGGGAAGACATGAAAAAGCCATTGGTCGGCATTGGGAGTACTGGCTACGAAGGCAATCCCTGCAACATGCACCTCAACGAACTGGCAGTACATGTGAAAGCAGGGGTCAATGACGCAGAAGGAGTAGGGCTGATTTTCAATACCATCGGCGTTAGCGATGGAATTTCTATGGGAACGACGGGCATGCGTTTCTCTCTGCCTTCGCGGGATATTATCGCAGACTCTATGGAAACCGTTGTAGGTGGAATGAGTTATGACGGACTGGTCACGGTGGTCGGTTGCGACAAAAATATGCCGGGCGCACTGATGGCAATGATTCGCCTCAATCGCCCTTCAGTATTGGTCTATGGCGGCACGATTGCTTCTGGCGAACATGCAGGAAAAAAACTAGATATCGTATCTGCTTTTGAAGCTTGGGGCGAGCGGGTCTCTGGCAAAATCAATGAAGAACATTTCAAGAACATCATTGAAAAAGCTTGTCCAGGTGCAGGTGCTTGTGGCGGCATGTATACTGCCAATACAATGGCTTCAGCAATAGAAGCACTCGGCATGTCTTTGCCTTATAACTCTTCCAATCCAGCCATTGGCATCGACAAAATAAAAGAATCTGAAACAGCAGGAAATACTGTCGTCGAACTACTAAAAGCTGACCTCAAACCTTTAGACATTATCAATAAAAAATCATTGGAAAATGCGATCACACTGGTCACGGTGCTGGGCGGATCCACCAATGCAGTCCTACACTTTATCGCCATTGCAGATGCCGCAGATGTAGATTTTGGATTAGACGATTTTCAGCGCATCAGCGACAAAACACCTTTCCTCGCCGACCTCAAACCAAGCGGACGCTATGCGATGGAAGATGTACATCGGGTCGGTGGCACACCCGCTGTGATGAAATATTTGCTCAAAGCAGGCTACCTGCATGGCGATTGTATGACCGTTACCGGAAAAACGGTCGCAGAAAATCTTGCCAATGTCCCCGAACTTTCTGTTGGGCAAGACGTATTAAAGCCTTTGGATAATCCCATCAAGGCAACAGGGCATATTCGTATCCTTTACGGAAATTTGGCGAAAGAAGGCGCAGTCGCAAAAATAACTGGCAAAGAAGGCTTGACCTTTACAGGAACAGCGAAAGTATTTAATAGTGAATTTGAAGCCAATGAAGGCATCGCCGCTGGAAAAGTAGAAAAAGGAGATGTCATCGTTATCCGCTACGAAGGACCGAAAGGCGGACCAGGTATGCCAGAAATGCTCAAACCCACAGCTGCCATCATGGGAGCAGGTTTGGGGAAAGAAGTTGCGCTGATTACCGATGGTCGTTTTTCAGGCGGCACACATGGCTTTGTGGTCGGACACATCACGCCTGAAGCACAGGAAGGTGGACTGATTGCCCTGCTAAAAGATGGCGACCAAATCACCATTGATGCAAATACAAATACCATCAATGCAGACCTAAGCGAAGCGGAAATCAAAAACAGAAAAGCAAGCTGGACAGCTCCAGAATTGGGCGTAAAACGGGGGGTTTTATACAAATATGCAAAAACAGTTTCCTCTGCCTCAAAAGGCTGTGTAACAGATAAGTTTTGAATTTAATTACGAATTACGAATCGATTAATTACGAATGTACTAATTATTCAATCAACTAAATACACTCAATCAACTCAATAACGAAATCACTCAATCAACTCAATACACTCAATCATGGATACACTAACAAAAACAAAAAGTTCGGCGAAAGCCAAAAAAACGGTACGCATGGCAGGCGCAGCAGCAGTCGTACAAAGCCTGATTGCCGAAGGTGTTGATCTGATGTTCGGCTATCCCGGCGGAGCCATTATGCCAGTCTATGACGAGCTGTACAAAAGTCAGGACAAAATCAACCACGTACTGGTACGCCATGAAGAAGGCGCGACCCATGCTGCACAAGGCTATGCCCGCGCAAGCGGTCGGGTAGGAGTGTGCATTGCGACATCTGGGCCGGGCGCGACTAATCTGGTCACCGGAATAGCTGATGCAATGATTGACTCTACACCAATGGTCTGTATTACGGGACAGGTGCCAAAACACTTGCTCGGTTCCGATGCTTTTCAGGAATGTGATATTATCGGGATTACCATGCCAGTAACGAAGTGGAATTATCAAATCACAGAAGCTGCGGAAATACCTGAAATTTTTGCCAAAGCATTCTATATTGCAAAGTCGGGCAGACCAGGGCCGGTAGTGATTGACATTACTAAAAATGCGCAATTTGATGACTTGGATTTTGTGTATGAAAAATGTACAAAAGTAGGCAGTTATGTAGCACGTCCTACTGTGAATCAGGAGCAGGTTGAGGCTGCCGCCGAATTGATTAATGAAGCCAAACGTCCATACATTCTATTCGGACAAGGCATTATTCTATCTGGTGCAGAAGCAGAATTGACAGACTTAGTTGAAAAAACAGGCATTCCAGCTGCCTGGACCATCATGGGCTTATCCGCGATGCCGACTGACCATCCCTTGAATGTAGGCATGCTAGGCATGCACGGGAATTACGGACCAAATATCATGACCAACGAATGTGATGTCCTCATCGCCATTGGAATGCGATTTGATGATCGAGTAACGGGAAATCTTGCTAAATATGCTAAACAAGCGAAGGTCATTCACATAGAAATAGACCCAGCAGAAATTGATAAAAATGTAAAAACTGAGGTTGCAGTATTGGGCGACGCCAAAGATGTACTGAAGGCATTATTGCCATTGGTCAATAAAAATACGCATACCGATTGGCATAAGCGTTTTAAGGAATGCGACAAACTGGAATACGAAAAAGTCATTCAAAAAGAAACCGAACCAACAGAAGGAGCACTTACGATGGGCGAAGCCATTCGAGGTGTGAATGAACTGACCAATGGCGATGCAATCATCGTCACGGATGTCGGACAACACCAGATGATTGCTTGTCGTTACGCACATTTCAACAGCACAAAAAGTAACATCACTTCAGGCGGACTGGGGACAATGGGCTTCTGCCTACCCGCAGCCATCGGCGCAAAGATGGGCGCACCAGAACGCGATGTCATTGCAGTAGTCGGAGATGGTGGCATCCAAATGACCATACAGGAATTGGGCGTCATTTTACAAACAGGCGTCAATATTAAAATCCTGCTGCTCAATAATGAATTCCTCGGCATGGTACGCCAATGGCAGCAACTGTTTTTTGATAAACGCTATGCTTCTACTGAAATGGTCAATCCAGATTTCCAGTTATTGGCGCAAGCCTACGGCATCAAAGCCAAACGGGTCAGCGAAAGAGCGGACTTAAGCGATGCACTGAAAGAAATGATGGAGCATGAAGGTTCATTTTTTCTGGAAGTCATGGTCGGCAAAGAGAATAACGTATTCCCAATGGTACCTTCCGGGGCTGGTGTGGGAGATATTCGGTTGGAGTAGCCGCGCGCGCCCCTTGCTCCTGAAGGGGAATCCGCCCGCGAGTATTCATCATTCATCATTCATAGTTCATCATTCATTAGTATGAAAAAGACATTTACCTTATCGGTTTTTACAGATAATAAAGCAGGTTTGCTACATCGTGTGACCACTGGTTTCACCAAAAGAAGTATCAATATCGAAAGCCTGACGGTTTCGGAAAGCGAAGTGGCAGGCATTCACCGTTACACCATTGTGGTAAATTTAGAAGAAGCGCAAGTCAAGAAACTGGTCACTGCATTAGAAAAGCAGATTGAAGTGCATAAAGCCTTCTATCATGGCGAAGAAAATATTGTGTATCAGGAAATTGCACTGTACAAAATACCTTCTGGCGTCATCACTCATGGTGGTTTGGCAGAGAAAATTGTACGCCAACACGGTGCACGCATGCTGGCCGCTGAACCAGAATTTACTGTGATAGAAAAAACGGGCTATCAGAATGAAATTGAGGCTTTGTATAAGGAGTTAGAACCTTTCAGAATCCTTGAATTTGTCCGTTCCGGCAGGGTAGCAATTACTAAGCCGATGAAGGAGTTGAAGGAATATCTGGAGGAGTTGGAATTGGCGGCTGGGAATTGATTGGTGATTGGTGACTGGTGATTAGGGACTGGTGATTCGTAATTAGTGATTGGTGATTGTGGATATAACCCGTTTTTTAAACTTTACGACTAAATTTTAGATATGAAAGTGTCTGTACCGAAAATAGATATTGACCAATTGATTCAGAAATTGGACGAACTAAACAAAAAGTGTAGAATGAAAAGGAGTGGATCACCTTATGGTAAAAATGACGCTCGTTCTTGGATTTTCGAATTGCTAAGTATACATATTCAAAATTGGCTACTTAATGTGACTCTTTCAAAGCAATTATGTAGTATTGAATTTTATAAGAATAATGGGTATGAAATTAGTGAAATAAATGATGGATATATGGACAACGCTCAGATAGGTTACCTTAATGACGCAAAAAATTCATTCTTTTTGCTGGTGTTCATTCAATTGGAGAACTACTTTAGGTTGGTAGCAAATGCAAAAGGAATTAGTAAGTGGAAAATTACTGAGCTTGTTGAAGAAATAATAGATAAATTTAATTTAAATATTAATAACATTAAGCTTTGGGAAATAATTAGAAATTTAAGGAATAGCATGCATAATGGTGGGTTTTTTAATCATAAGGACGACAAAGTTTCTTACAAAAAGAAAGTATATGACTTTAAGAAAAATCAGCCAATTAACTACGGAAACCCATCAGATTATATATTCCTAATTGAAGAACTGATTGAAAATTTGATTGTAGAATTAAATTCGAAGTCATCTAATATTGAAATAATTGAGCATAATTATGCAAATATATCATTCGAGCGAGAAGAATGATAGTGTTCTTTGTACCTGACAACCAATCACGAATCACCGGTTACCAGTTACGAATCACGAATCACCAGTTACCAGTTACCAATCACCAATCACAAACCAACATGCACACAAGCTATACAGAATTAGCAGGATAACATTAGATTTTGCAGAATAGCCAGAGGCTCATTAGTAGAGTCAATGGAACATTTAATTACTGCCTATGACGAAAAGTATATGACTAAAGAAACGATTCAAAACATAAAACCACTATACGAAAGTTGCCTGAAATTAATTAATGGCTACATCAAATATTTAAGAAAATCAAAAAAAGGAAAACCAGATAATGATTAAAAAAGACAAAGATAAAAGCACCAAAAGTGCCACCCCATTCACCAGTTACGAATCACAAATCACCAGTTACTAATTACTAATCACCAATAACTAAATCATGGCAAAAATAAACTTTGGCGGCGTCCTCGAAAACGTAGTGACCCGCGACGAATTTCCGCTTAAAAAAGCACAAGAAACCTTAAAAGACGAAGTCATCGCAGTATTAGGCTACGGTGTACAAGGACCAGGACAATCACTGAACTTGAAAGACAATGGCTTCAATGTCATCGTTGGGCAGCGACAAGGCTCGGCGAGCTGGGACAAAGCCATTGCAGATGGCTGGGTGCCGGGTACGACTTTGTTCAGTCTCGAAGAGGCAGCAGAGAAAGCAACGATTATTCAATACCTGCTTTCTGATGCTGGGCAAATTGCACAATGGGAGATGGTCAAAAAACACCTGACGCCAGGAAAAGCCCTGTATTTTTCGCATGGCTTTGGCATTACTTTCAAAGACAAAACAGGCATTATACCGCCTGCTGATGTAGATGTCATTCTGGTCGCGCCGAAAGGCTCAGGAACATCTTTGCGCAGAATGTTCGTAGCAGGCAAAGGCTTAAATTCTAGTTACGCTATCTTTCAGGATGCGACAGGTCGGGCTTATGATCGCGTGGTGTCGCTGGGCATTGGCGTAGGGTCGGGCTACCTATTTGAAACCAATTTCGAAAAAGAAGTCTATTCTGATTTGACAGGAGAACGTGGTATTCTCATGGGCGCATTAGCAGGCGTATTTGAAGCGCAATACAACATTTTGCGTAAGCATGGACATTCTCCTTCCGAGGCATTCAATGAAACTGTGGAAGAGCTGACCCAAAGCCTGATGCCACTCGTTGCTGAAAACGGCATGGACTGGATGTATGCAAATACTTCGACCACTGCACAGCGTGGTGCATTGGATTGGCGACACAAATTCCGCGAGGCAGTCACACCTGTTTTTGAAGATTTGTATGAAAGCGTGTCTAGTGGCAAAGAAGCCGAGGTCGTTATCAAAGCCAACGAACAGGCTGATTATCGGGCAAAACTGGAAGAAGAACTGAAAGAAATTCGCGAGTCGGAAATGTGGAAAACCGGCGCGGAAGTTCGTAAATTGAGACCAGAACGGAACTAAAGTGTGTTGAAGTGTTGTGGTGTTGTCGTGTTGATGTTAAAAATACGACAACACGACAACACTTCAACACACCAACACGACAACACAATGGTAAAAACATCATACTACCCCAAGTTGGGAGACATCAACAAAGCAGCTCAGGTACTGCGAGGTATAGCTGAGGTGACACCTTTGATGGAAAATTTCAACTTGTCCAAATCTTATGGCGCGACCATTATGCTCAAGCGAGAAGACTTGCAGGCGGTACGGTCTTATAAAATTCGGGGAGCTTATAATAAAATGGCTTCCCTGACTGATGGAGAACTGGCGAAAGGAGTCGTGTGTGCCAGCGCGGGCAATCATGCGCAGGGCGTGGCTTATTCCTGTCGGAAAATGAAGGTGCAAGGGACTATTTTTATGCCTTCGGCAACGCCCAAGCAGAAGATTGAACAGACGGCTATGTTTGGTGGCGAGTTTGTGAAAATTGAATTGACTGGAGATACTTTTGACGATACCTATCATGCCGCAATCGCATTTTGCGAAAAGCAAAAAAGTATTTTTGTTCATCCGTTCAATGACGAAAAAGTCATAGAAGGGCAGGGGACAGTCGGCTTGGAAATTCTGGGTCAGACACCTGTTGCTGTTGATTATTTGTTTCTGCCTATTGGTGGCGGTGGTTTGTCGGCGGGTGTGAGTTCTGTGTTTAAAGGCTTGTCGCCAGATACAAAAATTATTGGGGTAGAACCCAAAGGCGCACCTTCGATGCAGTTGTCCATACGGAATGGTAAAAACACGGAGTTGGACAATATTGATAAGTTCATAGACGGCGCAGCAGTCAAGCGGGTAGGGGACAAGAACTTTGAAATTTGCCGACAAAATCTCCATGAAGTTTTGACAGTAGATGAAGGTGAAGTTTGCCAGACGATTCTCGACTTATACAATCGGGATGCCATTGTAGCCGAGCCAGCTGGGGCATTATCTATTACGGCTTTGCGCCAATATAGCGAGCAAATCAAGGGCAAAAACGTGGTCTGTGTGGTCAGTGGTAGCAATAATGACATCACTCGTACTGCCGAAATTAGAGAACGGGCTTTGCTGTATGGCGGCTTGAAGCACTATTTTATTGTTCGCTTTCCGCAAAGAGCAGGTGCCTTGAAAGAATTTGTATCTGAGATATTAGGTACACACGATGATATCACGCATTTCGAATATTCTAAAAAACATAATCGAGAAAGTGGACCTGCCGTGGTGGGAATAGAATTGAAAAACAAAGAAGATATTCATTCATTAATTGAGCGTATGAAAGCCCGGAACTTCTTTGGGGAATACCTCAATGAAAAGCCTGATTTATTTCAGTTTTTGGTATAAAATTTATTAGAACAAACAGAAAATGAAAAAAGAAACCATCTCTATCCACGCTGGATACCAGTCAGAACCGACGACCAAGTCAGTTGCCGTACCCATTTATCAGACCGTAGCTTATGAATTTGATAATGCCCAGCATGGGGCTGATCTTTTCAACCTTGCTGTGCCTGGAAATATTTACAGCCGCATCATGAATCCGACCGTAGATGTACTCGAAAAGCGGGTAGCCGCATTAGAGGGCGGAATTGCGGGATTATGTGTCAGTGCTGGAAGTGCTGCAATCAATTATTCCATTCTGAATCTTGCGACTATGGGCGACAATATTGTTTCTACGCCGCAATTATACGGAGGGAGTTATACCTTATTTGCACACATGCTCCCTGCGCAGGGCATCGAGGTTCGTTTTGCAGAAAGTGCTGATGCTAAAGATATTGCTAAATTAATTGACGATAAAACCAAAGCTGTTTATTGCGAGTCTATTGGCAATCCGGCAGGTAATATTTCTGATATTGAAAAAATAGCAAAAGCTGCTCATGCGAAAGGTGTTCCCCTCATTGTAGACAATACTGTAGCGAGTCCTGCCATCCTCAATCCTATCGAATATGGTGCAGACATCGTTGTACATTCACTAACAAAATACATCGGAGGACACGGGACGACACTTGGCGGTGTGATTGTAGATTCCGGCAAGTTTCCCTGGGCAGAACACAAAGAGCGTTTTCCGATGTTCAGTACACCAGAAGCGGCTTATCATGGCGTGGTGTATACGGAAGCCTTTGGCCCTGCGGCCTATATTGCCAGAGCGAGGACAGTTGCTTTGCGCAATACAGGTTCTGCATTGGCAGCACTCAGTGCCTTTCAGATTTTGCAAGGACTGGAAACCCTCAGTTTGAGAATGGAAAGACATTGTGAGAATGCAATGGCTGTCGCCAAATATCTGGAAGGGCATAAACAGGTATCCTGGGTCAACTATGGTGGATTGAAAAGTAGTGAATACTATCGCCTTTCGCGCAAATATTGTGCTGGAAAGCCTTCTTCATTGCTGACATTTGGTATCAAAGGCGGCTTCAAAAAAGCAGAAAAATTCTATGATGCTTTAGGACTTTTCAAACGCCTCGTGAATATCGGAGATACCAAGTCGCTGGCCTGTCATCCTGCTTCTACCACACATCGTCAGATGACCGTGAAAGAACAGGCAACGGCAGGAGTGACACAGGATTTACTACGTCTATGCGTCGGCATCGAACATATTGATGATCTTATTGCAGATTTGGAACAAGCTTTTAAAGCGGCGAATAAGCGTAGCTGATAAGTGGAAAATCAAATACAAAGTCAAATTTAAAAGAGATGCTTAGAGGAAAAACGCCTTTAAGCATCTCTTTTTATTTAAAGCCGCTCGTAATACTATACAGTCTCGCCTCCCGCTTCTCGCTTCTTTTCGTCCAAAGTCCAGTTAGTGCAATTTATTACACACACCGTTTTTCACACAATCGTTATATTTTTTTTATCTTTATCGGACGATTAATTCCGTAAAAGAATATAACCAAATGCCAGATAAAGAACAAACTGCCAAACAATACGCCGGAGTCATGGTGTCCAGCACCTTCAATGACTTACAAGAACACCGTGCAGCTTTGATGGATGCTTTACGCAAACAGGAACTACACGCCATAGGCATGGAAACTAAAATTCCTGAAACCGATGATGATGTGATTTCCGCTTCGCTAAGAATGGTCAGAGAAAGTAGTGCCTACATCGGACTGATTAGCCATCGTTATGGACAAATTAAGGAAGATGCAGAACGCAATGAGCACGGCTATTCAGTCACTCGCCTGGAATACGAAGAAGCAAAAAAGTTGGGCTTGCCGATACTCATTTTTATTATGGGGGACGACCATGATGTAAAGAAAAGCCAGATAGAAACCGATGCACATAAAATTCAAGAACTTGAGGCATTTAAAAAAGAAGCCAAAGACAAGCGTATTTATGTGGTTTTTGAAAGTATAGAGGATTTTAAAAGTCAAGTCGTTCATTATATTGAAAAACTCCACAAAGCCATAGAAAAAAGAAAGTCACCTCCAACACATACATCAGTACCAGAACACATCAATACTCCAAGACATCAAAAAAACCACATCCCAAGTCCACCCCATTTCTACGCAGAACCGCGCTACCTCGGCTCCCACCAGTTCGTAGGCCGCCGAGCAGAGCTGGAGCGGCTGGACGACTGGGCAGTCGAGGCCGACCCGCACCCCGTACTCTTGTTTGAAGCCATCGGCGGTACAGGAAAAAGTATGCTCACTTGGGAATGGACTAGAAAACACGCCCTCAAAAACCGAGCATGGACAGGCTGTTTCTGGTATTCTTTTTATGAAAGAGGAGCGGTCATGGCTGATTTTTGCCGCCACGCACTGGCCTATATGACGGGCGAGCCACTGGATAATTTAAAAAAGAAAAAGACCCCAGAAATGACAAAATTGCTCCTGCAAGAACTACAGACAAAGCCCTGGCTGTTGATTCTGGATGGACTAGAACGGGTGTTGGTGGCTTATAATAGAATTGATGCAGCACAGCTTCGGGATGAAGAACTGGATACACCTGTAGATGCGATTATCGACCGAGATCCCTGCAATGCCATACGCCCGGAAGATGACGAATTGCTGCGGCTTCTGGCAACGGCTGCCCCCTCAAAAATACTGGTGAGTACTCGGCTGACGCCACGTATTTTATTAAATTCATCTGGACTGGTCATTCCTGGTGTGCTTCGTGTCCCGCTGCCCGGACTTCGACCTGCCGATGCAGAAGAACTTTTTTGTAATTGCGGCATCAAAGGAGACGGAAAGGCAATACAAGCTTACCTGAAAACGCACTGCGACTGCCATCCTTTAGTCATCGGTGTACTTGCCGGATTGGTGAATAATTATTTGCCCGACAGAGGCAATTTTGGTGCCTGGGCAGCCAATAATGAATTAAATCTTGCCGACCTAGACCTGACTCAAAAACGAAATCATATTCTCGGAGCAGCTCTGAATGACTTGCCCGATAAAAGCCGAGAGCTATTATCTACGCTGGCTATGTTGTCGGAATCGGTAGATTATCCGATGCTGGCTGCTTTTAATCCGCATTTACCTCCTGAGCCTCAAAAAGTACCTAAGCCTAAAAGACTGGAGAGTTTATTGGGATGGAGCAGTAAATCCGAAAAATGGAAAAAATATGAGGAAGCATTACAAACAAGACTTCGCTCCCCAGAATACCTTGTCGCGCCTCAAAAACTGACAAAAACAGTCAAAGACTTAGAAAGTCGAGGTTTTATACAATACGATGCCAATACCCGCCACTATGACTTGCACCCTGTTGTACGTGGTGTAGCTGCCGGAGGACTTCAGGCAGAAGAAAAAAATCAGTATGGACAGCAGGTCGTAGATTATTTTTCTCAAAAAATACAAAGCCCTTATGAAGAAGCCGAAACACTGGAAGACCTTAGCGTTGGAATACAGATGATACAGACTTTGCTTAAAATGGGACGGTATCAGGAAGCCTGTAATTTATATGGAGGTGGTTTTGCTGATGCACTTTTGTTTAATTTGGAAGCAAACGAGGTGAATTTATCTTTGCTGAAACCATTTTTTAATCATGACTGGACTAGGCTGCCTGCCATGCTTAAGAAATCTAATGCTGCTTATCTTACAATTATAGCTGGTAATATTTTAAATAGATTTGGTCAGCGAAAAGCAGCTATTGCTGCTTATGCTGCTGGATTGGGGCATCGTTTGGAGCAGGAAGATTGGGCTAATGTAAGAATTTGCTTGAATAATATTGCTACTACATTAAGTTTAGCTAATCGTTTCGTAAAAAGTGAACAATACGAATGCCTATGTCTTGAACTTGCCAAACTGAGCAATAATAAAGAAGGTTTATTTAGAGCTAGATTAAATTATTTTTCCACACTTGTTTCAATGGGTAAGTGGAAAGAAGCAGAAGAAATGTGGCAGTCATTGGATGCGATGGGACGCTCTTGGGGACGTAATATATATCGTCCTGGTGGCGCAGAGTATCCATATTGCCAGTTGCTTTTCCAAAAAGGCGATTTAAAAGAAAAAGACCTTGCCCATGCCGAAAAACTGGCTGCAGAAGGCAGAAATCGCCAAGGAGTTCGTTCTTTATGGTATTTACGCGGAGAATGGCATATGGAGCAGCAAGAATGGGCAAAAGCAGCCCATAGTTTTCAGGAAGCCATCCGTATGGCGCGTGAAGTCGGAATACCTGACGAAGATGCAGAAACCCAACTGGCTCTTGCTCGCTTTCATCTTGGTCAGCTTGACCATCCGATAGCAGAAGCAGAGCGACTTTCTCAAGTCAAAGACCGTGCTCACGTTGCTCTTGCACAACTCTGGCTTCTCATAGGGAATCAAGAACAAGCCCAAAAACATGCCCTAGAAGCTTACACCTGGGCATGGGCAGACGGTGAGCCTTATGTCCGGCGTTATTATCTAAATAAGGCAATGGAACTTTTAGAAGAACTGAATGTGGCTATACCCAAGCTAGCACCTTATGACCCGGAAAAAGACGAGAAAATTCCGCTGGAGGATGAGCTGCGGGCGGCTATTGCTCGGCTTCGGGCGGAGAAAGAAGGCAAGTCGTAAGAATAATAATTTCTAGTATAAAAAAACGAGTCAGCTATCATTTGATAACTGACTCGTTTGTATTTCCAGCGATCTTAATCGCTGTTATCCGTTCTAATCGCTGTACTTTTATTCATTCAATTTTACAAAACGTTTCGCAGTAGAGAACCAGTTGTCGCCCTGTATCACGATGATATAAGTTGCTGCTGGTAATCTGTTTGGATCGATTGTTACATTGTTGGTGCCAAAGTTCACAGTAATTGGTACTTCCATTACTTTTCTGCTGAGTACATCCATGACGATGACTGTGGCATTTTCG
>CALFBH010000113.1 GCA_937951615.1 uncultured Saprospiraceae bacterium | reverse complement strand
CCCAATTTTACATTTTCACAGTCTGTCGTTTATAGGATTTATGATGTTTGATAGTGTGTATAGCAAATTGGACAATTTTGCCGTTCGATTCGCCCACGGTTGAAACCGTAGGCTACCAGATAGGTCGTGTCTATGACACTTAGCAAAGCTGTCATTTCATGGGCTGTTCAAGTCGCGTCGCGACGAATGGTTTGGTAGCCAATGGTTTTAACCATGGGCGAGAGAGAAAGTGCAATTTGAATACACAGGTTTGATAAAAACGTATTTTGCTTCGGAAAATAATCACTATTGTATAAACCTTGGAAACACTAATAACAAAAAAATCCGACCTCAAAGAAGTCGGATTTTTTCTATTTTTAACAGCTCATGCTGTTGTTGTCAATACTCATCTTCATTGAAGAAAAAGTCGTCTTTTCGAGGGTAATCTGGCCAGATATCATCCATACTTTCGTATAATTCTCCCTCGTCTTCGAGTTGTTGTAAGTTTTCGATCACTTCAATAGGCGCACCCGATCGAATTGCATAATCAATCAACTCGTCTCTTGTTGCGGGCCAAGGTGCCTCTTCTAAATGTGATGCTAACTCCAGTGTCCAGTACATAATTTTTAAATAGTAGTAATTGCTTACTTTGTTTGTCTATAATTTGCGCAAAAGTCGCTTTTCAAAACGACAATACAAAGAAAAAGTTTCAATTTTTTTTATAAAAAATTGTTTTATCTAATTGTATGCACAATAAAAATAGTGCCAATGTTTCCATTTTTTACAAAACACTGATAATCAATAATTTTAAACGAAATATGTACTGACAAATATTCAGTCCACACCATTTCTGTCAGAAAACATCAACGCATTAGGTGCACATCGCCTGTCAATTCTATTAATTCTCCTTCAAAAGTTTCCATTTTTATCATGTAAACATAGACATCTGTTTCTTGTCTTTGCCCTTTATAAAAGCCATTCCAGCGAGAATTTGCATCACTATGTACCAATTCGCCCCAACGATTAAAGACTTTGAAATCTATGATTTCAATTGTCCCCGTCAACACCGGTCCAAAATCTTCGTTGAGTCCATCTCCATTCGGACTAAAGGCATTTGGCATGACGTAAGTGCTGGTATCAACTATCGTAATAACCACTTCATCTGTTACCGAACAGCCATTAGCATCCATTCCAGTCACCGTATAAATGATGGTTCCCTGTATCTCCGCACTGGTAGAGAAAGTAGCTCCTGTACCCGATGATCCGTCGCTACCTGACCAAGTGTAAATCAGGTTTGGATTATTGAAAATAACTGACATTGTGTAATCGTCGCCAATTTCAATCGTCTCATCGTCGCTGGCTTCTACTATAAATGGTGCAGTGACATTCACCTGTACATTATCTACTCCAGTACAACCAAAGGCATCGGTAACGGTAACAAAATAAACACCAAACTGATCTACATTAATCATGGCAGTCGTATCGCCAGTTGACCATTGATATGATTCAAATACACCAGCGTCTAAAGTAAGCGGTTCATTGAAACAAAGGTCCACTTCCCCGCCTGGGATAATTTGCGGATTCGCGCCCTCTGTGGGAAACAGTTCAACTGTCTGTGTTGCCTGACAACCATTAAGGTCTTCCACAATGACATCATAAACACCAGTTGGCAGGTTTTCAAAAATATTATCACCAGAATAAGTCGCACCGCCATCAATACTGTATTGATAATTGGCTGTACCGTTTTGTACAAAAACACTAATCATACCATTCGCTGCTTCACAGCTAGGCTGCTCTATACCAATGCTATCCAGCACTGGTGCGTCGGAAGTCAGCATCAACTGATCTGTTGCCTGACAACCATTGGCATCTGTGACAACGACATTGAATGTACCTGGTCCAACATTGGAAAATGTTCCGCTGTTTTGGAAGTTCATTCCGTTGTCAAGGCTGTATTCATAAGGCATCGTTCCGCCACTTGCTATAATAACTACTCCGCCATTATCATCATTGCAAATTGGTTCTGTAATAAAAGTTTGATCTATCACGACATCACCAGCATTATTGAGAATAGCTTGGTCGAATAATTCACAACCCGCAGCATCGCGCACTATAATGTCATAAATACCTGCATCCAGTCCTGTAAATGAGGTGTTGGTTTGGAAAGTTATTCCACCATCAATACTGTATTCAAGTGGTGCAGTACCGCTACTTGCGGTAATAATAATCGAGCCATTTACATCGCCACAAGATGGATTGAGGGCTTCTATATTGTCAATTTGTGGTGCGCCCGGATTATTAACGGTAGCTTGCGCCGTAGCTTCACAACCTTTAAAGTCCACCACTAAAATGTCGTACATACCGGCAGGCAAGTCTTCAAAAGTGTTGGAACCCTGGAAAATATTTCCGCCATCAATACTGTATTGGTAATTCGGTGTGCCGCCTGTTACTGTGATTTCGATACTTCCGTTGTCTTCACTACAATCTGCATCTATTATAATTACATCAAGAATTTCAGGATTGTCTGTGCCAATCAAGTCAACAAGCAGCATTGTAAGGCAGCCATTGACATCCTGTACTACTACATTATAAGTATTTACACCTAAACCTGTAAATGTATTTGATGACTGGTAAGTCATACCATTATCTGCACTATACTCGTAAGGTGGCGTGCCGTTGCTGGCTGTAATGGTGATTGTTCCGTCATCTGTATCACAAGCCGTTGGGTCGGCTGTTATCACTGTTGCTGTAATCTCTCCTGTCGTGGTGACATATACATCTTGCTGGGTCTCACAGCCTGCTGCATCGCGTACCCAGACGGTGTACATGCCTGGCGCGAGTCCGACAAAAGTAGCGGCTGTTTGGTAATTGATATTATCAATACTGTATTCGTAAGGCGTTGTTCCACCGTTAGCGGTAATCGTGACAACACCATTATCGTCTCCGCAAATTGGCGAAGTAATATCTATAGTAGCAATTTCAGGATTTCCTGCGTTGAAAAGTGTAATGGGTTGCCAGAAAGCAGTACAGCCCAGAAAATCAACCATTACGATGTTATAAGTTCCGGCAGGCAGGTCTTCAAAGGTATTGGAACCCTGAAAAACATTTCCTCCGTCAATACTGTATTCGTAATTTGGATTGCTGACATCTACTATGATTTCAATAGAACCATTGTCTTCTCCACAAGTTGGATTATTATAAAATACGGTATCAATTGCTGCTTCTATAGGGTCATTTAAAACAACGATTACAGTATCCGTACAACCCACAGCATCCATGACGACCAGATTATAAGTATTCGCGCCCAAGCCAGTAAATATGGGAGAAGGCTGATAAACCATGCCGTTATTATTACTGTATTCTAATGGCTGCGCACCGCCACTTGCGATGATTTCTATACTTCCGTCAAAACTGTTGCAAGAACTTGGGTCATCCAAAATCGCAAAGTCGATATTAGGAATCCCCGTATCAATAATCGTTACTGTCGTTTCATCGGTACAGCCATTGCCGTCTTGCACAATAATATCATAAGTGCCTCCCGATACCGTTGGGAAAACCGGAACACTCTGAAAAGTTGTACCACCATCAATACTATATTCAAAAGGCGGTAAACCACTACTTGCCATGATGTTGATGAGTCCTGGATCGCCACAGCCTGCGTTATTGCTTTGTACATTATCTATTTGTATACCAAGAGATGGCGTAACAAAAGCAAGATCGCTCACAGAGCAGCCAAGCGCGTCTTGAACGACTATATTATAATTTCCGCCCGTCAGTCCTGTAAAGTTATTTGTATTCTGAAAAGTTGTACCGCCGTCAATACTATACTCCAATGGTGCTGTTCCGCCTGTCGATATAATGGCTAATGCGCCATTGGCTTCATTACAGGAAGTGGCTGTAATATCAATACTGACAATAGCTGGACTGCTGGAAGGCGCAATAATTGCCTGATCACTTACAGTACAACCGTTGGCATCTTGTACTATGACATCGTAAGTTCCATCCGGCAATCCAGTAAAGGTATTGGATGCTTGAAAACTTAATCCGCCATTAATGCTATATGATAATGGTGCAGTGCCATTACTTCCTGTGATGACAATTTCGCCATTGGCGTCGCCACAAGTCGTGTCTGCTATATCAATGTTATCAATAGCTGGTACAGCTTGTTCGACGAAAGTCACTGTTCCTGTATCCGTACAGCCATTTGCATCGCTCACTATAACATCGTAAACGCCACTGCCCTGGAAAACAAAAACATTATTGGCTTGGAATGTTACTCCATTATCAATACTGTAGCTAAGTGCTGCTGTTCCTCCTGTCGCAATAATCACGATTGCGCCATTATCATTGCCACAAGTTGGGTCAGTGGTTTCTATATCATCTATTGTCGGTCCTGGCTGGTCGGTCAGGGTGGCTGCAGAGCTTGCTGTGCAGCCATTGGCATCCTGGATAACTATATCGTAGCTACCTGGCATTAAACCTGTAAAACTAGTTCCTGGCTGGAAAGTCGTACCATTATCAATACTATATTCAATCGGGGCTGTGCCGCCTGTCGCAGTGATGGTGATTGTTCCGTTTGTATCGCCGCAGGTTGGGTCACTGACCGCTACATTGTCAATTATTGGTGCTGGTTGGTCGCTTAGTGTTGCTGATGAGCTAGCTGTGCAGCCGTTAGCATCCTGAATGACTATATCGTAGCTACCTGGCATTAAACCTGTAAAAGTATTTCCTGGCTGGAATGTTGTGCCATTATCAATGCTATATTCTATCGGTGCTGTGCCGCCTGTTGCAGTAATGGTGATTTCGCCATTAGCATTTCCACAAGCTGGGTCGGTCGTGGCTACATTATCAATAAGTGGAATAGGCTGACTGGTCAATGTGGCTGTGCTATTTGCTGTACATCCATTGGCATCCTGAACTACGATGATATAAGTATTTGGCGCAAGCCCTGTAAATACATTAGCCGGCTGGAAAGTTGTGCCATTATCAATGCTATATTCCACTGGCGTTGTTCCTCCACTGACTGTAATAGCGATTTCACCATTAGCATCGCTGCAAGTGGGGTCAGTCGTAGCTACATTATCAATTGTTGGCCCAGGCTGGTCAGTAATCGTTGCAGAGCTTATTGCTGTACAGCCATTGGCATCTTGTATGGCAAGATTATAAGAACCTGCGGCAAGTCCTGTAAATAAACCTCCCAGCTGGAAAGTTGTTCCATTATCAATACTGTATTCAATAGGTGCAACACCGCCACTTGCCGTGATTATTATTGTAGCATTGGTATTCCCGCAGGACGATTCTGTTGTTGTGATATTATCAACTGTTGGTGCCAATTGATCTGTTAGGGCAATCGTTGTGTTTTCAAAACAACTATTATCATCGCGTATAATTATATCATAAGAACCTGGCAGTAATCCAGTGAATGTATTTCCTGGTTGGAAAGATGCTCCATTGTCAATACTGTATTCATAAGGCATTTCTCCACCACTTGCTGTAATCGTAATAGAGCCGTCAGCATTTCCACAACTTGGATCTACTGTCGCTACATTATCTAATGTTGGACCAGGGAGGTCAGTTAGCGTTATAGTACTCGTCACGGTACATCCATTGTCATCTTCGACTACAACATCATAAGTTCCTTCGCCAAGCCCTGTAAACAGAGAGCCTGACTGAAAGCTTGCTCCATTATCAATACTAAAACCATAAGGCGGTGTACCGCCAAATGCTGTGATGGTAATTGAACCATCAGCGACTCCACAATTCGGATTGCCAAATGAAACACCGCCCAGTGTCGGGCCAGGTTGATTGCTCAGAATGGCAGAAGTCGATACATTACAGCCATTGGCGTCCTGAACTATGATGGTATAAGTATTTGGCGAAAGCCCTGTAAATACATTGCCTGGTTGAAAAGTTACTCCATTATTGATACTGTATTCTAATGGAGCTGTACCGCCACTTGCCGTGGTGGTGATTGTTCCATCATTATTTCCACAAAAAGCACTTGTTGTGCTCACGTCATCTATTACTGGTGTTGATGGGCTATTGAGTGTTAGCTGACTCGCTGCTGAACAACCATTATCATCTTGCACTATAATGTCATAAGTCCCTGCTGCTAATCCTGTAAAAGTAACTGAGGCTTGGAAAGTTGTGCCATTATCGATACTGTATTGGAGTGGTGCTGTGCCTCCGCTTGCTATTATTGTTAGCGAGCCATCACTTGCACCGCAATCTGGTTCTGTTGTGGCAATATTGTCTATCGTAGCCCCTGGGGTATCTGTAATTGTTGCATTGGCTGTATCTGTACAGCCATTTACATCGGTTATGGTTACACTATATGTTCCTGCGGATACTCCTATCAGGTCTTCGGGGTCATCATTATCACCTGTTCCATCATTGTCCCAGTCAAAAGTAAAAGGAGCTGTGCCGTTAATCACATTAATATCAATCGCACCATTGCTGGCTGTGCAGGTTTCATCTATCGTTGATACATTATTCACAAATGGAGGCGTGCTGTCAATAAGTTCAATCTGGGTCGCTGCTGTACAAGTTCCGACCTGAATAACAACATCATATAATCCTCCTGGTAAGCCATTAAATACATTGCTTGTTTGAAATGTGTTTCCACCATCAATGCTGTATTCTATGACATTGCCATTGCTAGCTGTGATGGTAATTGACCCACTACTATCGTTACAATTCGGATTAACAACTGCTACATTATCAATAGTCGGCTCAAGCACTTCAACGGTTTGCGTGGATGTCCCTACACAACCTGTCTCGCTATCCCATGAGTATGTAATATCATGTACTCCGACTCCTGCTACTGAGGGGTCAAAAGTTCCTGTTCCATCTCCATTATTTGTAACACCTAGTCCGGAGAATGTGGCAATGCCTGAAAGTGGTCCGAAGTTGACCGTGAAGCAGCTTGTCCCTGTATTGTGATTGAAAGTACCTGTAGCCAATACTGCACCTGTAGCATGATCTGTTATGGTGTATCCAAATGTACCGTCTGGCGAATTATCACACCAAACCAAAGAGTAGGTCGTATTGGTATCAAAGTACTCCGCGTTTATCGTCCAGTTGGAGTTGATCGGGACTGTTCCTATTGCAAAAGAGCCTATAAGATTCCCTGTTCCATTTGGTCCGTCGTATATTTCTACGGAATTTTCTGTATCGGAAAAAGCATCCGTTAGAATATCAAAATCAAAACCTGGCACAATCGTTCCTCCTGCTGCGGCATCATCCAGTGCAGTCAAGCTGACCAGTGGATCATCGCAGAGATAAGGAGAATTAGCAATAATATCTTCAAAAAGCGCATCTGGGCATAATAACTGGTCGCTTGCAAACTCCCATTCACAATTGGCGCCTGCATTTCCATCCACATAAAGATAATAATCGCCTGGCGGAAGGTTTGTTGGACCTAAAGTGACATTACCTGTACCCACTGCACATTCTATAAAGGTCGATTCGCCTAGTGTGCAAGCTCCATTGTCCTGCCAGAGTCCCATTTGCAAATCTCCACCACCTGTATTATCACAATTGATATTTAAGATGTCCAGAGAGATGGGTTGTGGTGTTGTTGCATCTATTGTAAAGGTGTACCAAACTCCATTTTCATTGGACGTCCATCCACCCCCCAGACAATCTTCATAGCCCGTAAAAATATTGCCATAATTTTCCGGTGCCCAACCGTCGGGTTCATTAATGTCCGTCGCGCCATAATTACAACCTAGCCCCTGCAAGGGAATTGCATTTTCGCAGAGATCATTTGGAGGAGAAATTTGAGTATTTATTGTAACATTTGATCCTTGATTATCTGTTTCCCAAACCCGAACCAAAATAAGATCACCAGGTTGTAAACCTGTAATCAATACATCGGCATTACTTCCAGCCAATGCACTGTTGTCGCCATCGCAGCCAAAAGGCTGTAGGTTGGTGCAGTCTCCGTTGAGGGCTTCATAAAAGGCATAGCCAGGATTATCCACACAGACAAAACCAGAACAGCCACTCCAACTCATATCTAAATCTACTCCTGATACACCAGGTGGCACAACAAACTGAAACCAGCCATCGGAATTTGCTCCGAAAACATTATTGGGACAACCACCTGGATCGCCGATGCCACTGTTGGTCATATTGTCCAGATTAACGGCAACCTGAGGTGCAGTCGTTCCACAATCTGCATTGGGAAAAACAATATCTGTTGGAGCGCATGGGGTGTTTTGGGAGAAAGCATTTATTGAAAATACAAAAAATATAAACAGGGTCGTTGCAAATTTGCAAATGGATTTCATCTTGGTTTTCTTTTAGTTTAAGGGAAGGGAGTAAGGGGGTAAGTTTAAGTTTAAATTCTTATTAGACGTTGTTTAGGTATTGCCTTTGGCAATACGCCTTTTTAAACTTAAACTTATTCAGTGCTCTGAGCGAATGTAAAAGTGTTGTGATCTTGTTCCTGTTTCTTTATCGAAGACTACTTTCACTCGTTTTTGTGTGCCTTCTGGCAGTTTCTGTGCTTCTTCTTTTGTAATTTGCACCCAAGGCGTTTCAGGCTGTGGAGTCGGATATTGACCATTTATTTTTTTTTCGGCTTCTTGCTTTCTCAAGTCCATCAGGCGGCTTTCTACCATAGCCTGTTTTTCTGCTGAATACTTGCCTGGATTTGCACGAATGATACTTAGTTTGTTCTCCATCTGTTCAACTTGATCTTTTAGAGACCGCTTAGCTGGCGTAGCAGAACTTGTCAATCTTTGCGATGGTGTAGCTGTTGTTTTTGCCTGTGCCATTGCACTGTAAGAAAAGCCTAGACACAAGACAGTGGTGAGTAGTAGAATGTATTTTTTCATTTTATTTTGGTTTGACAATCTGATAGATTTTTCAAGTCTATCAGATTTATGATTTTTGTGTATATTAATTTGTGTCTCAAAAATAATTAAAAAGTATAGAAAATGGATGATTACAGCACATATTATGCGATTCAAAAAACATATAAAGAAAAAGTTATCCGACAAAATCAACTTCCGGCGACTGTCCAATACATAGCCGGAGCCGATGTTGCTTATGATGACCGCACACAAAGAATGATTGGTGCGATTGTCGTACTAGATGCTGATAGTCTTGATGTTGTAGATGAATCGGCTCATGAAATGGAGATTACATTTCCTTATGTTCCAGGGCTGTTTTCCTTTCGGGAAATCCCTTCGCTTATCCAGGCTTTTGAACAATTAAAGATTCGTCCTGATTTGCTGATTTGTGACGGGCATGGCATAGCACATCCGCGTGGTGTGGGTATGGCTACGCATCTGGGCATTGAGTTGGATATACCGACGATTGGCTGTGCAAAGAAACGATTGACAGGGGCTTATGATAAGGCGACTTTGGGCAATGAAAGAGGTGATTGGCTTCCATTGGAATTGGATGGTGCAACGATTGGCGCAGCATTAAGAACTAGGAAGGATGTGAAGCCTATGTTTGTCAGCATTGGGCATAAAGTTGATTTAGATACGGCAATGGACTGGGTTTTGAAAGCTTGTACGGAATATAGATTGCCGGAAACTACCAGGGCTGCTGATGGTTTGGTGAATAGGTTAATTACGAATTATTAATGGGGTAATTACGAATCAATATAATCACCAAAAGTATCCATGGATAAATCCATTGGCTACCAAATAATTCGTCGCTATGCGACTTGGATAGCCTTTTAAATGATAGCTTTGCAAGTACCTATTTTTTCAAATATGGACGAATGGAGCGGCAAAACTGTACATTTTATTATATTATTTTCTGTTAATTTGTCTGTTCTTTTTTGGTAAATTATTTAACTTTGGTTGCGAAAGTAGGCGTTAAATGGTCAATTCCAAACAAATTAAATCACAAACAAAAAACATGAGAAAGAAAAAACTCCAGGTTTTTATTTCTTCGACTTACCTCGATCTAAAAGAAGAAAGACAAGCCGCTGTTCAGGCTATTCTGACCTGTGGACATATTCCTGCGGGGATGGAATTATTCACAGCAGGCGATGAATCCCAAATGGACGTTATAAAAAGATGGATTGAAGAGTCTGATGTCTATTTGTTAATTTTAGGCGGACGCTATGGGAGTGTTGAGCCTAAGACGGGTAAAAGTTATACGCATTTGGAATATGAATATGCTGTTGAACTGGGGAAGCCTTTATTTGCTGTTGTTGTAAATGACAAAGCTCTTGGGGAAAAAGTCAAAGAAAAAGGACGTGAAGTTCTTGAAGGAAAATATCCTAAAGAGTTGCAAGAGTTTCGCAATCTCGTTTTATCCAAAATGGTTAAATTTTATAGCGATGAAAGAGATATAAAACTTGCGGTTCACGAAACGATGTCTGAATTTGAAAGGCGAGATAATTTAGTCGGCTGGATTCCTGGTGACCAAGAAGTAAATACAGATAGTTTGGTTGAAGAAATGGCAAGGTTGACTAAGGAAAATTCGTCATTAAGAACGAAACTGTCAAATACTGAAAGTCTAAGTATTGAAAAATATAATGGGCTTACTTTTGATGAATTAATCCAATTATTGAAAAACCATGTAATTGATGTTAAAGAACTTCTAGATTTACATAAGCCAAAAGGGCTAAACGAACATGTAAACGAATTGAAGGAACACATAGAAGAATTAAAAGAATGCATGAAAGTATTTAATGATTCAGAAATTAATTTATTTCACTTCTTCTACATTGTGAGAGATTATTTTATCAAAGAATATATGGACTATGATTTTTCGGATGAATTTATGGAAGAGATTGAAGAACTTGAAATTTATGGCTTAATAAAATATACAGAATCAGTAAAAACTTACTTTTTAACCGAAGATGGAAGAAAATTCTACCTAAAACTACTCATAAAATACATGGACAAAACCTAAAACTCATGCCAAACAAATACACATTCCTACTCCTACTCGCCTTGATGAGCAGCGACTTCCTACAAGCTGCTACTCAACGTTATCGCTGCATCTGGAATGATGATCCGGCGACTACGATGACTGTTGGTTTTGAGCAGTATAATGATGGTCTATTTGGAAGTCCAAGTGCGGCGACTTTGTACTATGATGTGGTGAATCATGGCGCGAACGAAGCGGCTTATGCCAATAGTAAAGGCGTGGACAGAATAGAAGGCTATAAAGGTATGGACAATAATTTTGTTCGGTTGACGGATTTGCAGCCCAATACGCGCTATTATTTTATCATAAAAGATGACCAGAATACCAGCCCTGTTTTGTTTTTTGAAACAGCACCTAATGTACCGACCGAGCGGCTTGCGCTCATTGCAGGTGGTGATTCGCGGGATATTCCGGTGCTGGATGACGATATTGGTCGACAAAATGCGAATAGACTCGTGGCTAAACTGCGGGCGCATGGGGTGTTATTTGGCGGCGATATGACCTGGGGCGACGATGCTACTTCTCCACTAGATGCCAATGAATGGCCCGAATGGATGGACGACTGGCAACTGACCATTTCTGACGATGGTCGCATGACACCTATCATTCCCGCAAGGGGCAACCATGAATTGAGTAATAATTCGATTGACTATTTTTTTGATTCACCAAATCCTGAGATTTATTATGCCCTGACGCTTGGCGGCAATTTATTTAGAACAGTTACGCTGAATAGCGAAATTTCCCGACTTGGCAATCAACTCACTTGGCTGGAAGACGAGTTGTCCAATTGCTGTACTTATTGGAAAACAGTGCAATACCACCGCCCTACCCGACCCCACGAGAGCGGTAAAGACGAGCAAGATGACCAGGCAAATCACTGGTCGCCCTTATTTGAAGAACATGATGTTCAGTTGGTGATAGAAAGCGATGCCCATCTTTGCAAATACACTTATCCCCTACTCCGCAGCGATGCGGCCGGAAATGACGAAGGATTTATCCGCGATGATGATAATGGTGTCGTGTACATCGGTGAAGGCGGCTGGGGCGCAGAATTACGAACAGTAGATGATGATAAAAGCTGGACGATGGCTCACGCTACGTTCAATCAGTTTAAATGGCTGTTCATTGACCAAGATAAAATAGAAATCAGAACGATAAACACAGACAATGCAGATGATGTGGTCGCTAAAACAGCTCTAGATTCTAAGTTTTCTATGCCTGCAAATATTGATTTATGGATGCCTACGCCTGCTGATGCTCCAACGGGTATATTGGCTTACACGAATGGCGTATTGACACTTTCTAATCCAAATAATGTAGTCGCCTGTGGTGCTTTTGCCCCTCCTTGTGAAGAAGATGAATATGTCATTCCCTACATTTTTCAGAATAGCTATCATGCCATCCAAAGCATTCTTTCTGATGCTGATATTGATAGTTTTAATACGGAATTTAAAGCCGGTAATTTTATTGAATTAGACACTGGTTTTAGGGTGCAGCCTAATGTGGATTTTAGGGCGGTTATTGAGGATTGTAATTAGTGTTTGCCCGAAAACGCAGTCGAAGTTTCTAGCGCGATCTAAAATTAGTTTGCGCTGGACTCATGATTCGATTCGGTCACACTATAAGCGCGCCACAGCTTTTTATGATTTCCTGCTGATTGATTCTTGGGCATCTAACTTGACCATCATTTTAATGTCTACAATAAAAGATATTGGTCACCACCTTACGATGCAGTTTCTCCTTGCTAATTCACTTGATATGAGACTCGAATATGAAAAATATCTTTACCTTATGAAGAATCTTTTTCTTACTCAAATCGTTTTAAAACCTAACTCCAAGAATTTACTGAATTCTTGGAGTTTGTGAAGTAATGTTTATTTTATAAAAACACTACCATTCCAAGGGTTTTCAACACCTCTTAAAACCGTAAGAGAAAGAATCAGATAAATAAGTATTCCTAAATAAAGTAACCCAACAAATATATTCCAATATCCAAAAAGATAGTGTCCAATTTTCAATCTATAATATACTCCAATTCCTCCCAAAATAAGCAAGACAAAGCTTACAAGAAGCAGCCCTATATCTCCTAAACCTAAACCAAAAGATAACCTGCCAAACAATACTCCCATTAACATTAAAATAAAAAACAGGAAATATACAAGATATGTGTAACTAAAAAATTTCGCCGCCATAATCACTTCTTTTTAATTTAAAATAAATTGTTAAAGAATTCTATCATTAATCATCTTCAATTTTATCTAATTTAGGAATTGTACCATTTTCAATATTCTCCTCTAATAGGCTAGGATTATCACTGTCCCAAGAGTGAGCGTCTATCCACTCCCACCAAGAATATTCAGATGAAACATCTATCTTTATATTTTCGGTATCTCCATTATAAGTCCTTTCAGAGGTAGTGATAGCTCCTGCTGTATTTGCCCCAGTTGTTTGAATTCCGTCTATAGTATTATATAAATGAATATGATCATTTAAGGCATCTTTATTCATGCTATTACTTGGGCTTTCATACCCTTCTCTGCCAAGATTATCTCCTAGCGTAACTTCTCCACTTCCATTATAGGTAGGAGTTGAAATTGTAATTAAATTTACTTTTTCACCCGTTTTTTCATAAAATATCCGTGCAGCTTGAATTGCAACATTACCTCCATGGCTATGTCCGATTAATGTAATTTCTTCTCCTTCAACTCTTAGTGATTCTATATGTTCAACCAATTTTATTGCAGCTTTATTTCGATCCCATACACCATTATTTAATTGATCTAGTTCTTCCCACGAAAAATCTCTATTAAAGTATGACGAATTATGTAATTTATTAAGTTCACCAACCACATCATCATTCCAACGGTCAGGGCTAGAGTTAGTCCCATGTATAAAAAAGGCTTCAAGTCCCTCCAATTCAATTGCATCTAAAACTCTATTCTCGCTAAAAGCATAAGTAGAATTCCATGGATAATCAGCGAATAGTGGGTCTATAGCAAAAAATCTCCCCAACCTCGCATCATGCATCCGATACTTATAATTAATACTATTGCCTCCTCCTTTCACCTCATCATCCTTCTCCTGTCCCTGAAATCCATACCTATATCCATCCGAACTAAAAGTCCTATTTCCCATCTGCATACCAAAAGGATAATAGTCATTCACACTCGTCATATCAGTGACAAAAGTAATACCGTCTGTATCTAATAGTTTTCTGTCCGATATAGTAGCCAGTATATTGTTTAGGTGGTTGCTCAGTTCGTACTGTTTTGCACCCAAGGGACGTTGCGCCCTATCATTCTCAAAAGGATAAGCAGTAAAAGAACCACCTACTACAATTTTTTCACCAAGTGCATTAGTCGTGTAAGTCGAGGTGCCTCCGCTACTCAGTTCTACATCTCCATTTCTGATACCCAGACGATTACTACCATAGAGTTGATGTTCTGTCAGACTCACCCCCTCGTTCAAATTACTACCACTATTAAGGGTCTGTTCACGCTTATATACTGCCATTACATTCCCACTGGCGTCGCGTACATAATGGGTGTAAGTAACCTGAGGCTCTCCTGCCAGTACGTTTTTATGAAAAACGACCTTAGTGATGCGATTGCCCATTGCATTGTATTTAAATAGCAGGTCAGGTTTACTGCTGCTAGGCTTGCGGATGATTCTTTGCACCTTGTTATCTACCTTCCAGATAATCTCCGCAATATCTTCTGCCTCATCTTTGATGAGGTTGCCAATTCCATCATAGGCATAATTATGTAGCGTCTCATCTTTTGGGTCAAAGCTGCCCTGATTGTCTATATCATTATCATAATTTACACCCGCTACGGCATCATTGACATGAAGTAGACGGTTGCGGCGGGTATTGCCATTTACATCTAGATCGTAGTGATAGCTAAGGTCGTCCATAGATTGTACCTGACCGTTATTACTGTCCCCTTTGCGTTGCAGGCTGAGGATATTCCCATTGGCATCATAGCTGTACTGGGTTTGATAATCGCCATTATCCGCTGCTCCGGCGAAGGTATTATTAGTGATGACATTATTACCCCTGTAACTATGACTTTGCAGAATGCGGTTTAACTGATCATAATGATAGGCATTGCCCTGTACAGGGATTTCCGCCTGCCCGTTTATCGGACTAATCGCCGTGATCATTTTGGAAATATTACCATTGAACAGGTCTGGACTTTGATTTCCGAGGGGCGTATTGGAGATAGCCGACATAAAATCGTTATTGCCTCCCGTTGTACCGCCAATGGCATTATAATCATTTTCATAATAATGTAAGCCGTAGCCATAGGCATCTTTGGGTGTTTGGGTACCAGGCGAACCATCTTTACCAATATCTCTGTCGAATATCAATGTATTACTGTTCACCCCTTTCAGCCATCCTTGTATGGTGTAAGCATAATCACAACCCTGCACGTTCAGGTCACCGACAACCAATCTTGCCAGCGATCCGTGTTCATAGTATTCGTAAATGGCATCTCTATCCCACAGTACTCCATCAGCACTGGTATAAACATGAGTAACCCTGTTATCTCCATCATATTCATAACGATGAAAAAACTGATCTGCCTCGCCTTCCTGATATTTGACCTGATGTACATTCCCGGAGATGAGGTCGTATTCATAGTCCATTTTTTTGAAGCCCTGATCAAGATGATGTAGTTCGGCATTTTCCTGCACCAAAACTGTTACATTGCCATGTATATCATAGCTGTAATGGCTGGCATGGTCGTAAGTTGTCATATCCGCATCATAGATTTCCTGATAGACTGTACTGGCTACACGACTGCGAAGATTTTGCTGACCTGTGGGGTTGAATTGGACCGTTACAGACGGCTTATTGATAGCATAATCATAAAAAGTCTTGCTGACCTGAAGGCGGTTGAGACTCCAGTTGTCTGGGAAGTTCGTCGCATTGAGCATCTGCTCGGTAGGTTCGGTATTGCTAATGAGTTCGCCTGCTTCCATGATTCTGCTCAAATGGTCATACTTGTTATAACTGTAACGGGGCGGGTTGTAGCTATACTGTTTACTATTTTGCGAAGCTACAATACGTCCCAGCACATCATAGAAATAGCGGGTAGACCAGCGGTCAGATCCGTCGCTGACCTGCGTGGCAGAAAAACCACCCCCAGCATTAGTACTGCTGATAATAAATTCACCATCGCCGTTGAAGGTAATCTCGTTAATATCTCCTGCATTAATCTGCTCTACCCTCGACCAGGAAACACCGCCATCAATTGTCTTGATGAGCACTCCGTTATCTCCGGCTGCATAGGCTGTCGTTACATCCTGACAAACAATGTCCTGCAAGTTTGCGGTAACAGGTGCATTATTGGGGTCGGTATAAGCGACCCAGTCTTCTGCATTTGGAGCAATCAATGAATTCCAGCCATTAAGGGCTACACCGCTTTCAGTTTTTAATAATGTACCATTATCTCCTGCGATATAACCGATGCTTCCGCCAAAGTGAACGGAATTGAGATTACTACTCGTCCCAGATGGAGCATTTGCAAAATTGGGATTTCCACTATTGATGTTATTGATGCCTAGTATTCTTCCGCCATCACCGACTATAAATCCTGCATTTTGATTCAGCAGAAAAACGTCATTGAAATTGGTACTTAATGCGCTGGGAACTGAAAGGCTTGTCCATGAACTGCCACCGTTAGTCGTCAGAAAAACCACTCCGCCATCTCCGACGATTAAGCCTCTACTGTCATTGGCAAAGTGAATGCCGTTCAGATCACCGACTAAAGTGCTGAATGTCCAGCTATTGCCACCATTGGTACTGGTACCCACTGTGCCATCTTCTGTAATGACATATAAATTACCGTTCGGTGTAGCTACGGATGCCGTAATAATTGAAGGGCTTATATTATCGCCCAGATCATTCCAGCTTGTTCCACCAATATTATTTGTTTTTAAAATTGTTCCATTATCGCCTACGACATAAGCCTCTGGCGCATCAAGATCAATGGCATTC
>CALFBH010000112.1 GCA_937951615.1 uncultured Saprospiraceae bacterium | reverse complement strand
CAGACGAAGGATTTGATTAAAATTAGTGGTTTGTCCCTGGAAATATGCTGTATTTTCAACTGAATTCGTCTGACGACAACGGAATTTGCTCAACGATGCTTTGATAGAACACGACTAAAATTTTGATGCGTTTGCCCTGGGAATAGGAAGTTTTACAGTGGGCTTAGTATTTTAGGCTAAAGTCTTTTTAACTGTGAATGAGTTAATTACTAATCGGGCGTAATATAAATCTGTTCTCCTTTTTTTGTTACTCATGGATGCCCTGCAAAAAATTTGAGTTCAGGTCTTTACTTTGTTCTTTTCCTTGATGAAATCAATAAGACCGAAGAAAAATGCACAATTATGCTCAGTCTTTTAGGGGTCAAAAAAAAGCCACGAATGCACGAATGAAATGTATTCGTGTATTCGTGGCTATTCCTATAGGAATGAGTCCTCATTCCTTATTTCTTCTTAGGCTTTGCTTTTGCTTTTTTTGCCCTAGGTTTTTTCTTTTTTTCTGCGAAAGCATCGGGAATTTCTTCGGTGATGACTTTTTTCACATCTTCGATGGTCAGTTCTTTGGCTTCTTCTGATGTCATGCGTTTGCCTTCTTTGCTTTTAGGTAATTTGACATTCAGTTTTCCGAATTTGATAAAAGGTCCCCAACGTCCGTTTTGTACAGAAATTTTTTCTGCTTCCCAGTTGTGGATATAACGGTTGGCTTCTTTTTCAATTTTTGCTTTAATCAGTTCTACACATTCCTCTTCAGTGATAATTTCCGGGTCGAATCGTCGTGGTATATTGACAAACATGCCATTCCATTTCAGGAAAGGTCCAAAACGTCCTTTACCTTTTGTGTATGGATGTCCGTCATGCTCCCCGACTGGTGCATCTTCTTTGCGCTTTATTTCAATGAGTTCCACCGCGCGTTCCATTTTCAGGCTCAAGGGGTCTTCATCTTTTGGAATGGAGATAAATTTCTCATCATATTTGACGTAAGGTCCAAAACGTCCTCGTCCGATGGTGACGACTTTTCCTTCGTACTCGCCTAAGTCTTTTGGCAACTGAAACAATTCCATCACGTCGTCTAATTCGACCTGTCCCATGGATTGTCCGGGCTTCAGGTTGGCATAGCGTGGTTTTTCGTCTTCTGCGAGTTCGTCTGGCGCGCCGATTTGTACGACTGGCCCATTTCGCGATAAGCGTACCAATACGGTTCGCCCACTTTCTGGGTCTTTGCCTAAAATGCGTTCTCCGGTTACCCGCTCTGCATTTTCCAGCGTATCTTCAATGCCTTCGTGGAAAGGCTTATAGAACTGGTCTATCATCTGCTTCCACTCTTCTGAGCCGGCAGCAATTTTATCAAATCGCTCCTCAATGCTCGCCGTGAAGCGATAGTCCATGATGTTGTCAAAATTATTTGATAGAAACTCTGTGACTAGTTTACCTGTATCACTTGGATAGAGTTTGTTTTTTTCTGCTCCGGTAATTTCGCTTTCAATCTTTTTATCTACCGAATCGGCTTTCAGGGTATAAATATTGTATTTGCGCTCGACGCCTTCTTTTGGGTCTTTTAGAATATAGCCGCGTTTTTTCTCAGTGATTTTACTGATGGTCGGTGCATAAGTAGAAGGACGTCCGATGCCCATTTCTTCCATTTTTTTCACCAGACTGGCTTCTGTATAACGAGCGGGCGGGCGGGTAAATCGCTCAGTAGCCGTCATGTAGTCGAGGTTCAGTACTTGTCCGATAGAGAGTGGTGGCAGAATGCCTTTTGCTTCGCCTTCTTCTTCGTCAGTAGATTCGAGATAAACTTTCAGGAATCCGTCAAATTTTAGCACTTCTCCATTTGCGACAAGCAAAGCATCGGGTACGGAAGAAATATTGATATTAACTTTTGTTTTTTCTAATAGGGCATCCGACATTTGTGAAGCGATTGTCCGTTTCCATATCAGTTCGTATAAACGCTGCTGATCGCGCTCCTCCCCTCCTGTTGGTCGGGCAAAGTCTGTCGGGCGAATGGCTTCGTGCGCTTCCTGCGCTGTAGCATTTTTCTTCTTTTTAAAGCGGCGAGTGTGTTGGTATTCTTCCCCGTATTTTTTTGTAATCTCTTCTGCGGCATTTTGCAGAGCAGTTTCACTTAGGTTGGTAGAGTCGGTACGCATATAGGTAATCAGTCCCGATTCGTAGAGACGTTGTGCGACCGACATGGTACGGCTAACCGAAAAGCCAAGTTTGCGGCTGGCTTCTTGTTGTAAAGTTGATGTGATAAATGGTGCTGCGGGCGTTCGCTTGGCTGGTTTTACTTCAATTTTACCAACAGTATAAGTTGCACCGACACATTTTTTGAGGAAAGTTTCCGCATCTGCTTCTTTGTCGAAACGGGTCGGCATTTCTGCTTTCAATTCAACCGTTCTTCCCTGCTTATTTTGTACTTTAAAAATGGCAACGACCTTATAAAAGGCAGTTATTTTAAAATTTTCTACTTCCAATTCTCTATCTACAATCAGTTTTACGGCGACTGACTGTACTCGTCCGGCAGATAAGCCGAATTTCATTTTTTTCCATAATAATTCGGACAATTCAAAGCCGACTAGACGATCTAAAACCCGTCGTGCCTGTTGTGCATTGACCAAGTCGAGATCAACGGTACGGGGTGTTTTAATGGCTTCTTGCAAGGCTGGTTTTGTAATTTCCCGGAATACAATGCGCTTAGTCGTATGCTCATCGAGTCCCAAGACTTTGCACAAATGCCAGGATATGGCTTCTCCTTCTCGGTCTTCATCCGTCGCGAGCCACACTTCATCGGTTTTCTTGACCCAATCCCTCAAGTCCTTGACTACCTTCTTTTTATCATCGGAAATGATGTATTTTGGCTCATACCCTTTTTCTACATCTACTCCGTTTTTGTCTTTCGACAAATCGCGAATATGCCCAAAGCTGGACTTCACGGTGAAGTCTTTTCCGAGGTACTTTTCAATTGTTTTGGCTTTCGCCGGAGACTCTACTATCAATAAATTTTTAGCCATCGTATTTTTTTTGACAAGATGCAAAAGTAAAAAACTTTTGGACTTGTCTTTGTGTTTTGGACTGGTTTATTGGGGAATTGGGTTGATTGTGGGTAATTACGAATTACGAATAGATTAATTACGAATCACCAATACTCCACACTAATAAGCAATTAGATCAGATTAAACAAACTCTCCACGCCTGGTGTGCGGACGGTCATAAATCCTTCTGCGTATTCAAAACCTGCTGGTCGCCCGACATCACGCGCTCTGGCATAAAGGAATTCGAGGAATGATTTACTTGAGATAGGCGTTACTGGTTCGTCAGAATTCGGATTGTAAAATTGCGACTTAAATGCTAGAATCAGTTCTGTTTTTTTCTCAACGTATTTTGTAATGTCCACCACGAAATCAGGTTGGTGATAATAATCCTGTATATAATGATAGACCGCTTTAGGACGCCATTTATCTTGTAAGACACCCATTTCTTCCGTTTCTATTTTCACTAGCCCTGATAAAAAGCAGGCGTCTGTGCATAATTTTGCTGCTCGTCCGTGGTCTGGATGGCGGTCAGAAATCGCGTTTATCAGTATAATTTCGGGCTGATACTTTCTTATAACGCGAATAATGTCAATAAGGTTACTTTTGTTATGCGTAAAAAAGCCATCTGCCATCGCCAGATTCTCTCGTACTACTGCTCCCATGAGTCGGGCTGATTCAGCAGCTTCTTCATCTCTTAGTTCTGCACTCCCACGTGTTCCTAGCTCTCCTCTTGTCAGGTCGAGTAGTCCTATTTTTTTTCCTTGTGCAATATGTTTTAAGAGTGTTCCCGAACAGGCGAGTTCTATATCGTCGGGGTGTACACCAATGGCGAGAATGTCTAGTTTGTTTTTCAAAAATATTATAATTACGAATGATTTAATTGCGAATTACGAATTAATTCAATTACCCATTTTGCCTCACCTAGCCTCTCCTTTCTTCGATGGAGAGGGACTTCGCCTGCGGCTGTCTGGCTTCGCCGACAACCTGGACTTTTCAATTGCAGTAACAGTTGCAGTAGTAATAATAGTAACTCAATTACTTAATCAACCAATCACCAATATACCAGCTACCAATCCCCCTATCGTCTTTTCTTTCTTCTTGAACCTCTCTTCGCTGTTGCCATGCCTGCTCCGGGCTGTCCGCCTTGCTTGGTCATTTGGTGCATCATTTTACGCATGTAATCAAACTGTTTGAGGAATTGATTGACTTCAATAATACCACGGCCGCTACCTTTGGCAATTCGGTTTTTTCGGCTGGTATTGAGGACTTGTGGATTTTCTCTTTCGTGTGGTGTCATGGAATCAATGATGGCTTCTACTTTTCCAAAAGCACTTTCGTCAATGTCCATGTTTTTCACCATTTTACCCATGCCTGGAATCATGCCCATGAGGTCTTTGATGTTCCCCATGCGTTTGATTTGTTTCAGTTGGGATTTAAAATCATTGAAGTCGTATTTATTCTTGCGAATTCTTTTTTCAAGTCGTTCTGCTTCTTTTTCGTCAAATTGTTCTTGCGCTTTTTCTACGAAAGAAACAATATCCCCCATCCCCAAGATACGCTGTGCCATCCTGTCGGGATGAAATACATCTATCGTATCTAGTTTTTCTCCTGTACTGACAAATTTAATCGGCTTGCCGACCGTGTATTTAATGGTCAATGCAGCTCCACCTCGTGTATCACCGTCTAGTTTTGTGAGGACAACGCCGTCGAAATTTAGTTGGTCGTTGAAGGCTTTTGCGGTATTGACCGCATCCTGTCCTGTCATGGAATCTACGACAAAAAGCGTTTCCGTTGGCTTGATGGCATCTCTGATATTCCCAATCTCGGTCATCATGGCCTCGTCCACTGCAAGTCGTCCTGCGGTATCGACGATGACTACATCGTATTTGCCTTTTGCGTGTTTAATCGCTTCTTCTGCGATTTGAACAGGATCTTTACTTTCTATATTTTTATAGACTGGGACTTTAATCTGCTCGCCCAGCACTTCCAACTGATCTACGGCTGCTGGACGATAGACGTCACAGGCGACCATGAGTGGCGTTTTGCTTTTCTTTTCTTTTAAATATTTAGCCAGTTTAGCGGTGAAGGTCGTTTTACCGGAGCCCTGTAAACCGGAGATCAGAATAATGCCCGGCGTGCCTGTGGTATTAATCCCTACACTTTGTCCGCCCATCAGTTCAATCAATTCGTCTTGAACGATTTTGACCATCAACTGACCTGGGGAAACTGATTTGAGTACATTGCGTTCACCGAGGGCCTTGTCTTTTATCTTGTCGGTAAATTCTTTGGCAATCTTATAGTTTACATCCGCACCGACCAAAGCTCTGCGTATTTCCTTGACGGAGTTGGCAATGTTCAATTCGGTAATGCGTCCCTGACCAGAGAGGTCTTTAAAGGCTAATTCTAATTTATCGGATAAATTGTCAAACATATTTTTTTCGTAACTGGTGTATTAGTAACTGGTAATTGGTAAAAACGGGACAAAGATAGTGTTTTCGTGTTGAGGGAACAAGTTAAAGTTGGCAAAGGCATTAACAATGCACTACTTTTTTAAAATTATAAATTACATATTTTTCTACTATTTGTTTACTTTTTTTTCTGTCTGGAGCATATGTTGATAGATATATATCTCTTAATGTGGAGTTTTTAACTTCATGAAACATTCACTTTAATTATTTTAATAATGAAAACTTTAATTAAACATTTTACTCTCATTATCTTTTTTGCTGGAATAAGCCTTTCATCTTTTGGTCAGGTACCAGATGGATTCAACTATCAGGCTGTTGTTCGTGATGCTGGTGGCGCACTCGTCACAAACTCAACGATTACAGTTAAACTTGAAATACACGAAAGCACTCCGACAGGCACAGTTACTTATGACGAAACCCATTTTTTAAATACAAACGAATACGGATTGTTTTCGCTTGTAGTAGGTACAGGTACAGCTGGTACAGGGAATTTCAGCACAATTGACTGGGCGAATAATGACCTTTTTCTTGAAGTATCTGTAAATACAGGTTCAGGTCTGACGGAAATGGGAACAACTCAGCTCATGAGCGTGCCTTATAGTTTTTCAGCCAACACCGCCGAGAAAGCTACCAATATGGAGCTTGATGAACTCACCAATGTCAGCAGTACAAGTCCTACCAATGGACAGGTACTGAAATGGAATGGCACGCAGTGGACACCTGCCGCCGATAATGCAGGCAGTAGCAGCACTAGCGTATGGAATCAGAGTGGTACAAATATTTCCTATACAGATGGAAATATAGGTTTGGGTACTGCCACTCCTTCTCATCCTCTTCACATTATTGAGTCTGGCGCTCCTAACACCATTAGCATTGAGGTTGGAACGCCCAACAATGGTAAGGATCTTTTGGAAATGATCGTCGATCCAGCAACAACGGCCAATGCTCAATTTATAGAATTACAAAGGGGAAGTAGCATAGTGGCTGCTATAAATACAGATGGTTCAGCAAAATTTAAATCTGTTGAATTTGAAGATGGAACGGTTCAGGAGACTGCTGCCATAGGCCCTATAGCATTTGGGTTTATTCAAAATGCAGCAATCACCTCTGGTTCGGGCAATTACACGGTATTGTGGAACTCTACGTACAACCGTTATGAAATTACAATTGCCGGTGAAAGTTATTTTTGGAGCAATTATACGACTGTTGTTACTCCTGCAGGATCTGTTGTTAAATCCGTCACTACAGGTAGTATTGGCGGAAAATTAGTAGTACAATTATTTAACGCTTCAGGTAGTCCCATCCAGAATTACTTTCAGTTTGTCACTTATAAATAAAACCATTTAACATGAAAAAACATATCATTATTTTAGTCACGAATCTGCTTTTATGCCTGATAATGAATGCCCAGTCTTTGGAACGTCAGGTCATCTCTACAACAGGCAATTACAGTACAGCTACTGACATACAACTTTCCTCTACCGTAGGAGAACTGATGATAGAAACCTTCATTAGCGGGTCAGTCATTTTTACACAGGGATTTCAGCAGGCAGATGATAATATTGTTGCAGTATCCGGGCCAGTTATTGTGCTGGATTATAAGATTTATCCAAATCCTACTAAGGATCGTATTTTTCTCAACCTAAGTTCAGACAAACAGCTGAATCTCTCGCTTCGCCTCGTTGATATGACAGGACGCAGCACAGGTATAGGCGTGGAAGATATACAGGTAAACGGATATATTGAGCAGGAACTTGATCTAAGTCCACTCACTGCTGGCACTTATCTTTTACAAATTCTAGATGTCCAAAATCAAATCAGAAAGACGGTCAAAGTCGTGAAATATCAACAATAGATGACCATGTGACCGGATCATACGTATCACATACCTCGCTTAATCCATGTCAAATAAGGCACTTTGAGCGAGGTATTTTATTTATAAGTCGCTTAATCTTCATTTTACAGCGAGGTGTTTTTATGTTTCGGCTTTGATTATCTAAACAATAAACTCCCAATCCGCACCATCGTACTCCCCTCTTCTATGGCTGTTTTATAATCGCCTGACATGCCCATTGAGAGGTGTTGGAAGTCATTATTTTTTGTAAAGAAAGTATTTTTCAACTGGTCAGAAATACTTTTTAAGTGTTTAAATTCGCTGCGAACCTGCTGCTCGTCGTCTGTGAATGTTGCCATCCCCATTACACCGATAATGCGAATATTTTCCATTTTGGCGTAAGCCTCGTCTTTTAACAAGTCCTGAACTTCCTGCTCATTCATACCAAATTTTGTGTCTTCTTTTGCGATGTGCATTTGTAGCAAACAGTCAATGATGCGTTCATTTTTTGCGGCTTGTTTATTAATTTCTACGAGCAATTTTAAACTATCGACGGAATGAATCGTTTGTACAAATGGAGCAATATATTTGACTTTATTGGTCTGTAAATGTCCAATCAGATGCCATTGTATATCTTTGGGCAAAGTTTCGTACTTTTGCACCAACTCTTGTACTCGGTTTTCGCCGAATATGCATTGTCCCTGCTCATATAGTCGCAGAATGGCTTCATTGGGTCTCGTTTTTGAGACCGCTACAAGTGTAGTGCCGGATGGCTGGAGTGTTTTGCGAATACTTTCTAACATAAGCTAATTATAAATTCCAAAAATAGGAAAATACAAATTCCAAAAGGAAGTATAAAACGTAATTATTCTTTTGAAATTTGGGATTTTTCTTTTTTGATTTTTTTTTAATTTTATTGATGAAAAATTTAACCACGAAAGTAAGTTTTTTGTTGTGGATTATTGGGATAATGATTTTTTTTGCTGCGTGTAAAAAAACATCTACTCCTGCTGCTACCTTCCTACAACCTGATCTTGCTGAAGATAAAATGATTGCTGTCCTCCTGGATATTCATTTGGCAGAAGCTGCTGTTCAGACAGAAAAAAACACTAAGAAAGACAGTCTCCTACATCTGTATTATCAGGATATTTATCGTATTCACAATATTACACAAGAGGATTTTGAACGCAATCTGGAAGCCTGGTTCGACAATCCTGAAATAGCTGATAAGTTGTATGAAAAGGTGGTCGAATCCTTGAATAAAAGTGAGGCTGATAATTTTAAAAAACCAATTCAGCCTGGCGCGCCTGCTAAGTTGGGGGATTGAGGTATTTGGGGTATTTGGGTATTGGGTAATTGGGTAAAGTAAATTTTTATTGAAAAAATTCATAACAGACTCATGGTAAAGATATTGATTGTAGATGACGAGCCGGACATTCTGGAATTTATCAAATATAACTTGACACAAGAAGGCTATCAGGTGTTTACTGCTCGCAATGGACGTGAAGGCATTGACATGGCAAAACGCGAAAATCCTGCCCTGATTATTCTCGATATCATGATGCCTGAACTAGATGGTGTGGAGGTGTGCCGGCAATTGCGCAAGTCTAAGCAATTCAAACAAACGCTGATTGCTTTTCTAACTGCCCGCAATGAGGATTATTCACAAATCGCTGCTTTAGAATCTGGTGGAGATGATTATATCACAAAGCCTATTCGTCCTCGTGTGCTGGTCAGTCGTATCAAGGCTTTGCTGCGACGCAGCGAGCGCATTACAGCAGAAGAACAGAATAGTATTATTCAGATTGGCGATCTTCAAATAGATAAACATAAAGTCATGGTCTTCAGAGGTGCGGAGAGTATTTCTTTGCCAAAGAAAGAGTTTGAATTGCTGTTTATGCTGGCTTCTGTGCCAGGGCGGGTTTTTTCTCGACAGGAAATTTTCAATCATATCTGGGGTACTGATGTTATTGTCAGTGAGCGTACGATTGATGTACACATCAGAAAATTGCGGGAGAAAATTGGGAGTGATTATATCAAGACGATTAAAGGGATTGGGTATAAATTTGATTTTTAAAAAGGAATATCGTCGTCGTTATAGCAGCAATTCATGAATTGCTGCTATAACGACGACGATATTC
>CALFBH010000111.1 GCA_937951615.1 uncultured Saprospiraceae bacterium | reverse complement strand
GTCAGTTTATTTAAGGCCGAATTAAAACTTGATATAACTTCAGCTGCCAGATATATTTGCATAAGCATTTGATTTTAGCAACTGACAATATACGATTTATTTACATTTAAATGGGTAGGTTATTTTTTTCGCCTTCCCTTAATTCGTATAATCCAAACAGCTCTATTGGAAGGACTCCAGACAATTGGTCATATTCCAAATTTAAGTATGTTAATTCACTTAAAGAACCAAGTTCTTGGGGAATGCTACCTCCGAGTGGATTGTTAGAAAGATTCATATGAGTTAGCTTGTTCATTCCCTCAATTTCAGTAGGAATACCTCCGCTTATATTGTTAAAACTTAAATCTAAGAATATTAAATCGTTAAGATTTTCGATATCAGGTGGAATGTTGCCTACTAAATTATTTCCAGAGTTATTATAATCATGGACGCAATCAAAATCTCCATCCATGTCAATACAACTTACACAGCCATTTTCATCAAGCTGTATTCCATACCACCCATCCATCGGCTGATTCAAATCCCAGGTATTTATCCAATTTGCCCCATCCGTAGCATTATACAAAGCCACCAAAGCCAGCGAGTCCCGTTCCCTGCAAGAGAGTGAAACAGTCGTCGTATCTCCCTCTGAATAAGTCAAAGCCCCTGACAAGTTCAATCGCCCATCACTCAGACAGTTTCCCGTCAAGGCAGGCGTGACCGTTGCAGAATTGATAATAGCAGCTTTGATTTCAGCAGGTGTAGCCATAGAGTCCTGCTGCAATAAGAGCGCACAAGCAGCCGACACATGCGGAGCAGCTTGCGAAGTACCGCTTCCACTTCCATAACTATTCATCGGAAAGCAACTCAGTATATCCACGCCCGGTGCGGCTAAGTCTACTGTAGTAGCTCCATAATTAGAGTTGGTCGCAAGTGCATTGTTTCTATCAATAGAGGCTACGGAGATGATATTGTCAATATCAAGAGAGGCGGGATAAAATGCGGAATTAATATCGTTATTTGTTCCATTATTCCCTGCGGCAGTGATTAGGACTTGTCCATTGGCGGCTGCGGCTTGCATAGCATCCTGAATGCCCATTGGCGGTGAGGACAATTCGCGTCCCCAGCTATTATTGAGAATGGGGAAATTCATCAGCGTAGCATATTCTATAGCTTCTATAATCCTGGATTGACTAGCTGAACCATTTCCCCGAAAAATCTTTAATACAGGTATTTCCACAGTCCAGGTGACGCCACTGATGCCTGTACCGTTATTGCCGCTTGCTCCTGCGATACCGGCTATGTGTGTACCATGCCATCTTAAGTTGCCAGATAAGTCGTGAATCGGGTCATTATCATTATCCCTGAAATCCCAGCCGATGAAGTCATCTGCATAGCCAGTGCTGTCGTCATCTATGCCGTTTTCATCGTCGGGGTCAAAGACCCATTCGCCACCAATAAATTCCAGTACACGCCCGTCTCCGTCAAAATCTTCGCCGAGGTTTTGCCAGATGTTGTCAATGAGGTCTTCGTGTTTCCAGTCCACGCCAGTATCTAGTATGGCGATTTGTATATCGGGGCTGCTGTTGGCGATGTCCCAGGCTTCGGGGGCATTGATGTCGGTGTCGGGGGGGGCGCCGTATTGTCCGGTATTGTGTAGGTTCCATTGGTCGTTGAATAGTGGGTCGTTTGGGGTGGTGGTCAAGTTTGCCATCCCGCGCCTCGATCCTAAAGGAAGCCACTCCCGCTTAGGGAAATCGTGGGCGGTATTGTCAGGGCAAGGGGTGAAGGGGGGAGAATTTTCAACAACTGATGCTTCCGCTGGACAATCCGTAGCCAGATGAAAGATGTAATTGGGTTCGATGTATTCAATGTCGGGATGATTGGCGTAGTCGCGGATGATTTGGTCAATATCGGCTTTTTGTTGGCTTTCGTTGATTTGCCAAAGCTCGATATGGAGGCTGGAAAATGTTTTTTGGGTATTGGCTTTCAATTGTGTTTTGAGGGCTGTTTTTTGTGCTGCGGACTTGCCTGGTTTCATTTTGATGATGACTTGTCCGGGGACATATTCGGGTGTTTGTGCTTGGGTGTGTAAGCATAGGAGGCAAGTCAATGCCCATGCAAGAAGTTTTAGGTAATTTTTCATAATGACTTTCTTTTGATAGTTAATAAGTTTGACTATGAGCTATCCGGTGGGTTGAAATCCACCGCTTTTGTGAACAATAACGTATATTTCACAAAAGCGTAGGACTTCAGTCCTACGTGTAAGTTGTACCGACGACTTTAGCCGTCGTAGAGTGCTAAGCAGGAGACGGCTAAAGTCGTCGGTACGGGGGTGTTACAAAATTATGTGATTTTTTAAATATATTTATGTGTTGAAAAGCAGTTTTGATAAAATGAAAATTGAGGATTGTTTTATTTAAAAAACTGATTATCAATTTATTGAAAATAATAAAAATGAATAAAAAAGCTCGTCCTGTTTTGATAATTGAATTGCTGAATGCGTTTTCGGAACGTGAATTGGTGGATTTATCGCATTTTGTTGCCTGTAAATATTTTAATACAGACGATTATGCGACGGCTATGCTCAAGGCTTTGCGAAAAGAAGTCATTCACAAAAAGCCCTTTGATGAGGAGGCGCAGTATGCAGTTTTTAAACAGGTATTTCCCGATAAGCCCTGCCCTGAAAAGGTGCTGAACAGACCGCAAAAAAGTTTTTTGTTTGCAAAAATGAATGTGCTGATCCGCCTGACGGAGACTTTTTTATGTCATGAAGCCCTGCAAGAAAACGAGGCCTGCAAGACGGAGTTGTTGCATGATAAATTATTGGAAAAAAACCAGTTTTTATTATTTAAACGACATGTAGTACGAGCCAAAAGAGAACTTGGGGAACAGGCGAAAGGTATGGAGGAATACGCTCGTCAATTTAAAATGGAGATGGGCGTGTTTAATCATTTACACAAAAAAGGGCAGCTTGTTGTAGAAGATAATTTGCCGGAATTAATCGAAAATCTAGATGTTTATTATTTGTTGAATAAGCTGAATCTGCACGGCACCTGTATTTCGTTGACTCATTTTTCTGCTAATAAATCTTATGATTATGCACCAATGAATGCGATACAGGAATTGTTGGAGTTGCCACAATATGCACATCATCCACTTATTCGTATCTACGTGATTGCGCTGGATTTACTAGAGAATAATACGCCTGAATTGTACGAACAACTGGTTGAATTGCTAGATGAGCAAAGTGCATTTATTCCAAAGCATGATTTGAATCATTTCTATATGATTGCAGGGAATTTTTGTAGTAAAAAAATCAAAGAAGGAAAAGTAGAATATTACAGACACATGTTTGACTTGTACAGAAAAATGGAAGAGAAAGATTTGCTTAGAGAAGGCAATTTTATGCCTGTCGGCACACTTAAAAATATCATTACCTTGAGTTGCAAATTAGAAGAATTTGACTGGGCAAAAACAATGATAGAAAAGTACCGCCCTGCGCTTGAAAAAGAATATGCTAAGAGCGTTTATCATTTCAATATGGGCGCAGTCGCTTTTTATCAAAACGATTTCAAAACTGCCTTGTCGCACTTTATTCGTGTCGAAAAAGTCAATCTTGCTTATGACATCAATTGTCGTATTATGCTCTTAAAGTCTCATTATGAATTAGACAAGGAATATGATGAGCGTACCCTGCGGACTTTATTGCTCTCCGAGCGATTTATACAAAGTCATAAGGGTTTGACTACGAAGAATAAACAAGCCTTCAAAAACTTCGTCCGCATCCTTATCAATGTCTATAACACACGGCATGGAGCCGGTAAAATGACTAAAGAGAAAATCAAAAGAAAGCTAAATAAACTGGAATTTGTGAGTGATAAAAAGTGGCTTGCGGAAAAAATAGAGGACTTGAAGTAGTTTATTCCAAAGATAGATAATACCAAATTTGTTTTAGTTTTTACAATAATCTCCCACCTATACCCATCATCTGCCCACCTATGTCATTTTTATAAAAAAAGTACCTCTTTACTTACACCTTTGTTTGACTTAAAAATAAAAGAGTAGAATATTTTTTTGAACAAATATTTTATTTTTAAAATGTAATTTTGATTATTATTCATATCTTTACGTAGTTTAATATTAAAACATGCATTAATTTAATAATTTAAACCAACGCATCATGAAAGCATTTATTACGGTATTGGCGAGCTTGTGCTTTTTGCACCTTAGTTTTGCCCAAATCATCCACGAATCCAGCTCTAGTTTTAGCTCAAGCTCCAGTTCTACAACGACGACAACTGAAGCCAAAGCAGTCAAAACATCCATTTCACCTGTAAGTTCTTCCAGTGTTCATAATCAGACAGTAAAGCTAAAGAACGAAGCTGTCATGGCTTATAATGACGGAATAAGTCAGTTTAATATGGGGAATTACGCAGCGGCTATTCCTTTATTTAAACAAGCGGTGAATAAGTCTGCTGACTTTAGCAAAGCACTTGAAATGCTGGCTTACTGTTATAATAAAACAAACGATGTAAAACAGTCTATTGCGACTTATAAGCAACTCTTGACTTATCAGCCTGGCAATGAAAAAACGTGGTATAATTTAGGTTTGCTCTACTTGAGCGAAGGAGAGAAAACAGAAGCCCTCGCTGCTTTCAAAAAAGCGAATGCACTTAAGCCTAGTTTCAAAAAGGCGCAGCAAAAGCTCGCTTCATTGCAAAACGATGGCAGCGTGAAAGAAGCTAGTAGAGTGAATGAGTATGACGCTGTTGGTTATTATAATAATAAGTATAGGCAAGCACTTAGTAGCGATACAGACGAAACACCCGATGCAGAGAGCTGGTATGTACGCGGTCTGGCCTATAAAGGCACGGATAAGGCGGAAGCAATTAAGGCCTTTAAAAATGCCATATTGCTGGACGATAAACATGTGGAAGCGCATAATCAACTGGGCGTGCTGAGCTATAATAATAAAAACTATAGGGGAGCTTATAAGGCATTTGCTACATCTTTGAAACTTAAAGAAGACAAGCAAATCAGCTATTATGCAGGACAGGCAGCTTTTTATGCTAAAAACTTTGCCACGGCGATCAGCCTCTTGGAAAAAACGGTCAGTGAACAACCCGATAATAATGAAGCAGCCTGCTATTTGGCTAAGTCGTATTTGGGGAATAAAGACGAGAAAAAATACGGCAAGTATTATCAAAAAGAAGCCCTTCGTTCAGCTTGTAAACTTGAATCTTATAAGAAAGTACACAAGTCATCCTGGTCTAGCTCAAGCACTTCTGTGGAAGTTGAAAGCGGCTGGCGAAATAGGAGAGCAGTAGAAGTCTTCAGTACAGATGATAAAGCGCCGTCTCCTGGTACAAAGACGATGACAGAAAAGGAATTGAAAAGGTGGAAGAAAAATAAGAAAAAGAAAGGAGGCGCGTAAATACGGTAAACACGATTTAAAGGTTTCTAATAAAACATGAGTCATCCCGAATTTTAAAAATGTCCAGAATGTCCATGGACGATGGTCCATAGTCGATACTTGCAGTCCTTACTACTCTGTTTCCAGTTTTTTACGCATTTTGCAAAGCAAAATGAAGAACGGAAATAGTTTTAATGCTAAAATACAGCCATCGACTATGGACTGAGGACTATCGACCTCTTATAATTTCTGTTTTTCCTAAAATTCGGAATGATCCATGTTTTATTCTTTGTTTTTGGTATCTAATAAAATGGTGACTGGACCATCATTCAGCAGGGCTACTTTCATATCTGCACCAAACTTTCCAGTCGCAATAACTTTTCCTGAAACTTCGGATAAGGAACGTACAAATTGCTCGTAAAGCGGAATAGAAATGTCAGGTTTTGCAGCCTTGATATAGGAAGGACGATTGCCTTTTTTGGTACTCGCATGTAGTGTAAATTGACTGATAACCAGATAATCCCTATCCGTCTCCAAAGCGGAGCGATTCATCACGCCATTTTCATCATCAAATATCCGCATATTGACAATCTTGCGGCACAGCCAGTCAATGTCTTCCTGACTGTCTTCTGGCTCTATGCCCAGCAAAATCAATAGTCCGTAGCCGATTTTGCCAATGACTTCGCCTTCTACGGTGACGGAAGCTTCACTGACTCTTTGTATTACTGTTCTCATTTTTTTTGTGTTGTGGTGTTGATGTGTTGTCGTGTTGTGGTATGTCTGTTGCTTTCGACTCCGCTCAATCAACTGCCTCTCGGCTAGCTGGTTATATCGCAGTTGTCCGAGCGGAGTCGAGGACAACACTGAAAGTTGATTTCGACTCCGCTCAATCAACTGCAATTAGGTTGGTTTCGGCTACGCTCAACGAACTGTCTAATCGGCGGGGTAAATTTACGGGCAGCATCGAGGGTAGAGAATTTGCTCAACCTATCAATCAGTAAATAATGGAAGGTTTAGCAAACTCGCTCCCCAAAAGCATACGCACAAGTTTACGAAACCGACGAAACTACAATTCAGTTGCCTGAGCGGAGTCGAAGGCAACACTAAAGATTAGCCCAATTACCATTTACAAAAAAACATCCCCTTTCTGCTCTCCAATTTCCTTCGTCACAGCTTTGATTTCTTGTTCCTTGTCTTTCGGATAAATAAGTAGCACATCCTTTTCGTCGACTATGATATAATTGTCCAGATCTTTCACGACGACCAGTTTGTCTTTTGCTGCACGAATGAGGCAATTGCTCGTGTCATAAGTCATGATATTATCGCTGTTCAGGGCATTATTATGTTCGTCTTTTTCAAATTCGGCATGCAAAGAATTCCAGGTGCCCAGATCAGACCAGCCAAAATCAGAGGGAATGGTGTAGACATTTTTTGCTTTTTCCATAATGGCATAATCAATCGAAATTTTCGGTGTGTCTGGATATGTTTTGTCAATAATTGCCTGCTCCTTATCTGTATTGAGGTCGCTTTTTATCTCATCAAACATCCGGTGAATTTCTGGTTCGTGCTGCTCAAAAGCCCGGATAATATTTTCGGCTGTCCAGAGAAAGATGCCGGCATTCCAAAGATATTCTCCACTGTCTACAAATTGACGGGCATGGTCGATGTCTGGTTTTTCAGTGAATCGAATGACTTCATGTATGCCATCAGCATCCTCGGTTTCAAAATTGATATAGCCATATCCGGTATCCGGTCGGGTGGGGCGGATGCCTAGGGTGACCAGCGCATCGTGTGTAGCCGTGAAGTCTAGCCCTTTGCGCACTGTTTCCAAAAAGGCATTTTCTTTTAAAATAACGTGGTCAGAAGGCGCGACGACAAAATTGGCTTTTGGATTAATACCGTGTAGTTTGAAAGCAGTATAAGCCACACAAGGGGCAGTATTATTGCGGGAAGGCTCACACAAAATCTGGCTGTATTCCAGTTCGGGTAGATGCTCTTTTACCTGCTCGCGGTACATTTTATTGGTAAGAATAAAGATGTTTTCCTTCGGACAAAGCTGTAAAAAACGTTCAAAGGTCAGCCGAATCAGCGACTTGCCAGTTCCCAGAATATCGAGAAATTGCTTAGGACGATGCACTCGGCTACCTGGCCAAAAACGACTGCCAATTCCACCTGCCATGATAGCTACGTAAGTGTTGTTCATGTTGAGTTGATTGAGTTGATTAAGGTATTGAGCGTATTGAGTTATTGAGTGGCTCACTTAATCAACATAATTACTTAATAAGTCAATTACTCAATTCCCCAATAATACAACTTTTTTATTTTTTACGTTGAATAAGTAAGGATAAAAGAATTTTTTGAATTGGATTCACTAACTTTACTGACTTTGTAATGGTCAAACAATTATAACGATTTTATGAAAAAAATCATTTTCCTCTGCACGGTATTGGTCATCACGACCTTGTTTTCCGCTTATACTTATATGCATCACTCTTCGTCTGTTTGCCAGCAGGAAGAATGGGGCTTTTTCGGGCATCGACAAATCAACCGGATGGCAGTATTTACGCTGCCGCCTGAGATGATTGGGTTTTATAAACGCAATATCGAACACATCACCGAACATGCGGTTGATCCTGATAAGCGTCGTTATGCGACCAAGCATGAAGCGCCTCGACATTATATTGATATTGATCATTGGGGAACTTATCCTTATCCTAATGTGCCACGCGAATGGACGCCCGCACTGATGCAATTTACCGATGTTTTTGTGGTCACAGCAGATGCAGATACCTTGCAATTATTTGGCAATGCTGTCAGCAAAATGGATAAATACAAACTGGTCTTGTTTGGTGATGGTATAAAAAAAGCATTCCGAAAAGACAGTGTAATAGTGTATCGGAATTATTATGAAAAATTTGTGAAGCAAGAGATTCAAAGTAAAATATATCGGAACGACAAGACTGTAAATACAGATGCCTTGATGGAATTATTTCCGAATGAACCCATAAAGCCCAATTGTGCGCAGGCTTATTTTGTGAATCAGCTTTCTGAATATGGTGTCATTCCCTGGCATTTGCAATTGATGCAAAAGAAATTGACGGATGCTTTTCGCAATGGTGACCCAAATACCATTATGCGCCTATCGGCTGATTATGGGCATTATGTAGGCGACGCGCATGTGCCTTTGCACACGACGACGAATTATAATGGGCAATTGACCAATCAGGTCGGTATTCATGCCTTTTGGGAAAGCAGGATAGTAGAGTTGCGTTATGATGAATTTGATACTTTTGTCGGCAAAGCCGAATACATTGATGATCCTAAAACACTGATTTGGGAAACCATTTTGAAAAGTAATTCACTGGTAGATAGTGTGCTGAATGTAGAAAAAAGGCTAGTCGAGCAATTTCCAAAAGATCAACAACAATGTTTTGAAGAGCGTTTAGACCGAACGGTTTCGATTCAGTGCGAAGCTTTTACCCGTGTATTCGATAAAGAGATGAACGGCATGGTAGAAGAGCGTTTTGTGAAAACGATACACACGCTGGGCAGCCTTTGGTACACCGCCTGGGTAGATGCAGGGCAACCCAATTTGCGCAAGCTGGGCAAGGATTTTAAATTGACAGCAGAAGAACTGAAAGAAAAGAAAGAATTGGATAAATTGCTGAAAAAAAAGGATCGAAGAATATTTGGACGGGAACATTAGCAGACGTGTACGAATTGGATTATAATAACGACAATCATTAAACTGCACCATGTCAGATAAATTCAAAAACAAATATCACATTGAATCCAATCGCTGGCAATATTGGAATTATCGTGCATTATTGGATGTGTGTGTGGTCATGCCCAATCATCTGCATTGTATTATTACATTGGGCGATTATGATTATCATAATGGTATTTCAAGCATTGTTCCTGTTCCGTTGGTAAACGTAGAACAGGATATGGTGGAACAATATCGCAAACGCCGTCGCCAGATGATTATTCCGAAAATTATGGGAAAATTCCAGATGTTGACATCAAAAGAGATGAATATGTTGCGGCAAACACCTGGTAGGAAAAACTGGCAGGCAGATTATCACGATCATGTTATTCGCGATACGGGGGCTTATGAACGTATCAAACAGTACATCATCAATAATCCTGGAAAATGGGCGGATGATAAATTTTTTGATAATGACACCGAGCTGTAGAGACAATTTGTGAATTGTCTCTACAGCCGGAACCCTTTTGCGCCGATGACCCGGCCTTCGTGGTAAAACTCGACCCGAAACTCACCAGTTGCTTTTTTCTTACTAAAATTGGCGATGCTGTGGTAGCGTGCTTTATTTTGAATGCCGACTTCGAAAAACTTCATCGTATAATATTTGTCGTAAGACGCACTGCCTTTTTCGCCATAAATTAGTTGTTCCCAGCCGTTTTCAGTTTGGTAAAATACCTGCATTTTCAAAAGTGCTTCTTCCTTCATTCTGATGGGATTGTCATTAAGCGAAGTCAGCATAAAATGGATGTCAATATTGCTGTCATTATACTTTTGAATGTAAATATCATTAATCAGATAAGTATTGGTCGCGCCTGCAAGTGCTTCCTGTCGTTCGACCAGTTCGACCTGCAAACCAGATTTCAGGCTCTTGATGGTTTGTGAAAATGCAATGGAATCCTGTCTTAAGCCAGTCACCGCTTTTTGTAGCGCTTTATTTTTGGGGACAAGTTTTTTGTACACACTGTTCCAATATCGCATAGGCACGACCTCTTCAATCAGTTCATCATTTTTTTCTCTTAGAAAGCGATTGGCAACCATGCGGTTTTTGCGATCCTGCACCAGCAGTTCTCGTTCCTCTTCTAGGGCGAGGACACGGCGTTTGAGCCGTTTATTCTCTGCTTCTAGCTCAATACAGCTTTCATCGACAGGTGTAGCTATAGGAGAAGGTGTCATGTAAAATGCAAAGAAGAGGGGAAGCAACAAGGCAATTGTCCCTATAAAATAGATGTAGGAGTGGGCAAATTTCTTCTGTTGTAACATGATTGGTTTATTTTAACTTCGCTAAGTTACGGGTTTTTGGGGAGTTGTGGTGTTTGAATGTTAATAATTCAAGTAATGTGCCATTTCAATAAAAAAGCCCGGAAGTATATTCCAGGCTTTCTCTTTTAATCTCTATTTTTTTCTGGCTTAGAAATCGACCCGAATCAACTCGGAAAAACGTTTTGCACGTGCTGTGATTTCTGCTTGATCCAGTTCTTTTATTTTTTCAATACCAAACTTCTCCACTGTACAAGACGCCAGCACAGAACCATACATGACGGCGCGCTTCATATTTTCAAAAGACAAATCGCCTGATTTTGCCAGATAACCAATAAAACCACCAGCAAAAGTATCACCTGCACCTGTTGGATCAAAAACTTCTTCTAAAGGCAATGCAGGAGCAAAAAACACATTCTCACCGTGAAATAATAAGGCACCGTGTTCGCCTTTTTTGATGACGAGGTATTTAGGTCCCATTGCGCGAATCACTCGTGCTGCTTTTACCAATGAATATTCGCCAGATAACTGGCGGGCTTCTTCATCATTGATGGTTAGTACATCGATCTCCTTAATGACAGCTTTCAAACTATCTAAAGCAACATCCATCCAGAAATTCATGGTATCTAGTACGATGAGCTTCGGACGTTTGGTCATCTGCTGAATGACCTTCATTTGTACTTCTGGAGTCAGGTTGCCCAACATGACATATTCTGCGTCTTTGTAACTCTCAGGTAAAACGGGATCAAAATCCGCCAATACATTTAGGTCGGTCACCAAGGTGTCTCTGGAATTCATATTGCTATGATATCGTCCTGACCAGAAAAATGATTTTTCACCGGCTTTAACTTGCAAACCATCTAAACTCACTCCGCGTTCGCGCAAAGCGTTCAGTTCAGCTTCAGGGAAATCGTCGCCAATGACCGAACATAGTTTTATATCATTAACAAAATAAGAGGCTGCCCAACTGATATATGTTGCTGCTCCTCCTACAATTCGGTCCGCTTTGCCATAAGGGGTTTCGATAGAATCAAAGGCTACTGTGCCTACAGTCAATAAACTCATGGTTTCTTTTTTAGGTAATCATTTGAAAGACAATGGATTATTGTAATAAAATCTTTTTGTCGGTCATTTAATTACTTTTTTTTTAAAAATTTTCGCCACAAAGATTGCACAATTATTTTTCTTACACTACATTTGCATCGCTTTTTACAATAAGATATGCGATGGCAGAACTTTTTTTTGTGAAAAAGCGTATAATATAGAGTTCGTCTTGACGAACGATAATGCCTCCATAGCTCAGCTGGTTAGAGCGGCGGACTGTTAATCCGTAGGTCCAAGGTTCAAGTCCTTGTGGGGGCGCATTAAAAAAGGTTATCCAATTTATTGGATAGCCTTTTCTTTTTATAAATTGTGAAAATCGCAAACAGGACGCTAGTCAGAGATCTGACTCCTTTGAGGGAATTGAACAACCTAATTGAGCTATGGCTAAATGGCACTCCAGTCAATGATTTGAGTCCCTTAATAAACTTGAACAGCTTAAATTATTTAGGTATTACTGATAACGCAATATCAAAGGAACAAGACCAATTTGTAAATCAGTTCTTTTTTATTTAAACTTATCCGATAATTATCAGATTCAGCTTAAACTTAGACTTAAAAATTCTGTTACCTAGCCATGAAATACGCTTGTTTATTTATACTTACCACCATGATGCTAAAATCCGAAACCATTTTTGATTTTACTCTGCAAAGTGATTTGCGCGACTGGGCAGTCGTGGATGATGGGGTGATGGGTGGACGCTCGGCTGGCTGCCTGCACCTTAGCGATGAAGGTCATGCTGTTTTTCATGGAGATGTATCGCTGGAAAATAATGGCGGCTTTTCCTCTGTTCGGTATCGTTTTGAGGAAAAAACCGTCAAAGGGTATGACAAATTTGTGATTCGATTGCGAGGCGATGGCAAGCGGTATCAATTCAGGACAAAAGCGACTTTATACGATCGTCATTCTTATATTGCTTATTTTCAAACAACTGGCGATTGGCAGACCATCGAAATTCCACTAAGTGAAATGTATCCAACTTTTCGAGGTAGAGAACTGGATATGCCCAACTTCCCCACAAAAACAATGGCAGAAGTAGCTTTCCTAATTTCCAATAAAAAAGCAGAATCTTTCAGTTTGGAAATTGATGAGATTGAACTCAGATAAAAGCTTTAATCCAAGCCAAACAAAGTAAAAAGCAGACAAGCACACAGCACAACAGCACATTTTTCCCTATCTTTGCAGCAAATTACCAAGATTTTGCAATATGGCTAAGAATACATTCAGCGTTTTTTTTTATAAAATTCCCGCACCATTTAGGAATCCTTTCCTGATTGCGGCTACGCTATTTGTCATCTGGCTGGTCTTTTTCGATCGTAATGATTTGATTTCTCAAAGACATTTGCAAAACACCATAGACGATATGCAGGCAAAAAAGACCTATTACGAAGAGCAGATCGAGCAGGTCAAAGAACAAAAAGAAAACCTGTTCACCAATAAGGATGCCCTAGAAAAATTTGCCCGCGAAAACTACCTCATGAAAAAAGACAATGAAGATATATTCGTCATTGTAGAAGAAGACAAATAATCCGTGAATGACACATTCATCATTCATCATTCATCATTTATCATTAAGAAATAAATGTCAGTATTAGTTAATAAGAACTCAAAGATTATCGTACAAGGATTTACCGGAAAAGAAGGCACCTTCCACGCCGGGCAAATGATTGAGTACGGAACCAATGTCGTCGGAGGTGTAACACCTGGCAAAGGCGGACAAACACATCTGGACAAACCAGTTTTCAATACCGTAGCAGAAGCCGTAGATAAAGCAGGCGCGGATACATCCATTATTTTTGTGCCACCAAGATTTGCAGGAGATGCAGTCATGGAAGCCGCTGATGCGGGTATCAAAGTAATCATCTGTATCACGGAAGGTATTCCTGTCCAGGATATGGTGAAAGTGAAAGCCTACATCAAGAACAAAGATTGCCGCCTTGTTGGGCCTAACTGCCCTGGCGTCATGACACCTGGTGAAGCAAAAGTGGGTATCATGCCTGGCTTTATTCACAATCCAGGTCGTATCGGTATTGTGTCTCGTTCTGGTACACTGACTTACGAAGCTGTAGATCAGGTCACCAAAGCCGGACTTGGACAATCAACTTGTATTGGTATTGGTGGTGACCCAATTGTAGGCACAACGACTAAAGACGCTGTAGAATTATTGATGAATGACCCAGACACAGATGGCATCATTATGATTGGCGAGATTGGCGGAAGTATGGAAGCGGATGCAGCACATTGGATAAAAGAAAATGGTACTAAGCCAGTTGTTGGTTTCATCGCTGGACAAACTGCACCTAAAGGTAGAACAATGGGACATGCCGGAGCAATTGTCGGCGGACATGCCGATACCGCAGAAGCCAAAATGGAAATCATGGAAGCTTGTGGTATTCACGTTGTAAAATCACCTGCTGCAATTGGTGCAACGATGGCGAACGCATTGAAAAACTAAAAAATATCGAATGACGACGACGTAGGGGGAATTCATGAATTCCCCCTACGTCGTCGTCGTCAGATTTTAAACTTCGCAAAGCGCAACACAATCCGCTTGTCTCCACTATCTGAAAAATTGATGGTGGCAAATTCATTTCCTGCCGCTCCTTCTATTGATTTAATCGTTCCTACTCCAAAACGGAAATGCTCTATCTTCTGACCAATGGATAAATCTTTTACCTTGACGGCTGTGAAATTTGGATCAACTGGCGCATTGGTATTATAGGTCTTTTTCGGTTTCTTGGCAACGTATTTTGAATAATTTACGCTGCGGTTGGAATCTGTATCAGAAGAAGCAGTTGGTCGTGAAGTCGCCTTACTGAATGGCGTAGACATCATCAGGTTTTCATTTGAAATTTCATCCAGAAAACGACTGGTGTCATTATATCTAATCTGACCAAAACGATAACGGCTTTTAGCATAGGAAATCGTCAGAAAACGCTCGGCCCGCGTGATAGCTACATAGAATAATCTTCGTTCCTCGTCCAGTTCATCGACTGTGCTTTTAGACATAAAAGAAGGAAATAAATCCTCTTCCAGTCCCACCACAAAAACTGAAGGAAACTCCAGTCCTTTTGCAGCATGAACCGACATCAGTGTTACAAAATCATCCGTATCCTCTTGCGTATCCTGATCGGTCAGCAAAGAAATACTTTGCAGATAAGCCGCCAGACTTCTATCGCCTTCTATATCTTCCCCGAAATCTTCATCTGATTCCACAAAGGTTTTGACACCATCCAACAAAGCCTGCGCATTCTCCATGCGATTCATGCCTTCAATGGTTTTATCTTCGCCCAGCAATTTCAGTATGCCGGATTCCTTTGCCGCAAAAATGGCCAACTCATAAGCATCCTTCGTATTTTGTAAAGCCTGAAATTTTTTAATCAGTTTCACAAAACCCTTGATCGCATTTGTCGGACGCGCACTCAGTCCCACCTGTTCAATATTCGTGACAATTTTCCACATGGGCGTATCCGCATCAGCTTGGTCGGCAAACTTACTGATCTTATCCACCGTTGTTTTACCTATCGCACGTTTGGGAAAATTGATGACCCGTCGAAGGGCTTCTTCATCATTCGGATTCACAATCAGTCGTAGGTAGCCGAGTATGTCTTTGATTTCTTTTCTTTGGTAAAACGACAAACCACCAAATACTTTGTATCGGATACTCAGTCGGCGCAGCGATTCCTCAAATGCCCTTGATTGCGCATTGGTGCGATACAGAATAGCGACATCTTTATTTTGTAAATGGTAACGTGTTTTTTGTTCCAAAATCATGTCTGCCACCCGCTTGCCTTCCTC
>CALFBH010000110.1 GCA_937951615.1 uncultured Saprospiraceae bacterium | reverse complement strand
GAGCTGATGAGTAGCATCGAAAATAATGGAAGTAGTAAACGTTGTTTTCCAGTCTGCGTCCATATACCTGTAAGCTGTTGCATCAGGTGGGTACATGAAAAACTCTGGCGTGTTTCTGCGTTGGTTTTAAGTACAAATTTTCTCATAATCAGATGATGAGTATTAGACTTTATTCTGGAATAAAGTCCATTTAAAAAATTGGATAATTTTTATGTAGAATGCCTCAAAAGCAAAGGAAAGAATAGAAATGACAGGAAAATACACTAGGGCTTGTAGATTTGCCGCTAATGTCTTATTTTTATATCACTTTTAGTAAAGTGGCAACTTATCTGCTTTGTTTGGTCGCATTGAGATAAGATGTCGCTTTTTCTTTTCTTTGAGTTGTGTGTGTTGCGCATTATGAGTTATATGGGTTTTTTGTTTACCCATTTATCGATTTTTTCTTTTGGTAAATATGTTTTGTAAGTAACTGACAATGAGTAGCGAATGTAAGGTGTGCTATACTGCTTCGGCATGTCTATAAAAGTCATTAACAGATATACTAAGTACAGGCTGTGCTGTTGTTCATTACTCGAACGATTTGATACAGCTGTATCAGCGTTCATTAATGAATATATCATATTGGATAAGATTTTTTGTAAGTTCATCGTAAACCTAGCATTTTTTGGTAAAAAAGGTATTTCTTCTCGTTTACAACGAGTTTGAATTTCGTGATGCTGAATTTTGGATAACTTATCTTACGGGAAGTATGAAAGAAAGTTTTATTTTTTGGTTAAAAAAATATTTCTAATATGACAATTTTTTTTTCTTTAGAATAAAAATACAAGCAAAGATGATTCTATATAATGTTACTGTTAAAATTGTCAATACTGTACACGATGACTGGCTCGCCTGGATGCGAGATGTCCATATCCCTGATGTTATGAATACGGGTTTATTTACTTCTTATAAAATTGGTAAAATACTGGGAGAGGAGGAAGATGGTGGGACAACTTATGCCATACAATATTTAAGTCCGAGTATGGAGGCTTTTCAAAAATATCAGGACAATCATGCTAAGACATTACAGGTTGAGCATACCGAGCGGTATAAAAATAAATATGTTGCTTTTCGTACTTTGATGGAAGTGATTGAGGAGGGCTGAATAAGTTTAAGCTCAAGTTTAAGTTTAAAATTAGATGTCACCTTTGGTGACATTTTTAATGTCTAATTAGAATTTAAACTTATTCTTAGACTTGAGCTTAAACTTACCCTTCCACTTGTACCAAAAGTCCAGACACACCAAAATATACCCAAGTTTGCAAACAGCCTTCTACAGATGCTGCCATATTTTGTAGGGTGGGCGAAACCTCTTTCAAAACTGCGTTTAGTTTTTTGGTATGTACGGGCTGATTATTATATTGTATAATAATATAGCCTTCTGGTGTATCCAGTAAAAAGTGAGCAAGCGCTTCAAAAATTTGCCCGTTTTGATGTCGGGTAATTGGGTAATTACGATATATTTTTTTGATGGAAAATTGCTGCTGCAAAAAATCCTGAAAGGCTTTGGAAGCAGGCAGTAAATGTTTGGCTTCTACTGTATCTTCTGCGTCAAATTGTTCAATAAGCCTAAGTGCGATAGCCTCGCGGCTAGGAGCATCAGCAGTCGGTTCATCGGCAAATAGGAAGGCTTTATATAAAGGACTGATTGTTTCTTCTTCTGTGTCAGCGTGTATTTTAACGGGCTGTATTTCAATTTGTTGGCGTATTTTGAATCGGTTGGCTGTTTCTGTCGCTACATCTGGTTTTAGAACAGGATAAGACTGACTACCTGCGCGTTCTTCCAAATAATTGCTTGCTGCTTCACCAGTATTAAGGTGTGGAAATAATTTATCATAAAACTCAACTTTTGTATCTATAGGGACAAGGCTTCCGCTCCAATTCCAGGGCGAGTCGTAACTTTCTACATTTAAAGTCGGGGTATTTTCGTCGCCGTCATTCCAAACCCGATTGAGCCATTTTGTTGGTGCTTGTCGGGTGGGTAGGATGAGGTAATCCCGTGCGCGGGTGATGCCGACATAGAGTAGCCGAGCTTCTTCTTGACGGGCGTGTATCGTGGCGGCACTTTTGACCGGGCTTTGTTCTACGGCTTCATTTAGTGCTGTGCCTTTTATCTGGTCGGCATAAGGATTGATCCAGTAGCGCAGCCAGCGATTGGCGAGTGGTGCATTGAGGTCAACTTCGTCCTGTTCGGGCACAATGCTCATGCCCCAGACGCGGTCGCGGAGCGTGTTTTCTAAGTTGTGGCAGATGACAATATTCCATTCTAGCCCTTTACTTCTGTGGTAGGTCAGTACATTTACGGCATCAGGATTTTCTCTTGCGCCCTGCTGGTCGGTTTCGTCATTTGCCTGTTCATTGAGCCATAATAGAAATCCACCGAGCGAGGCTGCTGTGTGGAGGCGATTGCAGGCGTCTTCGTACTGCAAAGCCATTTTGCGTAAAGCATCCACATTATCAAATCGCTGCCGCACATTGCCCCATGTGGCTATGATGCGCCGCAAGTCCAGTTCTTCGAGAACAAGGTTTAATATTTCGCTACCTGATAGCTCTACGACTTCCAATCGCAAATCGTCCAATTGCTTGATGATTTGATGTTCGTCATCCCATTTATAGACTCGTTCTCCTGCTTCTTTCTTTTCGATATATTGCAAACGCAATTCAATAATCCGTTCAATATCATAATTGCCGGCAAGGCGTAAAATTTCTGCCACCGACAAAGAATCTGAGCGGTGGAGGATGTATTTCAGGCAAGCCAAAATGAGTTGGACTTCTGGCGTAGCGGTCAGTCCACTGCGGGCAATGGCGGCTTTGAGTCCGGCACGGTGCAAGGCGTCGGCTACATCAATACAGGATTTATTGCTGCGGCATAAAACGGATACATCGCCTGCCTCTGCTTTTCTTGTGACGCCTGTTTCCCTGTCCACAATATGGATACCCTGTTCCAGCATTTGCCGGATGTTGTTGGCGATGCAATTTTCTACCCAGGGATTTCCTGGTGGTCGTTTGCCGCCTTCGTGCTGAAAATGCCAATGCTTCAAAGCCGTGTCCAATTGGATGGGTTCCGCTTTGAAAAAATCATTGCCTGCTTTGGTGCGTTGTGGCTGAAGCGCGACCTGCTGCGGCGGCAATTGCTGAAAAGCCCGACAGAATAAAGAGTTGGAGGCATAGACCAAATTTTCTCTTGCGCGCCAGGAATATTGTAAAATATCTTCTTTTTTAATGCCGCCCATTTTTCGGATAATCGCCTGCATCAATGCTGGCTCTGCTCCACGAAATCCATAAATAGATTGCTTGGGATCACCCACCCAGATAGACTGTTTTGCCAGTCGGGAAAGTTTCAGGAAAATTTCTAATTGAATGGGATTGGTATCTTGAAATTCATCAACCATCAGCAAGTCCAACTCGTCTTCCATGACCTGTTGCACCTGCGGATTGTCCAGTAAAGTGAGGACGCTGACCTCCATGTCGGTGTAGTCAATCAGTCCGCGCCGTTTTTTATAATAGTCGTATTCGTCCAGTGCTTCAATGGAAATTTCAAAAATATTGGTGATAAACGCCCGAATGTCTGCCTGAAAGCGTGGGTGCGTATCGTGTCGGGCAGCCCAGTCTGAAACCGGCTCATAATCGTCGCGGCTTTTCTTGCCAATTTTGTTTTGCTGCTTGTATAATTTGACCCATTCGTACCAGTTGAGTTCGCCTCGTGCGCGGAGGTTGTTGCGGATGGCTTGTGTGGCATTTAGGATGCCCTGTGTGGTCTTGGTGCTGTCTTCGTTATTCCGAATGACTTCTAAGGCTTCATCGAGTATGCTGAGTAGTTGATTATTGAATTGTGCCTCTGGCATTTCGGATTCCAGTTCGATAAATTCAAAGAGGGAATCCAGTGATTTCTGGCAACTGTCGCGCAGGACGGTATTGGAGAAATTATTGGCGCGGGCAATCTCGGTGAGCGAGCGTACTTCCTTGCGCCAGTCATAGCGTTCTTTTTTATTGAAACCGAGTCGCTCCGCCAGTTCTTCCATTGTTTTGATGCGCTCGGGGCGCAATATGGCGGCCAGCGATTCATTGAACATGACCTGCATGTCTTCATCTGCGATAATATCGACTTCGGGCGATACGCCAGCTTCAAAAGCAAAACGTTTGAGCAGTTTGACGCCAATGCTGTGTACCGTTCCGATCATGGCATTGGCCAGGTCGTCGGCTTGTTCGGAGAGTCCTTCTGTGAGCAGAGATACGCGCACTCTGTCCTGCAATTCTGCGGCTGCTTTTTTGGTGAAGGTCGTGGCGATAATACCTGCTGCCCGTACCTGCATGGGGTGGTCGGGTTTGAGTAAATCCACCATTTCTTTGGTGAGTCGATAGGTTTTGCCGCTACCGGCTCCGGCTGATATGATTCTTATGTTCACTTTTTTGTGTTGTCGTGTTGATGTGTTGTTGGTTTACTTCGATATTCAGTGTTCGATATTCGATATTGTTTTTTTGTTGCGTGTATACGGGTTGCGGGTTGCGGGTTGTGTGTTGCGTGTTGGCTTTTTATTCCCTGACGGGAAAAATCAAGCTGTATTTTTTAAACTTAGCTCTTGGCAATAGTACGGAAAAAAGTGAAGTTAGCCAAACTGTGAGATAGGTCGCTTATTAAGAAGGTGTTTATTTCTTAAATGTTGGTTGGCTTTTGGAGTGGCTTGTTTTTTATGTATTTTTGTTTTTTGGTAACTTCAGAGGGCAAATTTTACAAGATACAGTTCCAAACAATCAAAAAATATTCGTAAATTGTATGCTATTCTAAAGCAAAATAAAGCAGGATGAAATTTGTAGATGTCAAAAATGATATAGCTTTTCGAAAGATATTTGGGAATGAAAAAAAGACAAAAATTATCATTTCATTTCTGAATGCCGTTTTGAAATTAGAAGGGAGACAGAGAATAGAAGAAGTCTCTATAATTAATCCCTATCAATTGCCAAGAGTAGCTGGTGAAAAGGCTTCCATTATAGATATTAGAGCAAAAGACGAAAAGGATAATCAATTTGTTATAGAAATGCAAGTAGCAGATGTGGATGGATTTGATAAAAGAGTTCAATATTACACCTGTCGAGATTATTCGATGCAAATAGATAGAGGTGAGCAATATCCTCTTCTAAAACCTACCTTTTTTATCGGTATTTTAGATTTTTATTTTTTCGATAGTCCGAATTATCTGTCTCATCATATTATTGTGAATGGCGAAACTTATGAACATAAATTAAAGGATATTCAGTTCACTTTTATTGAATTGAAAAAGTTTGGCTTGAAAGTACATGAATTAAATACGCTCACCGAAAAATGGGTATTCTTCATAAAGAATGCTGAAAATTTAGAAGTAATACCTGATAATGTAGATGATGAAGGATTAAGAGAAGCCTACAAAGATGCAGACAAACACAGTTGGGAAAAAGAAGAATTAATAGCCTACGATAATGCATCGATAGCAGAGCAAGATGAGAGAGGTAAAATAACAGCCGCAGAGAATAAAGGCAAGAAAGAGGGCAAGAAAGAGGGCAAAAAAGAAGAAAAAGAAAAAGTGATTGAAAGATGTTGGAGGAAAAATATGGCAATTGAAGATATAGCAGAAATTTCTGGACTAAGACTTAAAGAAGTTATAACCATCATCGAAAATCTAAAAACAAAAGAAGGCGAATGAATAAAATACTCTCGTTTTTCTTTACATACTTTCTCAATATGTTTTCTTAGTTTTGCTCCACAAGTAATCAATTCAATACATGAAAAAACACTGGTGGAAAATTTTAGCCGTTCTCCTGATGCTCTACACGATAGTAGCGGGTATGCTTATTCCTTTGTCGCCGGCCACACACTATATCGACGGCAGCAGAGCCAATGCAGGGGAGACCTTGCAGATGACGATACATGGCTACAACACGCATTATACACAAGCCAACCCCATGCGGGCATGGCTGATTAATAATATGACTTTTTCTATCTGTGCCAATGAGGTGGAGGTGATAGATGACCGTACAGCCAAAACAAGTTTTACTATTCCGACTTTTGTGCATGACAGCCTGAAAATTGTAGATTTTTCTTTGATTGTCGAATCGGAAGTAGATGGTTATTCTGTCTTGCCAGATGCAGTTAGTTTGGTTCAGCAAAATGCTGGTAGGGCTGATACTTCGTTAGGCTGTGAGGTCAGTGGGCTTCATGAGCGACCGGGAACTACTTTTCCTTTTCGGAATATATTGGAGGAATCTATTCGGAGTTTATATTTCCATGTGCCGCTTTGGTTTGCCATGATGATATTGATGCTAGGCTCGGTGATGCACAGTATTGCTTATTTGATGGACAATCAGGACTGGAAATTATCCAATACGGTACTCATTGGTTTTGGTGTATTGATGCTGGTCTGGCTGATTTATGGAGGAATGAATATGGGCGGCGAAGTAGGTTCAAAACCCATCGTTGGTCCTATTGCTACACTCATTACCTGTGCTATTTTTTACTTTGCCTTTCTGCAAGTTAATCGTCGAACTACCGTTGTTTTGGAACATAATATCTATGCAACTTCTTATGCCCGAGTAGGCGTTTTGTTTGGTGTATTAGGTCTGATTACCGGAGCGATTTGGGCAAAACACACTTGGGGGGCGTACTGGAACTGGGATGTCAAACAGAATACTGCGGCCATTGCTGTACTGGTTTATGCTGCCTATTTTGTATTGAGAGATTCTTTTGACGATTTGGATAAAAAAGCCCGCATTTCATCCGTTTATAATATTTTTGCTTTTGCAGCTTTGATTCCGCTCTTGTTCGTTATTCCTCGTTTGGCAGACAGCCTGCATCCAGGGGCGGGCGGCAATCCGGCATTGGGCAGTAATGATTTGGACAACACGATGCGCATGGTTTTTTATCCAGGTGTGATTGCAATGATACTCATTGGTGCCTGGATATCTGGCTTGCTGAGTCGTATTGATTTATTGAAGTTGAAAAAGTATTTATAGAAAAAACCGTTAAAAATTTTGCTTCTTTTTTAAAAATATTGCTTTAATTTGCCACTGAATGAAAAAGTTGACCAAACAAGCGACTTCGCTACTCACATTTTTGCTGTTCAGTCAGTTATTACTGGCGCAGGGCAGCGAGACAGATTTTTTTAGAAATACTGGAAAAATTTATGTCGTTGTAGCCATTATAGTTGCTACATTTATCGGGATTGTATTCTTTTTGATTTATCTCGAAAGAAAAATCAGTCGACTCGAACGTGAAATAAATGACTAAATCGAGGATAAGGCTTGCCGTCTTGTCCTTTTTTATTTTTGTAAATAAAATGTTGTTCTGGTATTAAGATAACAAAAAACAAAAAATTCAAACAAATGGCTAACAAACATTACAGCTTTATACAAGGAGTGGAAAACTACTTTGATAAAGCGGCCGCAGCGACCAATTTTCCGGAAGGATTATTGGCCCAAATCAAAGCATGTAACGCAGTATATCAAATGCGCTTTCCCGTAAAAATCGGTAAAGAGTATCAGGTAATCGAAGCCTATCGTGTCCAACACAGTCAGCACCGCTTACCGACCAAAGGAGGTATTCGTTACGCGCCCAATGTCAATCAGGACGAAGTGATGGCATTAGCTTCTTTGATGAGTTTCAAATGCGCCATTGTAGATGTGCCTTTCGGTGGTGCAAAAGGTGGGGTGAAAATAGACCCACGGGCTTATACAACATCTCAGTTGCAAAAAATCACCCGTCGCTACGCTACGGAGTTGATACGCAAAAACTTTATCGGACCTGGAATTGATGTACCTGCACCTGATTATGGGACAGGCTCCCGTGAGATGGCCTGGATACTGGATACTTACCTTGCCTTTGGAAAAGGAGAAATTGATGCAGTAGGTTGTGTGACTGGAAAACCAGTTAAACTAAATGGTATTCGCGGACGTACAGAAGCAACTGGACGTGGTGTCTTTTACGCGCTCAAAGAAATGATGAGCATCAAAGAAGACATGAAAGCCATTGGACTTGAGCCTGGTACAGAAGGCAAGACAATGGTCATTCAGGGTATGGGTAATGTCGGTTCATACACTGGAATGATTTCTCAGGAAGAAGGTGGTTTTGTTGTCATTGGAGTATCTGAATACGAAGGAGCCATTTATTCTAAGGATGGTATTGATATTAAAAAACTACTAAAACATCGCAAAGCGACGGGTTCTATCCTCGACTTCCCAGGGACTAAGAACATGAAATCTCGTGAAGCTGCGTTGGAACTTGAATGTGACGTGCTGGTGCCTGCTGCACTGGAACACCAGATACACGGTGGAAACGCTAAGAATATCAAAGCAAAAATCATTGCAGAAGCCGCTAATGGACCTGTAACGCCGGATGCAGAAGAAATTTTACTCAAGAAAGGCGTTGTGATTGTACCTGATATGTATGTCAATGCAGGCGGTGTAACGGTTTCTTATTTTGAGTGGTTGAAAAACCTTTCACACATGCGTTTTGGGCGTATGGAAAAACGCTTCGACCAGCAGACTTACGAAAACCTGGTGAGCATGGTAGAACGGACAACCGGCAAAACCATCAGTGCCAAAGAGCGCAATGTACTGACTAGAGGAGCTGATGAAATTGATTTGGTACGCTCTGGATTGGAAGAAACAATGATTACGTCTTTTCATGGTATTCGCGAAATATTGAAACGTAATAAGAAGGTAGATGACATGAGAAGTGCTGCCTTTGTGAATGCAATTAATAAGATTGGGAGCGATTATATTTCTTTAGGTATATTCCCATAAGGGGTTTCAGTAACAGTGTCAGTAGCAGTAGCAATGTTAATCAAAAATGAAATCGCTTTGCGATTTTCGCCAGAGGCTATAAAAATTTACATTACTATTATTACTGACACTGACACTGTTTACGGTATAATGTTAGGGAAGGGTACTTTTAAAACCATACTCACCAAATGTTCTTCTACAAAAAAGACAATTCCCGCCGAATTGTTTGTTTAAAATGATATTTGTTTGTAGTTTTGCAGGCTCTGTATTTATTATATAAAACAAATATAAAAGTAGACATGCCAGTAAATAAGTTAGATAACATCGACCTCCAGATTCTAAAAATACTTCAGAAAAGTAGTAAAATTACCAACCTTGAATTGTCTAAGAAAATTGGACTGTCACCTGCACCTACCCTGGAAAGAGTAAAAAAGCTGGAGCAAAACGAAATCATACAAAGCTACCATGCTCTAGTTGATCCACAATCTATCGGACTCAGCGTTAAAACATTTGTATTGGTATCGCTCGCCTGGCAGAAAGAAAATGCCTTAAATCAGTTTATGGAGAAGATTCGTGCCATTACAGAAATTGTAGAGTGCTATATCATTACTGGAGAGGCAGATTTTTTGATAAAAATTATTTGCAAGGACATTCCTACTTACGAACAATTATTATTTAAGACATTATCGCAAATCGAAGAGATTGAGCGACTGAAAACCTTAATGACGCTCTCTACGGTTAAAGACTCCAAATTATTGCCTTATAAATATGAGCAGTAAAGTCTTTTAGCGAAAAGAATTATACTTTTAAAGCGCGATGGATTTCCTGTCGCGCTTTTTTTATAAGCATCAGAAATACTGTCACAATAATATACGTTTTGATGTATGAAGTATCTGTAAAGTGTTAACGAATAAGCGTAAAACGGGCTTTTTTAAGCCAAATTATCCTGTTTTGTCAAAAATGTAAGAATTGTTAAAAAAATGTCATAAAATGGATTGGATGTATCATTAAATGTCAAATGTCACTATATTTGGGGAAATTACTCAATGTCCATAAATATACCCATTGCCCATGCGTTTATTCACAATTACTTTTTGCTTATTACTGACTAGCCATTTTTTGTATGGTCAGCTACAAAGAACCACCAATCAAAGCATCACAGCCAAAGATGTTACATCAGTTAATATCCAGTTTGACTACGAGACTGAAATAGAACGTTGGCCTGGTGGTCACATTCAGATACAGACGACCATCAAAATGACCAATGGCAATAGAAATATCTTAGAGTCTTTAGTCAAAGAAAAACGCTATGAAGTATTGATTAAGGAAGATAATGGAAAATTGACTTTGAATTATAAAGACTTTAAACAGGGACTCCGAGCTGGAGGTTATAATATTTATGAAGACATTAGTGTTAAAGTTTTTGTACCCGAAGATGTTAAAGTAATTAAAAACGGTATGGTTTATACAGAAGATTTGGCTAAGGGATAAAGGTTCGCCTAACTAACTTATATAAAAAAGCACCTGTGAAAATTTTACATTTTCACAGGTGCTTTTTGTTTTTAAGTATGCACGGTTTGCGACGAATGAACAGGACTCCTTGTAATTTAGAATCAATCATCCCTTTCAAAGAGGGAGAAATGTAGCATTTTAGCAATAAAAAAAGCCCACCAAAATGGCAGGCTTTCAACATCTTATATTTTAAAGTCCTTATTTTAGAAACTAGGACACTTCACACTTTCTCTCAAAGAAGCTGGTGGATGTTTGTAGATAATCGCCAGTTCAAATGCTCCACGACGATTAGTTGCTGGCTGCAAAGAAGAGATATTCAAGTCATAATTTAAAGCAAATGTAAGGCTCTGAAACTCTATACCTGCCATAACTGTCGTGGCATCTACATCCATGCTGTCATCATATTTGCCAACAATACGCTGTGCTACGCCTGCTCGTAATGCGACTTCCTGCCATTCGTCTTTGGTATAACGAATACCAACACCAGGCAATATCTGCCAGGAAGGTCCTTGCGACATAAACAGTAAAGAAGGCAACAAACTAATACTAGGTCCAACTGCTACTTCACCACCTACATTGGCAGATAGCTTTGTATGCAGTGCATCAGTAGTTCCATCATAAAAAGAAACGTTCGGCTGATTCAGGTGTTGACCTGCTGCACCAAACCACAAACTCATGCGCTCGTCAAATACACCGTACCACATCAAGCCCGCGCCCATATTCATATAAGTAAAGCTTTCGTTGCCAAAAGTTTCTCCAGTACCAAGGTTCGGATTATAAGCTTCTCCATCAAATTGCGCACTAAATGTCAAATCATTCCAATTCATAGAATTTTGTGCAATACCAAACTGTCCGCCCAATATCAGGTATTGTACCCGATTAGAATAATGATTGCTGCTAGACAACATTTTCATGTAAGATGCAGAAACATTTCCCATGTTCTGACTGAATTGAGATTGTCCGGCTTTATCACTCAATGCATTAACACCTAGTGCAAGATAATCCTGACCAAATGCCTGAATCCGTGTATCAAAACTACCGTGCATCGTCGTAAAAGAGTTATTACCCAAAAAAGCAAACCACTGATTCCGATAATTGAAAGAGGCGCGAAATTGACCATCATAAACCCCTACCATAGCAGGATTGCTATAATGCGGCGCATACTGCCACAAAGAAAGCTGTGGGTCTTGTGCGCTTAGGCGAGTAGCCGTTAAGGCTATAAAAAATGCTAGAAATAAAGGAAAAGTAAAAAAACGAATCTTCATAGTATTCTCTTTAGTATTGAGCGTTGATTGAAACATGTTCCAAAAGTAAAACGTTTTTCAATAAAAATACGCTGTTTATGTCTGTAAATTACAATTTAAAATTTAAAACCTGCAATTTTGTAGTAGTATTTATGGATAGACACTAAATTTGAGGAATGACCAGTAGTTTTAAGAATGATGAAGGATGAATGATGAACGATGAATGGAGGAATTCAATCAACTCAGTAACTCAATGAATTCAGGAATTCAATCAAGCAAATAACCAACAAAACATGAAAAAAAAACTATTAATGCTATTAATCTCAGGATTGCTCGTATGGATAATCGGAAGTGCAGCTGCAATGATGTTTGTCTGCAAACCCAGGCCCGTCAAAATGCCCGACACCTCGAAAGTATTTGATCTTCCGGTAGAAAACGTCTCACTTAAGACAACAGACGACGTAAATATCGGAGGCTGGTATCTTCCCGGGGATTCGACACAAGCGGTTGTACTCACCAATGGCATTTATGGCAATCGGCGCGGCTTAGTCACCCGGGCAAAATATTATGCAGAAAAAGGCTTTGCTGTACTGCTCATTGACTTACGCGGAACAGGAGAAAGCCAAGCCGAACCCATTTCCTTTGGCTGGTATGAACGACATGATGTTTTAGCAGCGTTTCAATTTTTAGAAAACAAGGGCTATGAAACAGTTGGCGTGCATGGCATTTCTCTTGGTGCAAGCGCAGTCACCTATAGCTTGCAGGAATCTCCTGACTATGATTTTGTGGTTTTGGAATCCTGTTATGATGATATGAAAAATGCCCTTAATGTCCGACTAGACCTCTACCATGTCCCCCGATTTTGCTCAGGACTAATGAAGTATATGACAGAGCGGCGACTAGGCGTAAATATGGAAACACTCCGCCCATTGGATTATGTACCCAATATGACCATGCCCACTTTATTTATAGCTGGTGATAGTGAAATTAAAGTCAAAAAAACAGAAACAGAAAGCCTCTTTGCTCAATGTGGTTCAACAAACAAAAACCTCTATTTTTTCAAAGGCGCGAAACATCAAGACTTTTTCGCTTACGATGAAGTAGAATACAAACGAATTTTATCCAACTTTCTAAGCCGCCAATAACAAAAAAGATTAGTGAAAAAAATAAAAAATGGCAGTAAAAAATCCACCTGAAATTGAGAAAATGATTTCTTATCCTTCTTTCGATACGTTTGAGTAGTAAAAAAAGTGGCTTTATTTTTGCTAAAAGCATGTTTGAAAATTTTACCCAATTTTAAATAAACATGACCTTTAGATATCTACTGCTCATTGGGCTACTGCTCAGTTTAGGACTTAGCTCCTGCAACCGCTATATCAAACCCAATCGAACTTTTTTTATACAGAAAAACAATGAAATCCCCACACCCGACGTAACGAAATTCAAGTCGCCCCAACTGCGCCCTGGCCAGAACGAAGAGCTTGGTGTAGCCATTGCCATTTCAGGTGGAGGTGCGCGAGCAGCCAATTTCGGGATGGGCATCCTGATGGGACTAGAGCAAATTCGACTGGAAAGTAAAAGCAATGTGCTGGGAGAGATTGACTACTTATCTTCAGTTTCTGGTGGTGGATTTGCAGCAGGAGCTTACCTCAATTCTTTGTACAATCATAAATACTGGAAAGATCCGCGACCTTATTCGCTGAGCCGTGATTTTCACAAAGGTATTAAGCAGGATTTGTTAAGGTCTTATCTCAAACCGATGTTGCGGGAGTTTTTTCTGTCGCCTAAGTCCTGGTTTACCCATATTGATGAAGGCGACGCCTTGGAATTATCTATTGACAATCATGTACTCGGCTATAAAAAGCGGAAACGAGCCAATCGTGAATTCTACCCAAAAAGAAAAGACCGACCCAAGCCTCGTAGCCTCACGTTAGGCGATTTTTACATTGACAAAAATGATGATCGTCCTGTTCAGTTTCCAATGATGGTGGCCAATGCGACCAATTACCACAGCATGGCGATTTTTCCATTTACGCCAGATATCATGGACTATTATGAAATTACCGGCTATTCACACCGTAAAAAAAGACTGCACGATAAAACATTAAAAGACCCCTATGAAATTCCACTTTCAGTAGGCATCAAAGCCAGTGGAAGCTTCCCCGTTGCTATTTCTAATACAACGATGGAAAGTGGTTTTCATGAAAAAAAATGTTTTCTGCACCTGATAGATGGTGGACTGTCGGACAATATGGGCTATAAAACAGCGTTTGAACTACTGAAAAAAGACCCGATGGCTAAACGCAAAACCGTCTTTATGGTCGATGCGGATAATTGGGGAACACGAAGTACTTTTTCGACTAAAGAACGAGCAGCAGCTTCGGTTAATGTATTGGGCAGCCTGACTTATAGTAGTCTGGAATCGCGTTATGTAGTGATGAGAAAGGAAGTGGGAGAAGCCTGCGATTTGTATGGTATTCATCCAATTTATCTGGGTTTTGATGAATTGATTTTAGGCAATACCGCAAGTCCACCGGAAAAAATAGAAATCAAGACAGAACGCACTCGACTTGTGCATTTGCTGAAGACCAATAGAGACAATATTTCACCCGTCGATATGCAGATTTTGTATGAACTTTGTCTGGCTGTCCCAACGAAATATTCCATTACAGAAGAAGAACAACAACTCATGATCTTTGCAGGCTATAAAGTAGTAGAAATGCAAAAAGAAGAAATCAGAGACTTTTTTAATAACACCGTAGACCACGAACATACTGCGAAATAAACGTACAGGCGACTTCAGTCGCCTCGCATTAAAAGACTTGGCGACTGAAGTCGCCTATACATTTGAAAAACATGAAAAAATACCTGTTTATTTTAATCGCTGCTTGCACAGTAGCCTCTGCACAGGCACAACGTGTACATTTTTCCAAATTGGAAATGCAGAAAAATGGTTTGTTTTACCAGATTAATACCATTCCACCCTTTACGGGAACAGCTTTTGAAGTCCATCCGCCAGAAGGTGAAAAACAAAAAGAAAAAGCCACAAATGACTACGAGGCTTATCTTCGCAGCGCCCAAAAAATGGAAGAAGTAGAATTTAAAGCAGGCAAAACGGATGGCAAAGCACTTGGTTGGGATCAGTTTGGACAAAAAGTCTATCAAGCTAATTTTGTAGCAGGTGTGCAGCAGGGACAGGAGCAACAATGGTATCCCAATGGGCAGAAAAAAGTGGATATTATTTATCTTGATGGTGTACCCAATGGCATGATGACCGAATGGTATATGGATGGCGCGAAAAAATCGCAGGGCGAATACACGATGGGGCGGGAGCAGGGCTTACATTCCTGGTGGTACAAAAATGGCAATAAAGACCAGGAAATTACCTACGCAACAGGACTCGAAGAAGGCGCAGTAAAAAAATGGTACGAAGACGGCAGCAAAATGCTGGTCAATGAATTTCAAAATGGAGAGCGATCCGGCACTTCAACCGAATGGTATAAAAACGGTCAGAAAAAAGCAGAAGGCACTTACGTAAATGGTAAAGAAGATGGCAAATTATCGTCCTGGGATGCAGAAGGCAAGCTGCTGGATGTCAAAATTTATAAGGCAGGTGAGTTGATCGAATCTATGAATTACCGAAGTGGCGGGATTCGCAATCATACTGGTTTTGTGCAGATTTTCAATGAGATGAAAAGTTTCTTCAAAATGGAAGTCAAAGGTACAGAAGTAAAAACCATCAATACCGGAAATATCGGCTTTGTTGTAGATGGCAAAATCCTGCAGATGATTAGTGTTCCGCTCAAAAAGTTTCAGCGCGGCGGCCCGCAGATGAGCGAACAAGGCGTACTGGAAATGCAGATGCGCGACGAAATGAACAACGTGCGCCAGTCATTGGGTGAAACCGGAATAGATGTATTTCCCGAACATGCACTTGGCTCAACAGCTAATGGACGGGAGTACCTGCACTGGTATTTCAAACCGCCGATCAAGTCAGGCGATGAAAAGAAAGCCCGCACAGTACGCGAAGAACATTATCTGTCCACGATTTGTGGTGACCAGATTTTGGTACTCAGCAGTATCGTCACCAATTCAGATAAGCGGGAAGATATTATCAAATTACTGAAAGATACAGCAGAAACAATTGAAGTGTCGAAAAAACGAATTGATATGAATGCAGTTCGGGCGGAGATTTTGGGAAGGAAATAGGAGAGGAGAGACCGCCTTCGGCTGCGAGAAGAGAGACCGTGCCTGCGGCACTGCGAGAAGCGAGAGTTTGAACAGTTTGTATCAAAAAACCTTTGCGACTTAGCGTCTTTGCGAGAAAGAGTTTGAACAGTTTGTATCAAAAAACCTTTGCGACTTAGCGGCTTTGCGAGAAAAAATTAGGCTATGCTGGATTTTACACCTAGAACCTCCAACATAGCCTTAGCTTTTAGCAGACACTCTTCATATTCCAGTTCGGGAACAGAGTCATAAACAATCGCACCACCGACCTGGAAGGACAGATATTTAGTGTCGGCATTATACAATATACTTCGGATGACGACATTAAAATCAAAATCGCCATCGGGTGTGAAATAGCCGACTGAGCCGGAATACAAACCCCGTTTTGTCTGTTCGTACTGCTCAATCAATTTCATGCTCATCACTTTCGGCGCACCTGTCATGCTGCCCATCGGGAATGCGTGGCGAATGGCATCGACAGGATGTACGTCTTTCCGCAGCGTCGCAGAAACCGTGGAAATCAGATGATGCACTTGCTCGAATGGATAGACGCCAAACAATTCTTCTACTTCAATAGACCCCGTCTCACAACTGCGCGTCAGGTCATTGCGCACCAAGTCGACAATCATCACATTTTCTGCCTGATCTTTTTCGCTTTCACGCAATGTAGCCTGTAATTGTGCATCTTCTTCTAGGCTGTTTCCCCGTTTTATTGTGCCTTTGATGGGCTGAGAAATCAATTTCTTGCCTTCCTTTTTCATAAAGCGTTCAGGACTGGCAGAGAGCAGGTAGCGATTATTATATTTATAAAAAGCAGAAAAAGGGGCTTTCGCCAAATGATTAAGTCGGCTAAATAAGTCTAAGGGCTGAATATCAATATCCTCGGCATAAAATTCCTGACAAAAATTCATTTCATACAAATCGCCTTCTATGATGTGTTGGCGAATTTTTTCTACAGTTTTCAGGTAGTCGGTTTTGGGAATGCGGGGTGTTGGGTGGGGGATGTGTTGATGTATTGATGTGTTGGGGTGTTGATGTGTCGATGTGTTGGTTGTTGGTGATTGGTGATTGGTGATTGGTTGTTGGTGATTGGTGACTGGTGATTGGTTGGCATTTTCACTGCTACTATTACTGATATTGCCACTGCCACTGCCACTGATATTGATATTGGCACTGAAACTGCTACTGTTAATTTTTTGCCAGATTTCGTCTGGATTTTGGGCATGTATGGTGACTTCTTTTTCTTTTATTTCTAATACATATTCTGGCTGAAAAAAGTGTAGGGCAGGCATTCCGATGCCATCAAAATTATTGGAGGGTAGGTTTTCTGTTTCGTTTTTTAAATCATAAGTCAGAAAACCAAATAGCCAGCTTTTTTCTGCTTCCGCGAATTGTTTGAGTTGTGGAAAAGCTTGGGTCTCTGTTGCCAATTCGCGCTTGACGCCTACGGCTAGTAATGCTTCGTAGCTGTGGTATTTGTCTGAATGGTATTGATTATTGTCGAGATAACAGAGGGTATCAAAAGTATTCGCCCAGCTCAATGCTTGTCGTTTGAAAGCTGCTGTATCCGATAGGGGATAGGTTTGTGTTTTAGGGATTTGTATGGTGGTGGAATGTGTTGTCAAATTGTCGCTTCTTATATAGTGGGCGCAATCTTTATAGAGATTTGCATTTGCTTGCCCTGAAATTAAGTTGTAAAATCCTTGGTATAAGTGCTTTACTTTGTTCTTTTTCTTGATAAAAAGAACCAAAAATCAAGGTTTTATTGATTTTTTAACGCCAAATCAACTTAAAAAACCTAAATTTCATAAACTCGCTATCGCTCAAACAGTATGAAATTCTTAACGGTTTTTTAAATTGATTTGACTAAAATCAATAAGACCGAAGAAGGATATTCGACTGTTGTCAGTTTGGAAGGAAGGAATCCCAATTATATCATTACATAGTTATCAAAATTAATGCCTGAATCATTCTTAGCACTCAGAGTTAAACAGTTAAATTAATTGCTAGCCCACCTTCTGAGGTTTCTTTGTATCTGCTATTCATTTCCATTGCGGTATCCCACATGTCTGTATATTGGCAATAAACGTCTCTTATCTTTTTATTGCTTGGTTCACTTTTAGCCAAGATGCTGAAAATATAGGTTTGCAAGCCCTCCCTTAGTACATTTACCTGGAAAAGGAAAAATATTTTCATTCACTACATTATCACTTGTACTGGCTGAGGCACCATCAGCGATATTAAAACCTAGATCATTGGTACTAACAAAATCGGGTGCCGCTTCAGGAGGACATGTTGCACTAGGGCAATGTAATTTCGCTCCAGTTACTACTGCAAATTTTTCTGCCATCTTTATATTTTTTATTAGGCGTAGGTAACTGGCTACTATGTTTAGTTCGGTTTTACAATAGGCTTTTCACCTGTTACCGCTCCAGAACAAGTAGTACCTGGTATAGGAGTTGGGAAAGCCATACCGAATTCAAAGTTTGCATTTATTCCTCCGGTTCCGCTCCCAATTCCCGTATTAAGTATGGGACCTGGTTTATATCCTGGTCCAATTCCACATTCTACCTTAAACCCAATCTTCCCGTCCTCCCCCACATCACAAGTGCCATGAACGTAACCTCCTACACCTCCAAATGAAATATTGGTTCCAGCATCAATATCACAATGTTCCCCATCCAAAACAGTTGCATTAATATTAACCCCTGTTGGTATCCCCCCTTTCTCTAATGTCTTTCCGATTGATACATCTATACCATTCTTTTCAGTATTTTCTTTCCCTAAAAAATGAGAATCCTGTCCAGCATCCTTAACTGTAATTATGCCTTTTCCTGTTGAACACTCTATCTTAGATTCCTCAGTTAAAAGCAGAATTCCGGCATCTGTCGCACATGGTACTCCTTCCATCCAAGGTTTTGGAAATTTAGGTACGCAAGGTATATTACCATTAGCACAAATAACACATTCAGATGTGATAATATTCTTTTCAGGTACATTATCATTAATACAGCCTGTTGATTCGCCTTCTGAAGTGCAACCGGTTGCATCATTAGTACTTATAAAGCCTAGAGGCGCAGGTCTTAGTGGGCAAGTTAATATTGCCCCTGTTATTACTGCAAGTTTTTGTGCCATCTTTATTTTTTTAAATTTATTTTTATCAAAATATTAGAAAACGCTTATGTCTTTTCACCTTCATGGATGCTGCATATTGTTGCTGTTCTTCTACTCTATCTGCCGTTATTGGTTCGTGTTTCCGTTTTGAAGGTTTTGCAATAGACAATAGTTCTACTTTATTGACTTTCGCCATAAGCCAAGTACCTTTTCTTGTTCTTTTTAACAAGTCTTTATAAAGATATTTATTGACTATAAAACTAAATCCATTCGCAGATTTCATCACAGGTTGTCGTTCAAAAGGCTTTAATCCAAAGCCTGTTTCTCCGTACTGTGCAAATTGTTCTTCAATTAACATACGATACAATTGTTTGTCTATTTTTCCGTCTTCTTTTTTAACGGTATCGGGTATCGGGAAAAAATCGCAACTCGAACGATAACCCAAGTATTTGAATTCTACAAAATCAGTATCAGTTTCTTCCTCGCTATCCAGCGGTGGTGGCGGTAGAAATTCTGCATCAGAAATCTCGAAAAGACATTCAGCTTCTTGTGCTACATATTCTTCCAGTTCTATGCCATTTTGTTCTAATATATTCAAGATTATCTTGTCCGTCAACCTTGCTTTAATTTCGCTGGCATAGATTCGATTTTCGTCTCTAAGTATTGGTTTTACCTCCTTAATAAATACTTTTGGAGGTATCAATATTTCATTCGTCATAGCTTAGTTATATTTTTTGTTGCCAAAGCAATTTGTTTTGAATAAAGTTTAAACCACTTAAGCCATTGGCTTCATATATTGCTCTAAATTCATCAGAAACAAAGACATTATGCCAATTATATTTAAGTTTAAATATGGGCTGATTCCTAGTTTTGTCAGGATTAAATACATACCTATTGATACCTATTTTGGTTCTGCTCACCACTGAATATTCGAATCTGGATTTCTCCTCATCCAATCCATCAATAGTTTCTAAAATATTCACAAAAACAAACAAATCATCCTGTAATACTTGTAAAGGCAAAAATTCTACTTTATCTTTTATAAGTGGAAATAAGGCTTCTACTGCTTTTTTGCTCATTGCAATGCCTGCTTGTTCTAAGCTAATAAAATCGGTATTTCGTTTTTGTATTTTCTTCAAACAAATCAATGGCTTCCATATTTCACTTAATGGTTTACCTTTAGCAATATATGGCACAACTAAGTGTTTGAAAAAATCGACATCATTCGGATTTGGGAAACCATACTCTGTATAATTATAATTGTCAATTGAAAAACTCCAGATTCTTTGTTGTGTTTCTTTTTCAATTTGGTCAATTGGTTTATCTAATGTTAAAGTTTGCATAAGTATTTATTTTAAAAAATTAAAGAGATAGTTTAACTGCTGAATTGCCCCCTTTGGAGGCTGGGGATTGGTTTTATTTGGCAAGTCCTGACGGGACGATATATGTCAGCGATGGAAGCATTCCATCGTTTTCAAAAGTATGTCCTTCAAGCCCTGAAAGGGCGGCATAAAGATATTTCGCCCTTTCAGGGCTGGGAAATATGGGGTGTAAACATAAATAGGACTGCGTCCTATCGTGACATATACCGCCCTTTCAGGGCTTTTAAGTTAGAACGAATCTCCTCTGCCTCCAAAGGGGACAAAAAGCTATATGAAAAATTGCTGATATTTTTAACTATCCATTAATCCCCACTTCAGGTCCACATACTTTTACACCACTTCCACCATTTATATCAAACCCTGAAGAACTACTACCTCCCCAACATCCACCAGAGTCAATACTTATTTCAGAACTACCAGACATTTCAGCAAAACCACCCGCCAGTAAATTTATGACGCTGCTGCCACCAGAGTTTAAATTAATCAAACTACTACCTACCATTTGAACAGCAGATGCAGCAAGGGCTTCTATACTATTTCCCGCGCTTGAGGCAATATTGTTTCCGACTGTTTTGGTAAAATCATTTCCAGCTTCAATAGTAATGTTATTACCTGCTTTTAAAGTAAGGTCATTAGCGGCATCTACCATTATATCATTAGAAATTATAGTCACCTTATTCGGTGCAGTTATGGTAATCTCTCCATTTCCCGCCATAGAAACCGTATTCCCACTAGGGTCTATGATATTTACACTTCCATCTGCATCATTCAATTCTACTCTGCTGCCGCTTCTGGTTCGCAGGGCTTTGGTATCATTGCCTGCGCTGCCCCAGATAGGTTTGGCTTTGCCATGGAAAAGTGTTCCTGTCACATAAGGTCGATCTGGGTTTCCTTGATCAAAATCTATGTAGGCTTCGTCTCCGATTTCAGGAATAAAATACATGCCTCTACCACCTGATGCGCTGCTGGTGAGGACTCGTATCCAGGGCGTCATTTCATTGCTGTCCTGCCATTTGAATTGAGCGCGGATTCTGCCGAGTCCTTCTGGGTCATGATTGTCTATGACTACGGCTACCTGTGATTCTGCTTCGGGTATTTGTACATTTTTGTTGATGGGTGGTGCAGTTATCGCCACAGGAATAGCCTCAAATCGGTTGGTGTAGTCTTTATTGGCGTCCAGTTCGTGCGTAACTGAGGTCACTCGAAATCTGCCAATAAAACCAGGTACATTTTTGCTTCCGACTTTATTGAAGGCATTCAGTCCTATTCGTCCGCCGACTACGACACCGGCATTATAGCTTTGTCCTTTTAAAGAAGTCGCGTCACTTAGGATTGCTGATTTTTTGGCTTCTGCGAGGTATTTGATGTGTGCATCGTCTTTCGTATAATGTCGAATAGGATTGACCTGTTCATTTGGAAAAATCTTATCGGAGACTTCCTGTGCTTTTTTACCATGCGTATCTAATCCAGGAAGTGTAAAACTCTTGGTGGAATTTTTCAACACCCTGTTTTCTTCATATTTGTAGCCTTGATAGGCAGAATTAGACGGGCGCAATTCGACACCATAATCAAAAGACATCAGGTCTTTGCCCAAAGTAAGCTCAATGTTGGATGAATTGGGCAATGCCCCAAAAACGACAGACCGACCATCATAGTAAAACCATTCCCCGTAAAGGGCAGCAATACGGCTTAAAAACTGATAATTGGTTTCTTTATATCGAACGACATAAGGGATAGTCTTCGCATATTTTGGAGCGACTACAGGGTTGAGTAAATTCGCAGGATAGGCGTTAAATATTTCATTTACAATACCTGTAATCCCTTTTTCCTCGTAGGATTTCGTACTTATGCCGTCTTCCAAGAGGTAAGTCGGACTATAACCGGAGAATATAACCAGGCTATCACCCGCATAGGTCCGGTCAAGCCGAATATTTGTAATAATGCCTTTAAATTTCAGTGTATTGCCGCCACATAGCAGGGCGACTTCAATAGATTCGCCGATATAGGACATAGATTTGTCAATAGAAAGGCTGTTTTTTCCTTCGATTTTTTCAGCCGCCACCGCCATTTCAAAGCTGTGGTGGTCATCAAACTTCTGTTGGATGGTCAGTCGGTAGGGATCAACTTTTTTACGACCAATAAGAACATTTGTTTTTGCTGTAGACATAATTATTTTAATTTTAAAAATTAGAGGCTGGTAGAAAAGCAGAGGAGTAAATTCCTAAGAATCTCCCCCTCTGAACTATACAACAAAGTCTTATTTACGGGAATTTCCCATGAATGATAAGCTTCCTGGTAATGACTGCTTTTTTGCTGCTGATGATTATCAAATATGTGCCTGGCGTTTGATTAGACACATCTAATTCAATCACATTTCCATCCCAGGCAGCAACAGAGAATTGTTTTATTACTTTGCCTTCGATTGTTGTCAATTCAATTTGTACATCTTCGACAGATTTTCCTGTTTTTTTGATATAAGCTTTACCGCCTCCGAATACGGGGTTAGGATATATTCCTGTGAAAATGGTGTCAAGACCACCAAAAATGGTATCAATAACACCATAAAGCGAATCAGGTGCACAGCCTTCAAGGATTGCTGTGCAACCATTGTCGTCTGCAATTTTCAAGCTGAAACATTCATCAAGTCCTACTATAATAGATGTCCCGTTACTTGCTGGTGTCCAATTATAGGAGTAAGGAGCTGTGCCTCCCGTAACGGTACCGGTAATTTCATACTGCCCATTACTCAGAGAATCAATGTTGAAAGTAATATTAATCGAATCAGGTTCGACTAGTTCGTAAGTTTCGGTTGCGACACAGCCTTCCGAGTTGGTTGCGGTTACGGAGTAAATTCCTGGCGGAACATTAATCAAATCTTCTGTTGTTGCTCCATTACTCCAGATAATGTCATAAGGTTGTGTACCACCTGGCGTTAATAAATCTATATTGCCATTATCGCCGGCACAGGGTGGTTGATATACAATTTCATCAAGATTAAACTCAGTTGATACGCCGACTTCTGCGGTCACAATTACTGTACAGTCATTGCCATCTGTAACCGATACCGAATAAATTCCAGCAGAAACATTTTCTAAATCTTCTGTTATTGCGCCAGTGTCCCAGAGATAAGTATAAGGCAATGTACCACCAGATACTGTCAGGTCAACGCCACCATCACCACCATTTCCACAACTTTCATCTGTTGCTGTAGCAGCTGCCATTAAAGTATCTGCCTCCTGTAAGCATATCACCGTAACAAGAATACAACCATTAACATCACAGACAATAACTTCGTATTCCCCAGCAGATAGGTTCTCAAAAACATAAGTTCCTCCATTAAAGACTCCGGGGATTACCGCTCCATCCAGATGGAGGATGTAACCAGCATCATTGCCACCACCATATTGTAAGGTAATCGAACCATCAGAACCGCCGGCACAACTCACTTCCTCGATACTAAAAAAGGCTTCCAAAGGAGGTATGGTATCCACGACACCTGAAACTACGGCTATACATCCATTCGCATCGCTTACAGTAAGACTGACTGTGCCAGAACTAAGCCCATCCGTGGTGGATTGTGTACTACCATTACTCCATTCGTAAGTATAAGGAGCAGTACCGCCGGACACAATGGAAACTGCATCGCCATCTGATGTCGGAGCTGGTGTGTCTGTACTATAATAGCCCTCAGCATTTTCTGGACAGGTTGGAGCGGAAGTTTGAATTTGCACAATAATGGAATCGGGTTCGTTTATCGTTACCGTTTCATAAATAAGACACGATGAATTATCGGAAAGCGCAATTTCATTAGTGCCGGCGGGTACTCCATTTAATACATAGATTCCTGCATTATTGAGTTGTTCTACAAACATAATTCCATTTACAAATAAAGCATAAGAAGCACCATTCCCTCCGTCATAGGCAACAGTAACAGTAGCATCGGCAGCAGCATAACAAGTTGCCGCTGTACTAGAAAGTATCTCAAAGTATAGGGGAGGAATCGTGCCAACAAGACCACTGCCTGTCGTAACACAGTCATACAAATCTGTTATCGTGACACCATAAGTACCAGAAGCTAAATCAGTTGCCGTTTGTGTCGTCTGCCCATCACTCCAGGCGTAAGTGTATGGAGGCGTACCGCCATTTGGAGTAGCTGTTGCCGTACCATCAGTTGTAGGAGCGGTTTGTGGGGAATCCGGCGTACCATATTCATCTGTATTTGGAGAACAGGTGGGCGCAGTGGTCTCCACTTCGGCTGTCAGGTCACAAAGCGCACAATCATCAAAGGTTACGCCAATCGAGCCAATGATAAAGGAACTTGGTCCAGGGCTGGGAGACTGTTCGTAGGACTGAAAACAAACCTGAATAATAGAAGCATTTGCGGGTACATTATTTAGCGCGAGTTGGTCTAGCCTTACTTCATTAGGATTGCCGAGTCCGTTATTATTTCCATTAAGACTTTGAGTACCCGTTGTTACATTAGGTAGTCCGTTTACATAGGCGGTTGCTTTATATCTTCCCCAGCGACCATCGTTTGAATACTCGTAACTGGGAATCAGAATGGTCGCATCTCTACTGCCAAGAGACAGCGGTATAGACACATTTGTACAAACCCAATTGGGGTTTTTATAAAAGAATTTATCCACCGTTATTACATTTGGTATATTGGGGCTTGTGGCATTGCCTTCAATTATCCATACAGTAAGTCCCCGCATAGAATTATAGGACTGATAAGGAATATATCGGACCTCATCGGGTGTTCCGTTGTAAGTATAGCGATATACATAAGACTCAGAATTAGGTCCAGAGCCAATTTCGTCGTCTATTGCTACACGAGGTATGGTGACTTGTTGTATTATTCCGTTTTCCTCAAACTGGTATTTAATAACATCAGGGCAATCTCCTGTCTGATAGTTTCTGCATGTCGCTTCTATAATGACTTTTTCAGTATTGGGATAATTGTTTAATTCAAAAATAGATAATGTAGTACTTGTGCCTTTTATCCCATAATGTTTTCCGGTCATCTTTTTGTCAGAGCCACATCCTTCCTGCACAAGCTGCGCCTGGGGAACGGTCTCGGTAATCGGTAAAAAAGCAATTAAACATATCCAAAATAGGCTATGAAAGTTTCTTGTTAATCTGTGTTTGTTGTTGTTTTTCATCATTGTTTTTTTTGAAAAATTAAAAAATTTGTTGATTGGGGTAAGGACATAACATACCCCTGTAGTCCAATTCGGACTATCCCAAGATTGTGTGATTATTTACTCAATTATGTGGGGTGAAGAATGGGGTGTTTGTGCTAGGAGTTACAGGAAAAAGTCAAATGAAAATGTCTTTATAGGAATTGTTTTAGGTGAATGAAAGTGTTGATTTTAGTAGGACTGCTAAGTTCAAATTATACTCACACTATCTTTTCTGCAAAAAGAATAATCCGTATAGGCATACTAATCCTATGACAATTTTTGAAAATTATTGTCTGAACGGAAACGATTAATTTATTAGTAAAAAAGAGTTGAGTTCAATTAGCTGTAAGCCAATTATTTTCAGTAGAATAATACGCGTCGGTCTAAATTTTCTGATAAGTTAATTTTTTTCGTGCGGTTATGGCTTTTATCTTTATAACCAATTCTTATTTGTTTATGTAAGCTGAATATTCTTATGATGGCTCCAAGTTCTTCCAGACTGCTGAGGCAATAGACCAGGTTATATTTTATACCAGCAGTGAGTGCTATAACACTTTCTCCTTCATTGTCAATTAAAGTAATACGGTCACCTTCTTCTTTAATATCAATGTATTCGTCATAATCATTTTTGCAAATAGCATGTTTCGCAATATCTTTCAGGTGTTGTTCATTTAGCACACTCGTTTTTAGAACGATATTCCCAGAGCTCAAACCTAAAGTGATGTTGCTATTAGGAGCTATATTCTCCATTGCCATCAGCACATCATATATACCGTTTACTGATTTTTCATTGATGCGTTCTAAGGTCTGATTTTTTAATTTTTCCTGATATGCTGCTGCAGGAGATTCTTGTATTACATGATCTATTCTTACACCTCCTCCATCTATATTTTCTGAAAGTTGTAAGCCACAATATGTTCTTGAAACACTTCCTTTTTCAATAATTGTATTCGCAATTTTTTCGAGAATTTTGCTTTGTAAAGCATATGATGTCTTATTTTCAATATGAACGGAGTTATTCATTCCTATCACCTTTCCATTCCTATCATGTAATAACCCACCACTATAGCCGCCTTCCGTTCTTGTATCACTTTTTACGAAACCTATTTTCTCAAGAAGTAATTCAACTTTATCTGATTGAAGATCAGAATTTAAAATTTTACCCGATTTTGTACTTGGTGTTCCATCCCATTTCCAATAACCAACAGCCCAGACCTCATCATTTTCCTGTGCTATATAATTTAGTTCTACAGCTTCAAAATTTTCGGTATCATCAGCACACCTGAATCTTAGGACAGCTAAGTCATAAAAAATGTCTTCTCCGATTAATTCCAAGTCATAGCTTTTATAATTTGAATCATATCCAACAATACTATCTGCTTTGAACAGCACATGCTGGCAGGTGATGACGTACTTTTCATCTTTATATTTATAAATGAAACCTGTGCCTATATCGTAAGCTTTAGTATTATCCATAACAATTTCCAGCGCATCAACATCATCAGTACTTCTGCTACCAGAATCAACTAACCCACACTCAGGAGGAATATGAACACCTATAGTTAATACACTGTTTGAAAAATTCAAATCTTGGGGAAAAATTTGTGCTGCTGCTATTGATTGCAAAAAGGCGAATGTTAAAATCATTATTCTTACCATGATCTAAAATGTTTTTTTAATGTTTTAATAGCGCTGTTTCTATATTTATCAGACGTATTGGATAATATTTCAAAATGCATTTTTGCATCTTGTTTTTTATTGAATTTTAAATGAATCCAGCCGAGGTGCCAGTGTACATCATTTTCAATTTCTGTCTTTTCGTCAATCAATTCATTTAGCATTTTAATGCTACTTAAATAATCACCTTGTCTGGCTAAAATGATACCTTCATAGAGTGACATTTCGGGAGAATTATACTTGTAGGGCTTTTCTCGAAGTACATTAAAATAATTTATTGTTTTTTCGAGCTCATTATTATTATATGCCGCTTCAGCATCTTTTAATTTTTTAATGATTACCGACTGCCTACCACTAACTTTCGTATCACCAGATTCTTTGGGAGAGAGTTGTACTCCAATAAGTATCATCTGCTCATTTACCTCTGCTGGTAAACCTGTTCTCAGCCCTAGTAGTCCAACCAGTAAAACACAAGCTGCTGCTAAGATAGCGACAATCCACTTTCGCTTTTGCACTTTATGATAATAACTCGTTTTTGCTCGTTGAAGACTATCTTGAGCCATGACTCGTTTGACAGATTTTTCTTTGAGCAGGTGAGTCGTTTTAGCTTGCTTTAGGGTTTCTTTGACTTTATCCCAATGGAAAGTAGTCGTAATTGCCTGTTCAAAATCAAGTTCTTTTCGAAATAACTCGTTCGAAGCTAATTCAGACTCAAATTCTTTCAAGGCTGCTCCACTAAGTTCATTTCTTATATAAGCAGCTATCAACTCATACTGATAGTTTGATAATTTCATATTCCTTTTTTTAGTAGAAAAGTCAAGTAAGTAAAATGCTGAATTCGGGATCGTTAGCAATCATTTTTCGTAATTTTTCTTTAATCCTGAGGTGCTTTACACGGGCATTTCCATCAGTAATGCCCAAATATTCGGCAATGGTTTTTAAGGACTGTTTTGCATAATAGTACATCCTCATAAACTCTTGTTCGTCTTTTTTGAGATGCTGAAGGTGTTTGCTTATAGCGCGTAACTGTATAAGATAAATCTCTTCGGCAACAAGTTCTCCCTCATCATAACCTGAAATCGTTTGGCTGGTTACATCTAAGTCTTCTGTATGTATTACTCTATGTTGCTTGCGTAAATGGTCAAGCCATTTATTGCGGACAATTGTCATAAAGTAGCCACCAAAAGCCCCTCCATTTACATCAAATTTACCATCTTGTATTTTTTCAAAAATACTTAATACGACATCATCAAACAATTCCTCACCATCTTCTCGTGAACCGGAGTTGCGACAAACATGTGTTATAACTTTCTTTAAAAAGCACTCTACCAGATAAAGGTATATCTTATCATCGCAAGCAATGATACCTTTCGCAATCTGTTGATTTGTATAATTTTTTTCGAACATCATCTGTACTTTACATGTGCTAAAAAGGTTAATATAAAATGCTATTCACTTATGACTCGTAGAATATAAGAATATGTTACATGTTTTATGAAATAAAATATTTTTATATCTTTGATTTCAATAATAAAAAGCTCTAATTTACTGAAAATTATTGTTTTAAGATTTGAATAACCTTGAATTTGTTTTTTTTAATAAAACTTAGATCAATAATTCCTTTTCAGAGAATTACAAGGAACTGTAACATCTCTTAATTTTTTACGATATAAAAACAGTTCCTGTAACCTCACATTTTATTCAAAGCCAAAATCACGGACTAATGAAAATCTTTATTTCTTGCTTTTTGATGCTCTGTTCTTTTTCTGGAAATATATTGGGACAAAGTGATTCAGATATTGCAGTACTGAAAAATGCCTTAAAAAATCAGATGGATAGTTTAGGAGAAAATGATCCTGATCCTGCTACTGCTAACGCATGTGCGGACTTAGCGAAAGCTTATTTTAAGTTAGGTAGGCACGATAAATCGATTGAATTTTTTGAAATATCATTGTTGATTTTGGAAAATCACTATGACTATGGAGAGAATCATATCAAAGTTGCTGATTTAAGGGCGCAATTAGGCTGGGTTTATTATTTGATAGGTAATTACGAAAAGGCAATAGACTTGGGGGAAAAAGCCTTGGAAATTAGGTTGAAAAAATTAGGACCAGAAGACCTGGATGTGGCAAGTTCTTATAACAGTTTAGGAATAATTTATAGCGAGGTAGGCAATTACGAAAAGGCAATATACTTAGGGGAGAAAGCATTGGAAATTAGGTTGGAAAAATTAGGACCAGAACACTTAGATGTGGCAAGTTCTTATAACAGTTTAGGAGTAAGTTATAGGGAGGAAGGGAATTACGAAAAGGCAATAGACTTTGGGGAAAAAGCATTGGAAATTCAATTGAAAAAACCAGACATGAATCATCCTGATGTGGCAACTACTTATAGTAATTTACAAGTAAGCTATTACAAAGCAGGAAATTACGGAAAGTCAATAGACGCGGGGTGGAAAGCATTGAGGATTAGGTTTAAAATGTTAGGGAAAGAACACCTCGATGTGGCAACTTCTTATAGCAATTTAGGAAAAATTTATAATAAGACGGGAAATTACGAAGATGCAATAAAATTGTATAGCAAAGCATTGGAAATCCAATTGAAAAAACTAGGCATGAATCATCCTGATGTGGCAACTTCTTATAGCAATTTAGCTTTTACATTTGAAAAAAACGGTAATTATAGACAAGCCGATTCTTTATGGCATATAATTATCCCCAGAAGCATTGAACGACTCAAGGATACTTATTTATTTTTGCCTGAGGAACAGCGTATAAAATACCTGAAAAAAAACAGAGTAATTTATAATTATTTTTATTCTTTCGCAGTTACTCATGGTAATGAAACCACCAGAGAATTAGCCACTGATTTCTTACTTAATACCAAATGTTTAAGCCTTGATTATGGGGTAAACACGAACAAGATCATTGAAGAAATTGATGATAAAGCACTCGACAAATTATCTATAAAGCTAAATGTTATCAGCATGCAAATCACTAAAGGAGAAGTGATGACAGTAGAGGAATTAGAAAACAAAGGCTGGGATTTAAAAAAAATGCGGATAGAACAAGACAATATAACTACTCAAATACTCCAAAATCCAAAACTTAAAGCTAAACTTAATTCTGAAACTATAGCGTGGAAAGATATTCAAAATCGCCTTCAAACCAATGAGACAACACTTGACTTTGTTCGTATTTATGAGCGGGAAGATTCTTTAGCGGTCTATTATGCTGTTCTTATCCGAAAAGACTTGTCTACACCTCAATTCATACGTATCGCAGATGAAAAAATATTATTGTCCTGTCTTGTAAGAGATGGTGGCAATCGACTTAATGATATTGAAAATAAAAAACTATATGAACAAGTATGGATGCCTTTAGCGCCTTATCTTAAAAATATAAATACCATACACTTATCGCCGACTGGGAGATTACATAATCTTGCATTTGATGCTTTTCAGGGTCAAGATAAAAGGTATCTAGCTGATCGGTATAAATTTCATTATTATTCTGCTATGCGTGATTTTATTCAGGAGAAATCTAGCAAGAAGCCTTATAAAAAAGTGCTATTAATGGGAGGTATCTTATACGATGCACATAACAAAGGAGGACATGTTGATACAGTAGGGAATCGAGGTACCCCCGGTGAAATAAACCCATTAAAATGGACTTTAGTAGAAGTAAAAGAGATTAATAATATTTGTAAAAAATCAGAAGTCTCAGCGATACTTCTGACAAATGATTCGCCCACAGAAGATACGGTGAGGTATTATACGGGGATTAATGCACCAGATATTTATCATATTTCGACACATGGAGAATTTCTGGCTTCTTCGCATTCATCAGATAAAGATGAAATTAATTTTATTGGCATTAGAGATCATCTGCGTGCTGCGGATAACCCGCTTCAACGCTCTGCATTAATGCTTTATGGAGCTGATCATCGTTGGATAAAAAATGAGCGCAATATTTACACTGATGACGATGATGGTATCCTAACAGCATTGGAAATTACTAGTTTGAATCTGCAAAATACGGATCTTGTTGTTCTGTCCGCCTGTAGTACTGGACTGGGCGATGTGGACAATACTGAAGGCGTATTTGGTTTACAACGTGCCTTTAAACTTGCCGGGGTAAAAAATGTCATAGTCAGCCTTTGGGACGTAGATGATGCCGCGACTAAAGATTTAATGGTTTTGTTTTATCAAAACCTATTAGAAAAGAAACAGGACGTTGCTACTGCTTTGCGTAATGCTAAAACACAACTACGTGAAGAGGATATGGAGTCTGTGAATTGGGCAGGATTTATTTTGATTGAGTAGAGTATTGCAAAGAGAAACATACATGTATCGGTTATTCTATAACTAAGAAACTAAAACACATATTATGAGAGCTTTTTTTTCTTGTTTCATTATTTTATTTTGTCTTGCGAATGGTCTATATGGGCAAAAAGAATCTCCTGATATACTCGACCAAGAGACTCCAGCAAAGATTAATATTGACTCTGTTCTGAATGCACTTAAAGATGGCAGTAAAAACAATACAATTGACTTTAGTTTATTCGAGAATCCCCAAAGCAATACAATTAACTTTAGCCTAGTCGCGAAACCCAAAAACAATATATTAGAATCTAAAGTAATTAAATATCCAGAAGCAGCAGAGCGGTTGAATGATAACATCAATTCTACTTATGGCGAGCGACAACCTGTTATTTCATCAGATGGACACTTATATTTTACCTCCAAATACCACCCAGGTAATATTCCTGACATTAGTAAGAGAGTACCATACGAACGATTTAAGGACGATATTTATGTAAGTTATCACCAATCGGACGGACAGTGGAGTCCGGCAGTAAACCTAGGAGAACCTTTAAATAATGATAATCATAATTTTGCTATTGCAATTAGTCCAAACGGACAAAAGCTATATATAGCTAATGTGGATGAGGTTAATGGGAGAGTAAAGCATAATGTTTCTTATTCTCAAAGAACAGGTTTTGAATGGTCAGAACCTATATTGATGGACATTAGAGATATGTATAATTTAAGCTCATTTTCAAACTATAATATCAGCGAAAATGAGGAAATAATGTTAATGGCAATAAAGCGAAAGAATACAATGGGTGATCGAGATTTGTATGTTTCATTTAAAAAAAGGAATGAATCTTGGAGTAAGCCACATCATTTAGGCAAAACGGTAAATACAAAAGGAGAAGAAGCTAGTGTTTTTTTAGCATCTGATAACAAAACCATCTACTTTTCATCGGACGGGCATCCTGGTTATGGAGGATTAGATATATTTATATCGCACCGATTGGATGATACGTGGAAAAATTGGTCTGAACCACTTAACTTAGGTGAAAAGATTAATTCTACAGGAAATGAATACGATTATACTATTCCTATATCAGGACAGTATGCTTATTTTTCTTCTGATATCAATTCAGTAAATATGATGACGGATTTGTATCAAATACGTTTGCCAGAAGAGATTTATTTGGATTTAAAGAATACAAGTATTATTCAAAAACCAATCTTTGGGATTCCGCATTGTAATAGTTATGCTATTGATAAAGAGATAGAAAAAGGTAACTATGAAAGCGCAAATTCATTGTGGGACATGTGTATTCCTATGGAAATTAAGCAATTGAACGATTCTTATGTGTTCTTGTCAGAAACAGAACGTAACTCTTACCTAAATACTGTTAATAAAGTCTTTGACAAATATTATTCATATACTATTACTCATATGAGTGAGAATAATAAGCAGTCTGCTGTAGATTTGTCAATTAATTCAAAAGCACTTGTACTAGACCATAGCATATCCGTTACCAAATTCATAAAAGAAATTAAAGACGATTTTCTTAGTCAACTTGCGGAAGAATTAAATGGTGTTAATGACCAAATTGCTGGTATGGAAATAATGACAAGAGAGCAGTTTATAAAGGAAGTAGGTATTGAAGTATATGCCGAAACATGTAAGAAAAGAGACCACCTGAGAAATCGAATTATGGGGAATGAGGAATTGAGGGTAAAGCTCAATAAAAAATTAATAAAATGGAGAGAAATAAAGAATAGGCTAGGAAGAGATGAGATATCAATAGATTTCATTAGATTCCATGACCAAATAGACACTTCAACCTATCAATATTATGCAGTACTCATAGATAGAGATATGAATACGCCGAAGTTTATTCGTTTAGGAACTGAAAGAGCTATATCCTCATTACTACAAATAGACAGTAAAGGATATCCTAAGTATTTACATAAAACCTCAGGCAATAAAATACTTTATCAGAATATTTGGCAGCCATTAATGCCTTACTTAACCAATGTAAAAACTATTCACTTGTCACCAGCAGGTTTGCTTCACAAAATCCCTTTTGAATCTTTACGAAATCAGAAAGGGGAATATCTTCTAAAACGTTTCAAATTTCATTATTATTCTTCCATGCGTGATTTCATGCAGAAGAAACTTCAGAAAAGAAGCTATCGAAATATTGTTCTTCTAGGGGACATCCTTTACGATTTGAAAGATTCACTAAAATATGAGAGGGAAAAAGAATTACTTGTGAGAAGGGATGATATTCGCGATAAGATTACTGCTTTGAAAGGAACATTAGAAGAGATTAAAGGAATAAAGGACATTTGTGAAAGAATAGGATTGTATGCTATATTATTAACCGGTAGTGCTGCAAAGGAAGATACTATATATCATTTCCATTCACCTGATATTTTACATTTTTCTACGCATGGTGTATCGCTAGCTCCATTAAATAAGTTATACAATACAGCCAAAGGAGTCAAGTATCGGCTACAGATGGCAACTAATCCCTTACAACGCTCAGCCCTAATGCTCTATGGCGCGAACCATCATTGGGTGCGAGTTGACTCTATAATAGGCACAAAAGAAGACGGCATTCTTACTGCCCTTGAAGTTACTGGTTTAGACTTACAAAATACTAATTTAGTTGTTCTTTCTGCTTGCAGCACTGGGCTTGGTGATATTCACAATACTGAAGGTGTATTTGGTTTACAACGCGCCTTCAAAATCGCTGGGGCAAAGAATGTCGTCGCAAGTTTATGGAATGTAGACGATGCAGCGACTAAAGATTTAATGGTTTTGTTTTATCAAAACCTATTAGAAAAGAAACAGGACGTTGCTACTGCTTTACGTAATGCTAAAACACAACTTCGGGAGGAAGGTATGGAAGCTGAAGATTGGGCAGGATTTATTTTGATTGAATAGCGGTTGATTACTAATAGGAAGGTTTAGAGGTGACCTTTCTTTTGATTAGCTACATTCAATTTGTCGTATTGATGCTAGATACCCCCTGACTCCTAGAAAAAATAACAGAACTAGAAAAAACAAATAACAAGTAGTAAAAAAACCTCACTCAAACCGCAAAACATCATCATCCAAAGAGCTATATCGAAAATTAAACAGATCCAACAAATAATTCTGAAACAACTTCCATGGGCGTTTTGTCCCTTGTCGGGGAATGGCATTCAAAGCCCGCAGCACGTAGCCCGACTGGAAATCCATCAGTGGTTCCAGTTCCATATCTTCCGTTAGTTTTGGGTAGCATTTTTTGGTCTTGGTTTTGTCCATTTTGTGGAGTAGTCGGCATATATATTCGGCGGTGAGGTCGCATTTTAGTGTCCAGGAAGCATTGGTGTAGCCGACGACTACGACGGCATTGGGCACATCGCTGAACATCATGCCGCGATAGCAGATCAAATCGGACGCACTGATTTTTTTGCCGTCTATTTCCACTTTAATGCCGCCCATGATGAGGATTTTTAACCCTGTGGCAGTGACGATGATGTCGGCTTCCAGTTCGTCGCCTGATTTTAACTGTATGCCTTTTTCTGTAAATCGCTCGATATGATCGGTCACGACTTCTGCTTTATCTGTTTTGAGTATTTTAAACAAATCACCATCCGGCACGAGGCAGACGCGCTGTGTCCAGGGATTATATTTGGGCTTGAAATGTTTATCTACATCTAGTGTATCTCCCAGTTCTTTTTTGACGCCTTTGACCAGCAGTTTTTTCCAGAAAGCGGGCCATTTTATGCAGGCATTATAGAACATCAACTGGACACTTATATTTTTCCACCGGGCAAGAAAATAAGCCATTTTAGCGGGCAGTATTTTTCGTAGTCCATTGGCTATTTTATCTTTTTCTGGGGCTGCGATGATGTAGGTCGGCGACCTTTGCAACATGGTGACTTTAGCTGCTTTTTTTGCTAGTTCGGGGACAAGCGTGACGGCTGTCGCGCCACTGCCGATGACGACGACTTTTTTATTTTCATAATTGAGCGTTGTGTCCCATTTTTGCGGATGAATGATTTTACCTTTAAAGGTTTCCGTACCCTCAAAGTCGGGCGTATAACCTTCCTTATAATCGTAATATCCAGTGCAATTGATGAGGAAGTTGCAGGCGTATTGTGTGGTGTTGGTACTCAATGTCCATTGAGCTTTTTCGCTGCTCCAGCTCGCACTTTTTACTTTTTGTTGAAAGCGAATATGCTGCTCGATACCCGATTCGCTTGCGGTTTCTTTAATGTATTCTAGAATAGAAGGTCCATCTGCAATGGCTTTGTCTCCAATCCAGGGTTTGAAAGAATAGCCGAGTGTGTACATATCACTATCGGAGCGGATGCCGGGATATTTGAATAAATCCCAAGTGCCGCCGATGCGGTCTCTCGCTTCTAATATGGCATAGGATTTATTGGGGCACTTGCTTTGTAAATGATGTGCTACACCAATGCCGGAGAGTCCTGCGCCTATGATGAGTACGTCGAAGTATGTTTCGGATTCGTTCATGTGCTTGTTTGAGTCGATGGTCCATAGTCCATGGTCGATAGCTGTTTTTTTAGTGTTCAGGTATTTCGATGCCTATTTTGCTTTGCAAAATGAGTGTATTGTTCAGTTTCAGCCATTGACTATCGACCATGGACTATGGACACAAACAGTTATGTTTGACTGACAAAGTCCTGCAATTTAGGGATTAAATTTAAGAGCATCTTCAAAATTCGTTTGCTTCTTATAAAATTTGTAAACTTGCAATATGACAACGATCCAACTCATTTCTCTTGTGCTCATGGCAGCCTTTTATGGTTTTGCTGGATTTAGCCATTTTCGCCAACCGAAATTCTTTTTGCGTATTACGCCAAAATGGGTGCCTTATCCCAAAACGGTGAATATTATTGTAGGAGTTGCGGAAATTTTATTGGCGCTTGGACTGATTTTTTCAGCTACTCGTTCTTATGCTGCCTGGGGGATTATTGTTTTGCTGGTCGCTGTGTTTCCTGCAAATGTATATCATTTCCAAAAGGCAAAAAGAAAGGGTAAGCATGTATTGCCTACCCTTTTACGACTTCCAGCTCAGGGGCTGTTGATTTATTGGGCGTATAGTTTTGTTGTTTAGGTCGATAGTCCGCAGTCCATAGTCGATAGCTGTATTTTGGTTTTAAAGCTACCAGCCCGTCCGCAAGCGGTTCACTAGTGCCAAAGGCACTAAGTTTTAAGACATATTAGCCCCGCAATTTATCAGAAAAAAGTGGAATATCGAATATCGAACAAGGAATATCGAATAACGAAGTATGTATAATTAATTTTAAAGTAAAATAGGTTGTAAATCAGTTATTTAATTTTTACATCCTGCTAAAAAAGCCTCTCCGTTTTAGCAATTTAACGTATTAATATTTCGATATTCGATATTCAAAATGTACTGATTTATTTAGTGCCGAAGGCACTAGAATAATGATTCCCCGAATCATTATTCTAGCTCATATTTTGCTTTGCAAAATGCGTGAAAACTGAAAAAATAGCGCATTATTGGACGGCAGCCATCGACTATTGACTATAGACCATCGACCATCGACCATCGACCACTGATTTATTGGTCATCGTTCTAAACGGGTCATCTTATAATCTCTATCTTTTTCGTTTTCCGCTCATTGGGCGACACCACTTCTACCAGATAAAGTCCATTCTCTAGCTGACTGACATCTATCTGTTTTCTGAAAAAATCTTCATTGGTTTTGTATTGTTGGCTTTTCAATGGCTGCCCTTGCAGGTTGTAAATTGTTACGGTGACATTTCCGCCATTCATTGGCATGTCCATACTCAATTCTATTGTTCTATCTGCTGGATTGGGAGCGATAAAAAGCTCAGAAGGAATAGGATTTAATTTGAGTGAGCGAATGTCAGAATACTCAAAATTTTCATCCTGATCCACCATTTTCAGTCGATAATAAACATGACCACTCAATTGGGAAATATCATCTTCAAAACTATAATCTAGTCGGGAAGTAGAAGTACCTGCTGCGGCAATTTGCCCGACGCGCGCGAAGTCTGTATCATCATCCGTCCGGCGTTCTATGATATACTGTGCACTGTTTTCTTCCGTCAAACTAGTCCATTCCAGTAGGGCCGTTTGTTGCTTGGTCGCTTTTACCGTAAAGTCAGATAACTCTATAGGCAAAGTAGTCCAAAAATACCTGACCAGTTCAAATGCTTTATTTACATTAAAATTATCAATACAATTATCATAGTTTATAGGAACGTCGTTATCTATTGTTATGGTCGTAAAATTACCGCCAAATAATGTTTTTCTTGGTAATTGACCTAGAGCGAGAATTGGTCCATTTGCTATGATGTGATAAGTCGTTCCATAGATATTAGGGAAAAGAGAGAAAGGCTGACCTCGGTATGAATTTATTCCAAAAGCTTCATTATTGGTGCTAATGATGAGATGGTTCATATCCTGAATGTCAGGTGGATTACTTAGTGGATCATAAAAAATATCGTTTGTCTGTCCGATGAATGGTAATTCCCATGTATAGTAGTCATTTAGTTGGTAGGTGTACATGTCAAATTGAAATAGATAAGATAAAGCGGGGTCATGTTGCTCAATAGAATCGCCAGGATGATACCATTTGTTCCAGCGATAAGCATACAGGCTGTCTCCACCAACAATTAAAGCACTGGCATAGGATTCTAGATTATTGACAGAGGTGAGTTGACCGTTTAAAGGCAAAAATTCTATGTTTAGATTATCCCAAAAAACGAGCCCTTCCACCACCTGGAGTGCGTTTGTCAAAACACTTGTAAAATCACCGCCAATGGCCAGTTTGCCATTAAATATTTCAAAAGTATTGATAGGTCCATTAAATTCGAGCGCAAGCATGGTACTTTGTCCAGAACAATTTTGCGGAACAGTTGCCCAATTTATACCATTCCAAACTGCGAAATTAGCAACACCAGTACCATTTAGCATAGTAAAATCACCGCCTGCGTATAATTGACATTCATAGCTCACTATATCCCGAATGATGCCATTCATATTACCCGTCTGAATACCTATCCAGTTTGTGCCATCCCAATAAGCAAGGTTATAGAAATTAGTGCCTGCCAATACAAAATCACCAGCAGCATAGATCTGTCCATTATGGTATTCAATATCGTAAACTGTACCTTGAATAGCATTGCCAAAACTAACATGTTCTCCAGTGTTGGTCTGCCCGAAAATACCGGCAGATTGTACACCCGTTCCACCGTCAGTGATCAAAATATTTCCTCCCATCAGTGCCATACTTGCATCGGGCATGGTCATGATCGTTCTTATTTCCTGTTGGTCAATTGGAGTATTTGCGGCATCAAATTCCAATGTTGAGGTAGAGTCAGGTATTTGGTCTGTGAAATAGCAAACATGCCCGGGATAAACTGGTTGAATCCAAGCCAACTCATCTTTTGTAAATCCATTTTTCACAGCCCATTGACTTAACTCAGGATAGTTCAATTCATGTACATAAGCATAGTTTTGAACTTTGGAAATTTGATGTGCAAGTGCTTCTTGTCCGCTGGTCAGCAACAAATGTCCGACGGCGCAGGCTGTTCCAAAATCATCAATAAAATAAGGTTGCCGATGCGTGTGGCGAGTATTCACAGGAAATTGACCTGTTTCCCAGTAAGTCATTAAGGATTCGAGGTTTTTCTTTCTATTTACAAACTGCTGTAGGCTCAAAACATAGCAGGAACGCTTTTTCAGGATGTCATTGACCAATTGCAAGTGAAGTTGTATCCGTTCATTATCGCTATTGAATTTCATGGATAAAGTGAGCAAGGAAGCTGGAATGTCTTGTTGTTTGTCCCATTCCTGATTGATGGAAGATAGGTGTTGAATTAAAGGAGCTTCTACGTGATAAGGTACGCGGTCTGCACGTCCAAATAATGCTGCAACACAGAGGAGTTGCAGGAAAATGAAGCTGGAAATTGCTCTAAAATTTGAATAGACAGATGATTTCATAGTGAAACATTAATAAAGTGATTAAAATGAATTTGATAAAACAAGGTAAGTACAGCCACGGGCTGTCTCTGTTATCTTTTCGTATAAAATTGTAATCGATTTTGCCGATAATTTCTTTTATATAGAATAGAAAGAAATGTGGCAATAAAAATGAAGTATAATTTTGGTTATTATCTGGAAGATGTATATATGATAGGATTGGTTGCATCAAGGGCAAAAAAAGAGGCGGCAGAATTTTTCGCAAACTGCTGGAATTCAACTATTCTAAGCTAGGGCAAACACACCAAAATGATCTATTTTAACACGGGCTAATATGGCGAAAAACATGTCGCAGCTACGCAGCTAAAATGCTGTTGGTCGACTATTTTCTACAAACGTTTAGCATCTACGAAGCTAGTTCAG
>CALFBH010000109.1 GCA_937951615.1 uncultured Saprospiraceae bacterium | reverse complement strand
GAACAGGGTTTATTCAACCTATCAGAAGTCTATGCAACGTTACACACTTAGAAAAACCGCCAAGTACGAGAGTACGCTTGGTGGTGTGGGAGGACGAAAAGACCGATACTTAATAATATCGCTCTTTTCTCCTACCCGATTGTTTTAGGCTATTCTTAAATGACGTAACTTCGCGCGAAACATACCACCATGAGCAACATCAAGCAAGTACCAGCAGTATTATTATTGGAAGACGGAGCTGTTTTTTATGGCAAATCTGCGGGCAAAATTGGCACCACCACCGGAGAAATTTGCTTCAATACTGGAATGACTGGCTATCAGGAAATTTTTACTGATCCATCTTATTATGGACAAATGCTAGTTACAACTAATGCACACATTGGTAACTACGGAACGAAGCAGGCGGATACAGAATCGGATAACATCAAGATAGCCGGATTAGTCTGTAAAAACTTCACCAACGAATATTCCCGACAGATGGCTGACCACTCTATTCAGGATTATTTTGAACGTGAGAACCTGGTCGCAATTTCCGATGTGGATACACGAGAATTGGTCCGGTATATTCGAGATAAAGGTGCGATGAATGCCATTGTGTCTTCTGAAACGACGAATATTGAAGCACTCAAAAAACAACTGGCAGAAGTGCCGCCAATGGAAGGCTTGGAACTAGCGAGCAAAGTGACGACTGCATCTGCCTATAGTCTCGGTGATCCACACGCAAGCTACCGCGTAGCAGTATTGGATTTTGGGACAAAGCAAAATATCCTGCGTTGCTTCACGGAGCGAGATTGCTATATTCGGGTCTTTCCGGCAAAAACAGATTTTGAAACACTAAAAGACTGGAATCCTGATGGCTATTTTCTGTCCAATGGACCTGGTGATCCCGCTGCAATGGACTATGCAGTAGAAACGGTTAAGCAGATTTTAAAAGAAAATAAACCATTATTTGGTATTTGTCTGGGACATCAATTGCTGGCTTTGGCAATGGATATTCCAACCTATAAAATGCACAACGGGCATCGGGGCATCAATCATCCAGTCAAAAATTTGATAACAGGGCAGTGCGAAATCACGAGCCAGAATCACGGATTTGGCGTAAGCCCTAAAGCCATTGAGGACAATAAAGATAAACTGGAAATTACCCATAAGAACCTCAACGACGAGACGATTGAAGGCATTCGCACCAAAAACGGACAAGCTTTTTCGGTACAATATCATCCCGAAGCTGCTCCCGGACCACACGATTCACGGTATCTGTTTGATGAATTTGTGAATCTGATAAAAAAAAACAGACCTGAGTCGGAGGACTTTCCAATCCCGCAAAACCATCAGGTCTGGGTGTCCAATTATTGCACAGATGTGCTGAATGAATTGATTACTGGACTAAGAGATGCGGAGCAGAATCTGAAAGTATCCCTCATGTATCCAGTAGAAAAAAAGCAATTAGGAGCTGCTGCTGCACATCTTAGTAATTTTGCTGCACAGCATGCTTATACTTTGGATAAGAACAGCCTCAAAACTCTTTTAGTCTTACTAGTAGAAAATGGAGCAAAAGAAACCCGTTTTCTCCAACTGATTATTCATCCCCACGATTCGGAAAATAAGCATGTAGCAATAGCCGCTTTCACTGGAAATCATATAGAACGGCAGGGAGAGGTTTTGGAAACACTAGACTTGCCGCCACACTTGATTCCTACGGAAAACAATGCATCATTTAATAAACCTGGTATCAGAAAATATTTAGAGCAGGTCTGGGAACTTGCTCGAATTCACTAATCGTATCGGCGACTTCAGTCGCCGAAAAATGTGTATAGAACCCAATTCTATACGCAATCAAAATCTTCATTATGAGTGCAATTATTGACATCATCGCCAGAGAAATCTTAGACTCAAGAGGCAATCCCACCATCGAAGTGGACGTCGTTACAGAAATAGGAACTGTTGGCCGGGCAGCTGTACCTTCGGGGGCTTCCACTGGAAAATACGAAGCTGTAGAGCTACGCGATAATGATAAAAATCGCTACATGGGCAAAGGTGTCACCAAAGCCTGCATGAATGTAGAAGAAGTCATTATGGAAAACCTGCTGGGCGTCAGTGTGTTTGAGCAGGTGTATATCGACCACATCATGAAGGAGTTAGATGGCACTCCAAATAAAAGTAAGCTTGGCGCAAATGCCATGTTAGGCGTTTCACTTGCAGCCTCCAAAGCGGCCGCGCAGGAATGTGGTCAGCCTTTGTATCGCTACCTCGGCGGCGTCAATGCACACGTCCTGCCTGTACCGATGATGAATATTCTCAACGGCGGTAGCCATGCTGATAACAGTATAGATTTTCAGGAATTTATGGTTATGCCAGTTGGTGCAGATACTTTTTCAGAAGGTTTGCGCATGGGTGTGGAGATATTCCATAATCTGAAAAAAGTACTGCAGAAAAAAGGCTTATCGACTAATGTAGGAGATGAAGGAGGCTTTGCGCCAAATTTGAAATCCAATGTAGAAGGCATTGAAATTGTACTGGAAGCCATCGAAAAAGCAGGCTACAAACCAGGAGAAGAAGTCTATATTACGATGGATGCAGCCGCTTCTGAATTTTATAATAAGGAAGAAAATGTCTATCACTTTCACCAGTCGACAGGCGATAAGCTGACGCCATCAGAAATGGTTAGTTATTGGGCAGACTGGGTTAAGAAATATCCAATCCTTTCTATCGAAGATGGACTAGACGAAGACGACTGGGAAGGCTGGTCAGCATTGACAAAATCAATCGGAGGCAAAGTACAACTCGTAGGTGACGATCTTTTTGTCACGAATACAGAACGCCTGCAACGCGGAATAGATGAAGACGTGGCCAACTCTATTCTCATCAAAGTCAATCAAATAGGCACACTCACAGAAACCATAGAAGCGGTTGCACTGGCGACTCGGCACGGTTATACTTCCGTGATGAGCCACCGCTCTGGAGAAACAGAAGACACAACGATTGCCGACTTAGCTGTCGCACTCAATACGGGACAAATCAAAACTGGCTCGGCTTCTCGTTCTGATCGTATCGCAAAGTATAATCAGTTGCTGCGTATTGAAGCGGAGCTTGGCGAGACGGCTGTTTATCCAGGCAGAAGTTTGGTGGGGTAGTTGATTTGTATTTTTTACGTTTACTAAACTTTCAAAAGTTTAGTAAACGTAAAAAATGCTGCTGATGAAGCTCTTAATTTGGAAAATAAATTATTACTCGAAGAAGAAATTTTATAAAACCCTCCCTCATATTTCCTAATTTCACACTATGGAAACCAACGGCATATTTGAGCATTTCCGGCGCAAAAAAACCTTCGACGGCAAGGCCCGAACACATCCTAAAATATTTTTCCAAATCAGTATAGATGATGATGGGGCTTTCCTTACTGTAGTCGATGATAAAGGAAAACCTATCGAAGCGAATTATCTGGGCTACAGTGGAGCGGTACGAAATCTGTTGCGCTCTGTTGAGCAAATTCAGGACAAAAATAGCTTTGTTATTGATTGGGAAAAACCAAGCGGGCAACTCTACCTCACCGAACACGAATACCTGATAGACCAACTGCGAAGGGTAGATAATGTAGTCAATGAACAGCAGCAAAAATTGAATTTTCTTGAAGGTATCGGGCATGTTCGCATCACGCTCGAAAAAGTGATTCGAGAAGAAAAATTGGCTGCCCAAATACCGCTTTGGCAAGGGAAAACAGAACTTATACTCGCCCGAAAACAATACGAAAACTTACAATTTCTGAATGAAAATACAGTGCTGGTTGGCCATGAAGTGATAGAAATTCAGCCTTTGAGCAGCGGATTTCAGAGCTTATCTTTTTTTAATACTGAAATCAAGGAAGAAGACCTACCTGTTTACCTGTCTTTGTTATTTTCTTACCTGGACAATGTGGAACTGGTGTATCAGGACTTCAAAGTGCGGCAGGCAACAGAAAAAGTATATGCCAAACCTGCACTTATTTTTGAAAAAGTAGATACCGATGATGCCCTTTTTATGCGGGTAGGGCAGGCATTGCCCAATATGGACATCAGTGTGTTGGAGCGTTTTGACTTGTACCGCTATGCGGAGATTAATGAATTAGAGCGCGAAATTGTCATCAAATATGTAGAGCAGGAAACCATTGAAGAAGTTATTAGAGACATTGGGAAACTGCTGAAAAGACATAGTCCGCGAAAGAAAAAGGCAGAACGGGTGGAAGTGGTGCTGGAAGATGATTTATTCATCATTCCAAAAGAAGTAGCTGGAAAATTTATTTATAATGAGCTGCCACAGTTGCTGTTACAATATGATGTATTTGGTTCGGATAAACTGAAATCCTATAAAATATCTGCTGTACCGCCTACATTGAACCTGAATCTGAAATCAGGTATAGACTTTCTGGAAGGCGATGTAGAACTGGATTTTGAAGGCGAAAAAATTAACCTGTTTGATGCTATTCAGCAATTTAAAAAGAACAATTATGTACGCCTCAGTAATGGCGCACATGCCCTCGTGAACGAAGCCTACCTGAAAAAACTAGAACGTATTTTTAAACAAAAAGGAAAAAAAGCGCAGGTCAGTTTTTTCGATTTACCCCTTGTTGACGAGCTGATAGAGGATAAAGTAGTCTCCAAAACCTTTGAAAAATCCAGAGCTGTTTTTGAAGGCTTTAATACGATTGGTAAAAAACGCTACCGCCTGCCCAAGCTCAACGCAAAGCTGCGACCCTATCAAAAAGATGGCTTCAAGTGGCTGAAATACCTGCATGATAATAAACTGGGCGGCTGTCTTGCGGATGATATGGGATTGGGTAAAACGCTACAGGCTATAGCGATACTGGCTTCCGATTATCCGGCAGAAAAAAAACCAACCCTCATTGTCATGCCCAAAAGTCTTATATTCAACTGGAATAAAGAAGTTGAAAAATTTGCACCGCAGTTATCGACCTATACTTTTTATGCGAATACACGAGACATTAAAGCCGCCAAAAAAACCAACCTGATTTTCACCACTTATGCGATGATGCGCATTGAAATTAAAACTTTTAAGGAAGTCAAATTTCATTATGTTATCCTTGATGAATCGCAAAACATCAAGAATATTCAGGCACAAACGACTAAAGCAGCAATGCTGCTACAAGCCACGCACCGACTGGCATTGAGTGGTACACCAATAGAAAATAATCTGGGAGAATTATACTCCCTGTTTCGGTTTTTGAATCCCGCCATGTTCGGAACACTCCAGAAATTTAATGAAAATTACCTGGCACCCATTCAGAAAAATAATGACAAAGCAGCTATTCTGCAATTACGTAAAAAAATATATCCCTTCATTTTACGCCGACTGAAAAAAGATGTATTAGCTGACCTGCCCGACAAAATTGAACAGACATTATTCGTAGAAATGTCGCCGGCGCAGAAAAAATTATACGAAGAAAGACGCTCTTTTTACAAAGCGGCCATTGAATCATCTATTGTATCAAGAGGCTTACAACAGTCGCGATTTTTTATATTTCAGGCTTTGAGTGAGTTGCGACAAATAGCCTCCACACCAGAGCAGTTCAGCGATGGAAAAATCATTTCTCCTAAACGGGAATTGCTGGAAGAACAACTGATGGACTCGATGGCAAATGGACACAAAGCCCTGATTTTTGTCAATTTCCTGGCAGCTATTGAGTTGATTGGAGAGCAGTTGGACAAAATGGGCATTGACTTTGTCAGCATGACCGGAGCAACCCGCGACCGGCAAAGCCTCGTCGAGCGTTTTCAGAATGATCCCAACTGCCGCGTATTCCTGATGACCCTCAAAACAGGTGGCACCGGACTGAATCTCACCGCAGCAGACACCATTTTTATTTTTGATCCCTGGTGGAATGTCGCTGCCGAAAATCAGGCAATAGACCGTGCGCACCGCATCGGGCAAGTCAATAAAGTGCTGGCCTACAAAATGATTACGGAAGGATCAATCGAAGAAAAAATTATGAAACTGCAACAACTCAAAAAAGAGTTGTTTGATAATGTCATCTCGGCAGACGGAGCTTCACTAAAGTCTATGACTACAGAAGATATTGATTTTATTTTGAGCTAATATGATTGATAGAGATTTACAAAAACGCATTGCTGTTGAATTGGCTGATAATTACTCGAAAGCGTCAGCAGAAGCCATTAAAAATTATGTGCAAAAATTCATACATGAAAATATGGATTTATGCGACAAAGAGGCCGTGTATCAGTCACAATTGGATTTAGCTACGGCTAATAAAGGCATGACCAAGGCAAACATGATGCTGTTCCTTGCGATTCCCTTTTCCAGTAAAAAACTGCTGAATGCTTTTCGGGCTTTCCTGCCCAAAAATATCCGGCTCATATTGGATGAACTGGTTTGGTTTGCACAATTATCTAATGCAGATATTGAACGGCAGTTTGGAATTATTATCTATGATGAAAAAAGTAAAGAATACAGTTCGGGATACAATCGGAGAGATTATTCATTAAAAGCGGAGTATAGTTTTTTCCCAAATAAAGGAGGGAGATATTATTATTATAATGATAAACCAGACTATACGCTTTATTTTACAAAGGATTTATGCAAGCTCTTGTGCCGTTTTTACGACAAACCCAAAGATGCCGTTTTTAATTTTGTACCTCAACCCGAAAAAACGGCCTACACTTATCTTGGCGAAGAGCATATTTTGCTTGAATTGCCCAGAATTATAGCTTACGAAAGGCAAGAACAAATTAAAACAACAAATAAGGGCAAACCACAGGCAAGTACGTTGGCTAAGATGAGGAAGAAACTCAAGCTGAAAGAGTTTTATCCCGAACAAACAGATAAACTGCTTCAGAACCTTCGGACAGGATTGTTGGCGGGGTTGATTACAACAAAATTAAAGCACCCAAACACTACAGAGATACCTGATTTGTTGAGTAAGTTGATACAACATAATTATCGGACTCACTTTAGTAGTATCCATGGAATTCTTGCTTATTTCAAAGGCGCAGGGCATATAGATCCCTATTATGAAAGAAGCATTGAGCCCATTTTTTATACTATTTTGACGCATTTGGTTCCAGACAAATGGATAAGTCTGACGAATCTTGAAAATTATATCAGATACAATTTTTATGACATCAACCCCATAAAAGAATCAACGGCAAGAGACAGATTATACTATACTTATAAAGTCGAAGGAGAAAGATTTACCTATGACGATAAAGCGTATATTGATAAAACCAGATATTATAGATCAGTATTACTTCCTTTCATCAAAGGCACTTGTTTCCTTTTTGCTGCCTATGGATTATTGGATATAGCTTATGACACACCCGATATCACAGAACTAGGCAAAACTGCTGAGTCGCCCTACGACGGATTGAAGTATATCCGCCTCAACACATTGGGGGCTTTCGCAATGGCAAAGCAGGAGACTTATGACATGCCAGATGCCATCATGAAATCCACCATTACCCTGTCGGATGATTCGCTCACGATTACCATTGATGAAAAAGATACCACCGCTCCCATTATTTTAGAACCTTATACCGAGCGGGTCAGCCCCAATCGATTTCGTACAGACTATGCTTTTTTTCTGAAAAGTATAAAAGATAAAAGGGAGTTGGAAAACAAAATCAACCTGTTCAAACAGTCTGTAAAAGTAGAAGTGCCTGCCAACTGGGAAAACTTTTTCAAGGAACTCCGCCAGAAAATTGACCCGCTAAAAAAAGTCAGCAACCTCACTATTTTTCAAATTCCACAGGAAAATAAAGAATTATTGCGGCTTATCGCCAAAGACGCGACCTTACAGAAATTATGCTTAAAAGCAGAAGGGTATCACGTCATTGTCACCAGAGCCAATCTGCCTAAATTCAAAAAACGACTACAGGAATTTGGATATTTATTGTCTTAGCAATTATGAAAGCAACTACCATATCTTCACTCCTCGCAAAAATGAAACGCTATTTTTATTTTTTAGTTGGTAAATCTAATGCACAGAAAGAAACGGAGTATCTTTTATCTACAAGTGCCAATCGAAAGAGATTAGAAGAATCTATTCAGCAATTGCAAAACGGTGATACTGTTACTTATGATTGAAATAAAATTTAGCCACGAATACACAAATAGAATTTATTCGTGCATTCGTGGCTAATTTTTTTTGATTCAGATCAACGAAGTTGCCAATCTCCAGTTACGAATCACCAACTCACTGACAATCCTCAATCTCCGCCGAAAACTCACCCGCAGCACCTACCTGAAAACCGATATCTAGGTGTATTAACTGACCAGCTTTGAAACTGATATTTGTACTAGGCGCTACACTGCCATCCGATAAAATGGAATTGTCTGCCCGACAATCTCCTGGAATGATGGGGGCTTCCGATACCATTCGATGATCGACACAAATATCGCCTGTTATATATTGTTTTGCGAAAGCAAAAGCATCTTGCCCAATTTCTAAACCCATCAATCTACCTGGAATGTCATCGGCAGGCGGGTGGATGCCGCCCCAGATGCGAGACAAGCTGCATTGGTCGGAAGCATCGCGGTAAGTTGCCCATTGTAGCGTGATGTCCTCGCTTGGGCCTTCTTCAAAAACCAGAAACTGATTTTGTGTCGCGCTAAATTCTCCCATGCCACCCGGAAAAAAAGCATCGCCGGTTAGGGCAGTCATCACTTCAGCAGCAGCCCTGGAAAAAGTAGAATGACCGGATACATAGCCGGCAAAATTGGGCGTAACAAAAGTCGGACGCTGATAAGGCCACCAGTCTTCTGCGAGTATCCAGTCCACGCCTGCTTCATCTATTAAGACATTGCTGATATAATCTGGCCCACGCCAAGCATAAAATTTTATTTTTCCGACATGCTCATTACTTGCTCCTGCTAAAGGATCTCCGATTTCTACCAGCTCTATAAAGCCAGGTGTAAGCGGTAGTCCTGCCGGATGATAAGAAGGCAACATGACATCGGTACATTGCCCATATTCCGCCATCCCACGCAGCGCGGATACCGGACGGATGTAGTCATACCAGCCCTTGCAGCCCCAGGCAGTAATTGCCGAATCATGCATGGCACCACCGAGTATAAAATAAGATTTAACGTCCCATTCCAAAGCACCCAATATACTGTTCGTACCTTCAAAACGCTTTTCAAAACCAGGATAATCACTAACATAGTTCAAAATTGTGTACCAATGTCCTGGTGGAGTTTCCGACTCTGGACCATCTGCCCAAAACTCAGCGAGTACCCGACCATAATCTGCCCGACGAACCATCTGTGGAGCATAAGGCATTCCGGTTGCAGGATTGAGGCTGTGTCCAATGCTGGCATCGCCGCCATTTACATCATCATAAAATGCCTGCATGCCTGCAAAATCAGTTGGATAAGTTTGAATATTACCAATAGAAGCTGGAGAAATATCCCACTCCACCTGATCGGCTGTGTCTAGGTGAGAAGACCACATCGTGACCAGTGAAAAATTCCATTTGTATTCCTCAGAAGCTAGAACGGAAGTGGTGTCCATTGCTGGTGGTAGGCCCGGATCGTGATAAACATAATAATCATAGGCCCCTTGCGGGTGAATAGTAAGATCAGTAGCCGAAAGAGAAAAGGGGCTGACCTGTCCCCATTCGGGGCTGAGAAATGGAGGCGTATTATAAGGAATAACATTGCCACTTTGGTCAATAAATACGTTAAGGGTCAGTGGTTGCCAGCTATTGAAATCACCAAGATCGGGATTGCCAGAAAGCTGTATGACGAGTGGATCATTGCTTGGATTATACACCAAATTATTATAACTGCCCTGCTCATTGCTGCCATCTTGCAAGCCAAAAGCAATGAGTTCTTGCGCGATATAATTGCCCAATGCGGCTGCGTCACCTGTACTATAATCTACAGAAGTATTATTCACATCATAGCCTTTACTGGTCATCAGGCTGTTGTATTGTGGAAATACATTGGACACCACAGCACTGGTGTTTTGAAAACGATGTCTTAGCAGTCGATACACCGCAAAACTCATAGCTTCCTCCCTTGTCAGCTCTATATCAGCCGGAATAGGAATGCCCGTAAATGCACAGGTATAGCCATCAACAGTCTGCCCCAAAAAGTAAGGTGAAGACGTGGCGTCATAGACTGCCCACATATCGTACATGGCGATAGAAGAATGAAATAAATTCCGCGCATGAACGGTCGGACGTGCAAAATCATTTCTGATAGATTCGAGCAATAATTCATTCCATTCTCTGGCGATAGAGTGTTGTTGTGCCTGCATGCTAAATGAAGTCAGCAGCAGCGATATGCACAAAAAGCATAAAGTCAGAATACGGTGTATTGATTTTGATGAATTTGTTATTTGGAGTTTTTTTTGTAGTTGTCTATGCATAATTATGGTTTTTGTTTAGGGGCGAAATGTAATGTATTACGAAGATATAGCAATATTTGTTGCTTTGTAATTATGTTAATATAAGTTTTTATTATTTTTATTGAGACTTGCTTGCTTTAAATTGTAACGGTAATCGATTGTTTTTGTTGGGGAGATTTTTGAATAAAAAAGCACAAGCCTTGCGGGTTGTGCTTTAAAATATCTATTTGTGAGGCGGTAGGGCTTCTTTCTTTTTCAGATATGGGTACTTTAAGCGAGTAATAGTCTTAATTGTTATATGTCATTTGGTGGATTTCGCCAGATGGGGTCGTAGTTGTTATTTTCATCGAAGCAATTCAAAGCAGTACCGATAAAGCCTTCAATTAGAGCTTTTTTGACGGTAGGTACATCTTCAAATACACGAAACCAAACAGAGAAAAAACCCGTTGGTAGTGCCGCAGTCATTAATAATGGAATAAATTTATCCGCTTTTGAATTACCCCAGTCATTCCAATTCTTTCGCCACAATTCAGCATTTTGAAAAGCCTGAAAACGGAATCGCCAACGCAAATCGGTCACTTTATCAGGGTCATAGGTAGTATCTTCATGTAAACGACAGAGTTTAATAGTATTATTGGCTTTGGCGGCTTGATTTGCAGTAAGATTTGAGTTAGTTATGATAAATGCCGCTTCCTCTCCACTTTGTCTTGGGTTGATTGTTAGATATAAATCAAAAGCCAAATACGTATTGTGAGTGTCGGGTAGGTAATGGGTGTGCGGCGGACATGAATTATCCGATTTTGCTCGATTACAAGCCCCGCAAGCCAGTAGTAAATTGTACCAATCTAAACTCAATGTGGAATCGATATTTTGAGCAATAACGTGTTCCACCTGTGGACTGTTCTTGAGTTCCATTCCACAATAACAACAATAATTGCCAATGCGGTCAACCAAGTCTTTGCGCCAACTTCTGTGATTGCTAAAAGACTTTGGGCTACCATCTTCATTGGAGGGAATATCACCTTTATTAATGGGTCTCATGTTATTTGGTGTATTGGAGTTTTTTCATTTTAAGGAAAGCGCGTACCGCCGGATTAGATATTTCGTATTCCATTTTTTCAAGTTCTTTTAATATTTCATCTGCACTACCATTGCTTTTTTGTAAGTCGTTAACTTTCAACAGATATTCCTTGCTCAATTCCTCCTGTTTAGCATTTTCCTCGCCAAACTTACTTGGCACACCCATTAAGTTCAAGGTTACCTCTTCTACAGTTAAATCACTTGGATTAACATCACTAATTCTATCCAAATTAAATAGCTCCGAAGATGTCAAACTTTGAACAACAAAAGGAGAATGAGTCGTAGCGATAAATTGAATTTTCGGAAAAGCACGCTTCAAATCATCCACCACTTTTCTCTGCCATTTGGGATGTAAATGTAAGCCCACTTCATCAATTAATACGACTCCTTCTGCTTCAATAATAGCATTTTCTTTAAGTTGTGGATTTAGCGTGATGCAGCGATACGCCATATCTGCTACCATGCCAATCAAATTGCGATAGCCATCGCTCAACATACCAAACAGCATCCAATAAGGTTCACCGTTTTCAGGCGTCAATAGTCCCTTTAAGTCATCATCAAGAAAACTAAAGCCAATATCCGACCATTCTTCTACGCAGGTAGTGATAGCTTTTTTAAAAGCTCGAAGAAGGCTATCATCTTTTTTAAATTTTAGAATTTCATCTTCGTAGGTTTTGTACCAGCTTAGAAAGGTTTTGTTAGAAATCTTGGGATTTAGCGCATTATGATAGCCATCAATACGATAACCACGTTGTTTATATTCCGTTTTCTCTCCGTTTAGCCATAATCGACCTGTACCATAATATGCTAATAGAGGAAGTTGAGTATTTTCTCCACTATCGTAATATTTTTGGCTGAATTTCTGAATATCTCCTGGAATAATATGATTATTGTCAATAGTTTCTTGACCAACTATTAATGCTTCGCCTTTTTGGGTGTCTCGTATAGTTCCCCCACGCTTTATATACATTCTCGTCCATTCTACCGCTTTGTCCTCAATGATTGCATGAGCTTTGATTTCCAATGGAAGTATATTTCGCTTATAATCGGGGTGTATTTTTACACGAATATCATTTTTATGAAATGCTCTAAATAATTTAACTTCTGCACCATCAGGATTGTCAACAGGCATCTGAAAACTTCCACCGATAACACTAATCAAATTAGCCACAGCATCCAATATAGAAGTCTTACCCGCTCCATTCTCTCCAACAATTACCGTAAAACGGTCAATCAGATTAACCTCTAAGTCTTCAATTCCCCTGAAATTTTTAATATGCAATTTTGTAAGGCGCATAATTATGTTTTATCAAATTCTTCCCAAAAATACAAAAAAAGCACAGACCATACAGCCTGTGCTTTATTATCTTATTGTTTTAGAATGTGTTTAAGAAGAAATTTTTGCAAAGCAAAAAAGTCACCACAATTTCACAATCCTACAATTAATCCTAGCCCTTCTTCTTCTCCTCCTTCACCTCAACAGCTTCCACTTCTTGAGGTTTTGTATTGCCGAGGTACTGTGGTAAATCCATGCCTGCCATATTGAACAAGTCGTTCATGGGAGGAACAGATTTGTATAAGCCGGAAATAAACTTGGACGTAGAATTGCCGTCACCTTCCTTCTGATTGCCGCCTTCCCATACCGTGACCTTGTCGATCTTGATATTTTTGATGGCTTCGACCTGTGTTTTTACCAACTCGGGCAACTTATCAGCGATCATCAGCAACACCGCATCTCTGGAATTATTACCAGCAGAATTGACCAGCTTTTCAAAACCTTCTGCCTGCTTGCTGAGGAGTTCGTACAAACCGCGAGCTTCTGCTTCCTTCTTGGAATAAATGGCATCGGCTTCCCCGCGTGCAATACGTCTGCGCTGTTCGGCTTCTGCTTCTGCTTCGATTTCCAGCTTCCGTTTAGCGATTTCTGCATTTACGATAGCATCGGCTTCCTGACGTGCCATCTCACGAGCAGCACGGGCTTTCTCTGCATCTTCCTCTGCACGATAGGATTCTTCAAGTGCTTTTGCCGTCTGAATTTTCTCAGCAGCGGTAGCGAGGCGGAGCGCTTCGGCTTCCTGTTCACGACGCAGGGCATTCGATTTTGCAATGGCGATTTGTGCCGTATTCTTACCTTCAATGGCTTCTGCATTGGCTTTGGCTTCACCAACTGCCGCAAGTGATTCTGCTTCAGCTACTTTGATACGCTGATCACGCTGTGCATTGGCTTCCCCAATAGAACCATCTCTGTTTTTCTCCGCAACAATTCTTTTGGATTCGTTGATTGCCTGTGATTCTGCTTCGGCGACCTGAATGTTCTGATCACGTTGTGCAAGGGCTTGTCCAATAGAACCATCTCTGTTTTTCTCTGCAACGATTTTCTTCGCTTCGTTGATTGCCTGTGCAGCAGCTTCCTGACCCAATGCACGGATATAACCGGATTCGTCTTTAATGTCGGTAACGTTTACGTTAATCAGTTTCAAACCGATTTTTTTCAACTCTAAACCAACATTAGAGGCTACATTATTATAAAACTTATCACGATCCGCATTGATTTCCTCAATGTCCATCATCGCAATAACCAGACGCATCTGACCAACAATAATATCATGTGCCAAATCGCGGATGCTGTCCATTTGTAAACCTAACAAACGATCAGCCGCATTGGTCATCACACCTTCTTCATCCGAAATACCAACGGTAAAGCGAGAAGGGACATCCACACGGATATTCTGGCGACTCAAAGCACCTTGCAAATCCACATCAATGGAAATAGGCGTCAGCTCCAGAAAAGCGTAATCCTGAATAACGGGCCACACAAAAGCGGCGCCACCGTGGATACATCTGGCAGAGCGTCCGCCGCCGGTTCTACCATACACGACCAGGATTCTGTCGGATGGACACCGCTTATAGCGGGAAACTAAAAATAAAAGAACGAGAAAGGCGAGTAATACCAAGCCGCCTATAACGCCGATAAATGGTAACATATTGAATGATTTTTTATTATAAAATGGTGTTCTGGTTTAATTTATTTCACTTGCAATTTGTGCTAAGACTAATGTTATTGCATGTTCGATATAAATTTTTATATTTTTCTTTTTTCCTTCAATATCATCATCAATTGAGATGACATGAGGAGCTATTTCCAATGGTAATGTTGTATCATGACTTTCATCTTCTTTACCTGATTTAAATTCAAGGAAAGAACCAATTGCCAAAGTTGTATCATCATATCCGTAGTGATGAATGGATATACCAAGCTGATATTTTTTTCTTTCGGATAATTTAATCCTGAAAGTCAGCCATGCTTTAGGCAAAGTTCTGTTAAAAAAATAGTTGTGTTTTTTAGCATAGCTTACAATCTGCCTGTAATAATGGTGTTGTCTGTTTTGGTCATTAAAAGAACAACTTCCTATGCTAAGTTCAGCATTTCCATTTAATTGGACGGTCAATGTGTCTTTAAATTCATTTAAAATATCATTACAATATACAAGGACCTCTGATCTATTGTTTTTTAGTAAGTTTTGATAGGCTTCCTGTCTCTGTAATTTCCAATTCTCAATTTTCTTTATAAATATTTCCTGAACTTCCTCAAATGAAGTACTCGAAATTTCTTTAATGTTGAGTGCTTTTTGAATATTCCTTTTTTGTACTTCTCCAAAGTAGGTTACTAATTTTTGAGACTCACCTTCATCGGCAGTTTCTAATGCCTCAATGTATTTTACTTTTGCTTCTTCTCGTAAGACTGTAAATGGAAAATAACCAAATTTAATGAAAATCAGACTGGCAAGTAATCTTGCTACTCTGCCATTGCCGTCCTGAAATGGATGAATAGTCGTGAAAGCATGATGAAACCAGGCTGAAATAATTAAAGGATGAACCTTATCTTCAACTAATTGGTTGAAAATATTTACCATATTATCCATTTCTGATGCAGTATGTTCAGGCGGACAATATAAAATACTTGTGCCGTCATCTCGGGTAGGATTGTTTTCCCGGACTTTGTAAGTTCCTTTTAATAATTCTATTTTTAATTTATTTCCAAATTGATCTCTACCTTCTGCATGTTTCTGGTTTCGCGTGACAAGGTGGTGCAACTCCTTTATAAAACCTGTCGTTAATGGTCTGCTTTCTTTGACCACATCAAATATGAAATTAACAGCATCTAAGTGATCATTGAGATGTGCCATTAAGTCTGAATCAGGAATATCGGTGTCTCCATGACTTAAATAGGACTTTACAAATCCTTCTTTTATAAAAGTTTCTGTAATTCCTTTTTCTAAGTCGTAAAGTCTTTCTATTACACCAGTTTCAATGGCATGTTCTCTTTTTAGTCTGTTCAGAAATTCTGCATATTCTGCTGAATTTTCTTTCAACGTAGCTCTTCTTTTGAACCATGAAGCAGATATATCGTCAAGTATCGACGTATCACACTCTCGCCAGTTGTTGATGAATTCAACGGGCTTCCAGAGACGATATACTTTGTTTTCTGCATTCATTTTTCTCGATTTTCTCGCAGTTCCTTATAGCCAAAGATACTACTTTGACTGACTTAAAGATAGTACAGATATTTTAATTAATTTAATTCCTGTTTTACTTAATACTGAATAAATTTGCTATTCCTCAAGAAAAAGTATACAACAAAAAGCCTCCTCCGATAATAATGGAGATGGATGCCAATATAGCCAAAACAATAGTCCATACATATAAGCCCCAATAGGAAACAATTCTAACCTCAGAAAAATCGTCTGGATTAAAAACCAGTTGAGCCTGATCACCTACCTGATAAGTTGGCGTACTAGTACTCGCAGGACTATTAAAAATACGACTATTTTCTGGAGACGTATAGTATTCGAAGACAGGACTATAGCTAATATCGCCTTCACTATCTCTCTTTCTGGTCAATTCAATAACAGTAGCTTCCGTTTTTGTACCAGTAGCCAACAAAGTCTTGGTTTTATTAAATTGATACATAGAAAATCCAAGAAACAATAAACCAAGACTAAAGAGCACACTGTAAAAGGGTAAATACATAGTTTAATATTCTTTTAGTGTAACAGTTTAGTCCATAGTCCATAGTCCATAGCTGCAATTCAACAATACTCCTGCTTTATAAGTTTTGCACGCATTTTGCAAAGCAAAATGAAATGCTGAAACGACCTGAATACTAAAAGACAACCATCGACCATGGACTATTGACCATCGACCTAAATTGTTACGTTTTAATTTAATAGGCTTTATTCCCGAAAGCCCGCCCATCAAAAAATCGGGAAACAACAACAAGTACAATTCCCACTAGCGCAGCCATCCACGCCCCATCACCTGCCATGATATGGGCAGAAAAAGCCAGTATAACATCAAAGAAAATTCCAGCATAAGCCCACTCTTTCAGGAAAGTTGATTTGCGACTGAGTATAGCAATGACCGCCAGTATTTTGGCAATCGCCAGTGGATAAATGATATAAGTCGGAAAGCCCAGACTGGTAAAAGCCTGAATAATCATATCATGGTTAAACAAGTACATGCCTGCGGAAAATAACATCAGCAAACAAAGCAATCCTGTGCTGATCCAGTAAATGAGTTTGTTGGTTTTCATTGTGTGAAAGTTTGTTAGACTTTGTAAGTATATCAATCTTATTTTAAAATTGTTACCCTGCTAAAGTCGTAATTTTCAAAGATAATAAGTTAATATAAACGAATGTGCATAAATTTTCGATGAAAATTCAGCTATATTCGATATTAGAACGTATTTTTATTAAGTACATTTACACGTTTCACCAAAATTTGTAATTTCTCCTGATGATTACAGTGATTACAACTTTATAAAGATATGCAAAAATACGTCAATCAACTCATCGAAGACATTCAGAATGCCCATAGGGTAGAAGAAGAACAGGCCGCTGATTTAGGAGAACATCTGGACGAAGGGGAAGAAGTCGAGGACATCAGAGAACATTTTGAAGAAGTGGAAAGATACCTGAATAGCGATAGTGAAACGGAGCCTAGCTTCGCAGACCATTGTGGACTGGACAAAGCAGCTTTTCCACCTGCCGACCGCCTGAGCGATAAACAGAAAATGGAGATATGTACAGCTTTTGAAAAAATGATGCAAAGCTATAATGCTTATCCTTCAATGCCAGATATACTGCCACCAACAATGGCTTATGATACATTTGTCGGTGTGCTGGATGTCAGGCTATTTTTACCCAAACTAGGCATGGTCGGCATCGAATTTTGCGATTACGAACCCGAACATTGTCAGTTTGGTGAATATTGCACCTGCAAAGACCTCGAAGATGAAATTAATGATGAATGATGAACGATGAATGATAAATACATGACATTTTGCGTAGCAAAATGTTCATCATTCATAGTTCATCATTCATAGTTCATCATTCATAGTTCATCATTCATAGTTCATCATTCATAGTTCATCATTCATAGTTCATCATTCATAGTTCATCATTCATAGTTCATCATTCATCGTTCATCATTATAAACAACATGGAGAGACCAGATTTTAGTACCATACAACCCGTTTTTGATAAGCCTTCCAATGGACAGGCAAAACCCGAAAGCGAACCTGTGATGTATGAAACACCCGAACAAATTTCAATCCAGTCGAAGTATCGGAAAGTAGATATTGCGGAGCTAAAACATCTGGACTTTGCAGCAGGACTGCCACCTTATTTGCGGGGGCCTTACTCCACTATGTACGCAGTGCGCCCCTGGACAATTCGTCAATATGCCGGATTTTCGACAGCAGCAGACAGCAATGCTTTTTATCGTAGAAACCTTGCCGCAGGACAAAAAGGCTTGTCCGTTGCTTTTGATTTGGCCACCCATCGAGGCTATGATTCTGACCACGAACGAGTTGTGGGGGATGTAGGAAAAGCAGGCGTAGCAATCGATTCAGTGGAGGACATGAAAATTCTATTTGACCAGATTCCACTCGATAAAATGTCAGTTTCGATGACGATGAACGGGGCGGTGATTCCCATCATGGCTTTTTATATCGTAGCAGCAGAAGAGCAGGGTGTAAAGCCAGAACAACTTGCCGGGACGATTCAGAATGATATTTTGAAAGAGTTTATGGTGCGGAATACTTACATCTATCCGCCTGCGCCTTCTATGCGGATTATTGGGGATATTTTTGAATATGCTTCTCAAAATATGCCGCGATTCAATTCCATTAGCATCAGCGGTTATCATATTCAGGAAGCTGGCGGGACGGCTGATATTGAGTTGGCTTATACACTGGCGAATGGACTAGAATATATTCGGTCTGGCTTGAAGGTAGGCTTGAAAATTGATGAATTTGCACCACGCTTGTCTTTTTTCTGGGGCATTGGCATGAATCATTTTATGGAAATTGCCAAACTAAGAGCAGGACGCATGTTGTGGGCAAAAATTGTCCAGCAATTCAAACCTGAAAATCCGAAATCACTGGCTCTGCGTACCCATTCACAGACTTCAGGCTGGAGTCTGACAGAACAAGATCCTTTTAACAATATTGCGCGAACCTGCGTAGAAGCGATGGCGGCTGTCTTGGGACATACGCAGTCTTTACACACCAATTCGCTGGACGAAGCGATTGCTTTACCCACTGATTTTTCGGCTAAAATAGCACGAGATACACAGATTTATTTGCAACAGGAAACAAACATTGTGAAAGCAGTTGATCCCTGGGCAGGTTCATATTATGTGGAAACACTGACGCACCAATTGGCAGCACGTGCCTGGGAATTGATAGAAGAAGTGGAAGAACTGGGCGGCATGACGAAGGCAATTGAGAATGGTTTACCCAAATTGCGAATCGAAGAAGCCGCTGCACGAAAGCAAGCCCGCATTGATAGCGGACAAGACCAGATTATTGGAGTCAATGTATTTCCATTAAAAAAAGAAGAAGACATAGAAACCCTGGAAGTCGATAATACAGCCGTGCGGGAAGGGCAAATTGAAAGCCTGAAAAAGATTCGCGCAAGTCGTGATTCAGCAGCCGTACAACAAGCGCTGGCAGCCCTCGCAGATTCCGCCAAAACAGGCAAAGGCAATCTGCTTGACTTAGCCGTCCATGCTGCCCGACTACGCGCTACCCTCGGCGAAATATCGGATGCGATGGAAACCAGTTTCGGGCGTTTTCAAGCCACAACTCGTTCTGTATCCGGTGTATATTCTAATGAAATCAAAATGGATGATAATTTCAAAAAGGCACAGGCATTAGCCGATCAATTTGCCGAACAGGAAGGCAGACGTCCCCGCATTATGGTCGCCAAACTGGGGCAGGATGGACACGATAGGGGCGCGAAAGTCATTGCAACAAGTTTTGCCGATTTGGGTTTTGATGTAGACATCGGCCCGCTTTTCCAAACCCCTGCCGAAGCTGCCCGACAAGCTGCTGAAAATGATGTACACATTCTCGGCATCTCTTCACTGGCGGCGGGGCATAAAACGCTGGTACCACAAACAATCGAAGCGCTCAAAGCACTCGGTCGTGAGGATATTATGGTTGTAGTAGGCGGCGTGATTCCAGCACAAGATTATCAGTTTTTGTACGATACGGGTGTTGTTGGTGTCTTTGGTCCTGGTACGGTCATCTCTACAGCGGCACAGAAAATTTTGGCGATATTGATTGATGCGGGATGATTTGAAATTGCACTTGTTTGAAAAATAATATGACAGTTTAGGTCGATGGTCAATAGTCCATGGTCGATGGCTGTTTCTTTAATATTTAAGTCATTTTAGTATTTCATTTTGCTTTGCAAAATGTGTGTAAAACTTATCAAAATAGGAACATTGTAAAATTGCAGCTATGGACTATCGACCGTCGACCATCGACATCCTGACCTTACTATTATTGTTCTTTCTTATCGCCTGCGGCAAAAAAGATGACGAATCAACTCCGATTCCGGCAGAAATGGAAATCAGTATAAGCCTGGATCCTTATGGCGTCAATCCGCTTTGTGCAAGGTTGGATATTCGTGCTGAAGTGGTCGGGAAAGTCAAGGTAGAAGTCGTAGGACGCGATGGAGCAGCATCGAATATTGCCCATACTTTTGAGGAACTGGCGACTGAACATATTGTCCCCGTGCTGGGTCTGTATCCTGCCTTTCAAAATACCGTTCAGGTGACTTACCTCAATGAAGCCAATGAAGAACTAGAACAAAAAGAAATTCAGATTATAACCTCTACGATTCCCAATGATTTTCCCGACATCATCGTAGATGTACAAAAGCTAGATAAAATGGAACCTGGGCTGACGCTGGTGAGTAACCGTTCTGTTTATAATCCGAACATGCCTTATATGATAGATGCTTTTGGGAAAATTCGCTGGCTATTGGATTACAGCAATTATTCGCCCTTCGAGGACTTATCTTATGATGTGGGCATAGAGCGATTACAAAATGGCAATTTTTACTTTGCTGACAGATTTATACACTCGATTTACGAAATTGGTGTGTATGGGCAACTTCTGAACTCCTGGCCGCTGGGGGCTTATGAATTTCATCATAATGTACAGGAAAAACCTAATGGCAATTTTTTGGCGACAGCCACCAATCCAAACAGTATTCATTTGAATGGAAATTTGACTCATAAAGATCAGGTGATAGAAATAGATAGGGCAAGTGGCAGCATTATCCGGGAATGGGATTTGAAAGAATCACTAGATGAATATAGGACGATTTGGGGCTATTATTTAGGTCAAAATCCAATAGACTGGGCGCATGGCAATGCAGTGATTTATGATCCATCAGATAATACGATTATTGTCAGTTGTCAGCGACAAGGCGTATTCAAATTGGATGAAAATAATAAAATTGTATGGGCAATGGGACTACACCTCGGCTGGGGTACGAATCGGCAAGGCGATGACCTCAATGATTATCTGCTGACTCCGCTGAATGCCAGTGGAAACCCGATTACAGATGCCGATGTTTTGAATGGTTATACCAATCATACAGACTTTGAGTGGAATTGGTTTCAACACGCGCCCATGCTGATGCCGAATGGAAATATAATGTTATTTGACAATGGTAATTACCGAAATTATAGCAGTCAGGAAAAATACAGTCGGGCTGTAGAGTATACGGTAGATGATGGATCAAGAACTATTCGCCAAATTTGGCAATATGGTAAAGAACGAGGTGAAGAGACCTTCTCTTCTCTAGTTTCTGATGTTGATTATTTGACTACTACTGATAATGTTTTATTTAGTTCGGGTAATAATGTAGATAATGGAATGGGGACAAAAGGCGGCAAAATTGTCGAAGTCAATTATAACACCAAAGAAGTCGTCTTTGAAGTACGCATCAGTGGTGCAGGATTTCAATTTCATAGGGCGGAGCGTTTGAGTATTTATCCGAAATAAGAAATTGCCTCACCTTTCCGGTAGCTATACGGCTTGTAGCGAAGTTTTTTCAGGCAAAAGCCGTATGGCTATCGGAATTGTGGGGGCGCATTAAAAAAGGTTATCCAATTTATTGGATAGCCTTTTCTTTTTTTAATCGATTCATTAATATCGCGTCTAATGCTATCCTTTTTTATACGGAACTTATTATGAAATGGTTATAGTATTAATGTCTTAGTTTTTATGTGCCTTTAAAAACGAAAAACCCGCATAACATAAGTTATGCGGGTTTTTCTATTTACAACGTTGAATTGTCAATTATCGGGATAAAATAATTTCAATATTACGTCCTTTACCTGACTTGACGCCCATGCCTTTGAAAGACATTTGACTAGCAGATACGCCTTTGTCCAACAGTTTTCTGTACAAGCATCTTGCACGTACTGTGGAAAGGTTAGCACCTTCGCAATAAGACTCATTACAGGCTTCACTTTCGTTTCCATCAATATGACCGTGAATCGCGATTTTCGCATCAGGATTGGCTTTGAGGAAAGTAGCAAGGTCATTTACATCACCTCTTCTGGCTGCCTGACTCATTTTAGCTGAATTTCTACCAAAAGCAGCAGAAGTCATCAAAAATGCTTTCGACTTAGCATCGCCCGAAGCGAAGTAATTAGCCATATTACAAGTAAGTCCACTTCCTAGTTTGAGCGTTTTACAGTCTTTACCACCGATAGGCTTAGTAGCTTCCAATGTCAATGTTTCTGTATCTTGCCCACATTTGTTCTTTGCAGTCACTGCAAATTTATCAGCAGCAGCATCGCTACGTGGAACATCCGCACTGAATTTATCTGTCTCAGCATCATAGTTGAAACCAAGGGCTGCACCATTAAATGTTGCAGTAATCTGGTCTTTATCCACGCCTGAAATGGTTCCGGTAATTCTGCTATTAGAATCATCGGCACTGAGGCGAATATCTGGCTTATCACATGCAGCAGCACCGCAGCCTTTCATGCCTAGTATCCACCACAATAAAAGTCCGAGCAATAATAAGAGTGGTATCCACCAGAATTTCCTTAAGCAGCCTCCCATGCCGCCTTCATCACTACCTGTCGTAGTTGTAGCTGTGGTTCGATCACTATAATTGCTGGTCGTTGACGCTGTTGTTGTCTCGCGTTTTCTAGTTGTTGCAGCGGCGGCAGTTGCAGCAGTCGCGGCGGTTGCAGCAGCAGCTTGTTTTTTGCGGCGAGTTTCAGCTTCAGCTTTCGCTTTTGCAGCCAGCTCGTCGGCTTTGCGTTTTGCATCTGCTTCGGTGCGTAGGCGAGCTTGTTCTGCTTCGCGACGTTTGGCTTCAGCTTCGGCTTTTAATCTTGCAGCCTCTGCATCGGCTTTTGCTTTAGCGTCTGCTTCTGCTTTGAGACGTGCGGCTTCTGCCTTTTCCTTGGCTTCAGCATCTGCTTTCGCTTTTGCAGCGGCAGCAGTACTAGCGGCAAGTGCAGCAGCGGCAACAGCTTTTTGTTTTGCAGCAGCCTCTTCTTTTGCCTTAGCGTCTGCTTCTGCTTTGAGTCGTGCAGCCTCTGCGTCCGCTTTCGCTTTTGCATCCGCTTCGGCTTTCAGGCGTGCGGCATCTGCATCGGCTTTTGCTTTTGCGTCTGCTTCTGCTTTGAGTCGTGCAGCCTCTGCGTCCGCTTTCGCTTTTGCATCCGCTTCGGCTTTCAGGCGTGCGGCCTCTGCGTCCGCTTTTGCTTTTGCATCTGCTTCCGCTTGTGCTTTGCCCATGACTTCCGCTTCATTGCGTTTGCGCATCATGGCAGCAGATAATAATTTGCCCCCTACAAAACCTGAACCGATACCAATGGCAGAGTTCTCACCCGTTACGCCATTATAAGCACCCATCATTTCCTCTTTTGAGTCGTAATAACAACTTCTGGCGATTTCCTGATGGTTTCCTGCTTTGAGAATATAATAATGGTATCTGCCTAAGGCAATTTCTGTTTTCCAGCGTTCTTCCAGTGGTGCATTTTTGATGACTGATTTTAAGCCATTATCTCTGCCTGCTTCCGAAGTGTAACCTTCACTACGCAAGAGTGTTTTACCATTTCTGTCATTATAAGAGAAATAATGTTCTTTGCGTTCTTCATTATAAAATTTATTGAAACCCGCTTTCCCACCATAAGCATTACAAGGTAGATAGTCGTCGGTACGAAGTGCTACTTTGCGCTCGTCGTCTTCCTTTGCTTTTGCGGCGGCGGCAGTGCTGGCGGCAAGTGCAGCAGCGGCAGCCGCTTTTTCTTTTGCAGCAGCTTCCTCGGCTTTACGCTTTGCAGCAGCAGCTTCCTCAGCCTCACGTTTTGCGTCTGCATCTGCTTTTGCTTTCGCAGCAGCGGCTTCTTCGGCTTTGCGTTTTGCAGCGGCAGCTTCCTCCGCTTCACGTTTTGCGTCTGCATCTGCTTTTGCTTTCGCGGCAGCGGCTTCTTCAGCTTTACGTTTTGCAGCAGCAGCTTCCTCTGCCTGACGTTTTGCATCAGCATCATTTCTTGCTTTTGCAGCAGCAGCTTCTTCAGCCTCACGTTTTGCATCAGCATCAGCTTTCGCTTTTGCGGCAGCAGCTTCTTCGGCTTTGCGTTTTGCAGCAGCAGCTTCCTCAGCTTCACGTTTTGCGTCTGCATCCGCTTTTGCTTTCGCGGCAGCAGCTTCCTCGGCTTTACGTTTTGCAGCGGCAGCTTCTGCGGCTTCTGCGTCGGCTTTTGCTTTTGCAGCAGCAGCATCTGCGGCGGCATTGCCTGCACCAGCTACTATGCCCGTAGGCGCACCCGCACCTGCTCCGACTACTCCGATCATCAAACCAACAGCCTGGCGCATGTCTTCTTCTGTTTTATAGAAGAAACTTTTGCCAATATTGTTGCCATCAGCATCTTTCAAGTAGAAATAGTAGGTGCCGTTTTTGGCAATCTTGCCTTCGTAGTTGGCTTCACGAGGTGCAGTAGCTAATGCCTTCTGTAGTGCAGCGTTAGCATCCGCTTCTGTTTCATAGCCTTTAATATTGCTATTGAAAAACAGCGTTTTGCCATTCTCGTCCTTAAAAATGAAATAATGTTTATCGTTTCCGCTACGAAAAATCTGATGTTTTACATTATTGAATTGGTAAGTGCCTTCTGAAAGATATACTTTCTCTTTCTTTTCCTTCTTTGGACCAGTTCTTTTCTTACGTTTTTTCTTGGGCTTGTCATCTCCTGCGGCAGCAACCGGTGGCGGTGGTGCAGCAATGCTGAATTTGGCGACATAACCTTCTCCAGCAGCTTTAAGGTTACCTGCTCCACTTCCACTTCCTGATAGCAGGGCAATAGCGGCGTTCATTTGTCCCTCTGAATCGAACCAACGACTCATCGCGATTTCCTGATTATTCCCAGCACGCAGTGAAAAATAGTGTTTCCCATTTTTTTCATGTACTTGTCTGATAAATCTATCAGGATTCGTCATGTTTTTTTGGACAGATGCAATTCCGTTATCACGTCCTTTGTCTGAGCTATAGCCTTCACTAATTAGAATGGCATAACCGGCGTCCGTGTTATAACAGAAATACGACTCTCCTTCGGCTTCGAATGTACCAAAGCCATTGCTGACATTTTTTGTTTTACCTTCGTAAAACGCCAGCCTTTTGTAATCATCAGTTTTCATTATCGGATTTTTACTATTGGTGATTGATTTTAATAAATATATGATTTTGAGAATATCGGGGAAATATTCTGATTATTTGACAGGAATACAATATAACCGTCACTTCATGAGTCTACTAAATCGTATTCTTTCTTACAAAATCGCTTTTCTAAGGGGATTTTAGCTAATTTCGGTTAGATTTAGGCTTGAAATTAGCAATATTATAATTTATAGTTTTATGTTTAAAAAAGTAATTAAAGGAGAAAATGCATGGTGGCGTTGGCTAATCGTTCTGTTTATTGCTATAGTCGCTTCGCAAATAATTGGAGGTATTCCACTCATGATGGCATTATTAAAAAGTGGAGAAGTCAGTCCTGATATGACGGATCTGCAAGAAATGTTAACAAGGACAGATTTATCAAAAAACACACTTTTTACCTTGATGATGATTCCCTTTCTTTTGGGCTTCTTTGCACTGGTCGGGGCGGTGAAGCTGCTGCATAAAAGGTCCTTTTCAGATACAACTACAGGAGCGACTCGTTTTCGCTGGGCACATTTTTTCAAAGGCTTTGGACTTTGGATAGGATTGTCTGTATTGGTTTTGGTGGCGACTTATGCTTATGCGCCGGATGGCTTTGTGTTTAATTTCCAGCCAGTAGAATTTGCTGTTTTGCTGATTTTAGCTTTGATTTTTATTCCTTTTCAAACGGGTTTTGAGGAAATCTTGTTTCGGGGGTATTTGTTGCAAGGTTTTGAATTGCTGACGCATAATAAATGGGTTGCAGTGATTATTACATCATTGATGTTTGGCGGGCTTCATGTTTTTAATCCAGAAGTAGGAGCGTATGGCTTTGGACTTGCGATGTCTCAATATGTCTTTTTTGGACTGCTGTTTGGTTTCATGACTGTCATGGACAATGGGTTGGAGCTGGCCTGGGGCGCACATGCAGCGAATAATTTATTCTTATCGCTCTTTCTGACTCATGAAGCTTCCGCTTTGCAGACGCCTGCTTTATTTGAAGTAGAACAGATTTTTCCTGTATTTGATTTGTTATCGCTGGTTTTTGCAGGTTTACTCTTTATGGGAATTTGCTGGAAATGGTTTGGCTGGAGTTTTAATGCTTCTCAGCAGGCTTGAGTTGTATCAGTTTTAGTAGCCATACAAAATAAGAAAAATAAAAGGTGTGACGAAGCGTTTTTAGATTGTTATATGGAATCTATTTTACCTTAATTTAGGGAAGGCGAAAAAAATAACCTACCCATTTAAATGTAAATAAATCGTATATTGTCAGTTGCTAAAATCAAATGCTTATGCAAATATATCTGGCAGCTGAAGTTATATCAAGTTTTAATTCGGCCTTAAATAAAC
>CALFBH010000108.1 GCA_937951615.1 uncultured Saprospiraceae bacterium | reverse complement strand
TACAGAAAAACAAATAATTGAAGTTCAAAAACAATTAAATAACAGACCGAGAAAGAGGTTTGGGTACAAAACACCCAATGAAATATTCGCGCAAAAAATCGAACAGCAGTTCGATGTTGCATTTATTACTTGAATCCAAGTGAGAAATAAAATGTCATGCCTGTTGAAAAGGGTCATGGCGTTTTTTTATGCTTAGGAATGGCACAAAAATCACTTTTTTGAAAATATTTTTACAGAATCTAAACAATTTATTGATAAAAATGTATTAATTTTGCTGACTTTGGCTTTATTTCTATAACAGTCATTTTACACACATAGTACGACAGAATACACAATTTGAAAGAAAAAAGAAGAAAACGACAACATTACACAAAGTTTTTGTAATTTAGATTTTACACTTTAAAACCATCATTACTAAGTAGTCTTTCCAGTTAATAGTGTCGAGTTAACTTGAAGGACTACTAAACAATAATATTAAAAAGATGAGTTCAATTAACAAAGTCATCCTAATTGGTCATCTCGGTCGTGACCCAGAAGTCCGTCACCTAGAGAATGGGGCGGTAGTTGCCAAATTTTCATTAGCAACAACAGAATCTTATAAAGATAAAGCCGACGAATGGCAAAATCAGACCGAATGGCACGACGTTGTCATGTGGCGTTTTTTGGCAGAAAGAGCTGAAAAACAACTCAAAAAAGGTAGCCTCACTTATGTAGAAGGCAAACTAACCCACCGCAAATGGGTAGACAAAGAGGGCAATAACCGATACAATACGGAAGTCGTCGCCAGTACTTTTAGATTATTGGAAAAGCGCGAATCGACTGGATATTTTCCATCACAAGAAAATGAAATCGCTACTTCTAATAATCCGAAACCAGCTAGTTCCAGACCAGCAGAAGCTGCACCCGCAGCTACATCTGCCCCTGCAACAGAAGGCAAAATGGCAGAAGAACCTGCCGATGATTTGCCGTTCTGATTAATTTGCTTAAATTCGTATCTATTAATAATGCCGGACAGGATTTTGTCCGGCAGGATTTTGTTCATCAAAGTCATTAGTCTTGGAAAGCGAACCTGGTGGGGAATCTATACACCTACTATACAATCAGTTCTTATTACTCTCCTCTTCTGCTACGCCGCTCGAAGTAGGGATAGCTATACTTTTATGTATATTATTATTATTGGCATCAGCATTAGTCTCGGGTTCTGAAGTTGCTTATTTTTCCTTGGATAAGAACAACATGGAAGACCTGGAAAAAGAAACCGACAAAACCAGCCAGCGAATCATCAACCTTGTTGCAGATAAAAAATACTTATTAGCAACAATTCTTGTTACCAACAATTTTATCAACATTGCTATCATTTTGCTCTCTACTTTTATTTTGGGCAATTTTATTAGTGCAGCCTGGCCAGCTTGGTTAATATTTGGTGTTGAGGTCATTTTAGTTACTTTTTTGTTGGTTTTATTTGGTGAGGTATCGCCCAAAGTGTATGCAAGCAGCAATAATATTCACGTTGCCCGAATCATGGCGCGTCCACTTTCCATGCTGCGAAAATTGACTTATCCCATTTCCTCGCTCTTGGTCAGCAGTACTTCTTTGATAGAACGTCGGATGGCAAAACGATACGATAAAAACCAGGCCGTGAGCATGGAAGATATTGACCAGGCCATAGAATTATCAGTTACCGACACCCAGGACGCCAAGCAGGATATTCGATTATTGAAAAGTATTGTCAAGTTTGGCAACGTCTCCGTCAAACAAATTATGCGTTCCCGCGTAGACGTTACCGCAGTGGAGCAGGAAACTGGTTTTGATGAATTATTGGAACTGGTGCGCGAATCTGGTTTTTCCCGAATTCCAGTTTATAATGATTCTTTTGATGATGTAACTGGTGTGCTTTACGCAAAAGACTTGCTCGAACATTTGAATAAAAATGATGACTTCAAATGGCAGGATGTTGTTCGTTCTGCTTTTTTTGTCCCGGAAACCAAAAAAATTGATGATTTGCTCCATGAGTTTCAGGAAAAACGAACACATGTTGCGATTGTCGTAGATGAATATGGCGGCACTGCCGGACTAGTGACCCTCGAAGATATTCTGGAAGAAATTATCGGAGAGATCAAAGACGAATTTGATGATAATATAGATGTCGAATACACCAAACTCGATGATTATAATTACCTCTTTGAAGGAAAATCAATGTTGAATGATGTCTGCCGCGTCGTCGGACTAGACACCACAACTTTTGACAACATCAAAGGCGACTCCGATTCTTTAGCCGGCTTAGTCCTCGAACTTGCTGGTCGTATTCCGAAAATCAATGAATCCGTCGAATATGAAAATTATCGCTTCCTCATCACCGCAGCAGACAAACGACGAATTATTCAGATTAAGGTGACGATTGAGCCGGAAGTTCTTAATGCATAATTTTATCTAGTGCCTCCACCAATCCTACTATTTCAATTTTTCATTCTCCGCATGACGCTTTGCGTCCCGTTTTGTTTTTTTATCCAAATTTTTTCTCAAAGCTTCTGTCAAATCAATACCTGTCTGGTTCGCCAAACAAATCAGCACAAATAATACATCTGCCATTTCATCTGCCAAATCTGTTTTTGCTGTCGCTTCTTTTGTTTTATCTTTGAAAGACTGCTCGCCATATATCCGCGCCATTAGCCGTGCCATCTCTCCCACTTCTTCCATCAAAACTGCTGTGTTGGTCAATTCATTATAATACCGAACACCAATCGTGTTGATCCATTCATCTACAATTTTTTGTGCTTCTTCTATGCTCATTTTTTGTTTTTTAAAATTTGTTAAAAATAAGGAATATTCTTAAAAACTTGACTTTTTAAACTATTCATCGTAATATTGCAATATAACAATTACAAAATGGGTTTAACAAAAACTAGCTTATTTACAACAGAGCAAAATGAACTCGCAAAAGTTGCTAAGATTTTTGCACATCCTGCTCGCATTGCAATTCTTCAACATTTACTGAAAATTAAAGTTTGTGCGAATGGCGACTTCGTTGAAGAAATCGGACTGGCCCAGCCCACCATCAGCCAACACCTACGAGAACTGAAAAATATCGGAATTATTCAGGGAACGATTGAAGGCGTATCAGTTTGTTATTGCATAAATCCGATTGGCTGGGAAAAGATAAAAAAATTATTCAATACAATATTCGATCAACTGGACACTTGTTGTTCTGATGATTGTTGCTAAATTCTTAATGTTGGTTTCGACTCCGCTCAACCAACTGCACTGGACTGGTTTCGTAAACTTGTGCGTAGGCTCTTTGGGAAGCGAGTTTGCTAAATCTTCAATTATCTCGTTGGCCCTTAGGTTTAGCAAACTTCCTGAGCACAAGGCCCAACGCAAGTTTACGAAACCGATGAAGCCGACAGTGTTGGTTTCGGCTCTGCTCAACCAACTGTAAAACTATCAGTTGCCTGAGCGGAGTCGAAGGCAACTTCTCACAATAAAAAAATTATACAAATCACCAATAACTATATTATATGAAATTATCACAAATCAAAAACCACCTCGAAAAACTAGAAACCATCGCATTTGAATTGCCTGATGGAAAATTAGTTCCTCGTCATTTTCATGTTACTGAAGTTGGGAAAGTAGAAAAAAACTTCATTGACTGTGGAGGAACAGTACGACATGAAGTTGTCGCCAATTTCCAACTCTGGGAAGCCAATGATTATGATCATCGACTACATCCTGAAAAGCTGACCCACATTATCGAACTTTCAGAAAAAGTGCTTGGTCTTGAAGATTTGGACATTGAAGTAGAATATCAAGGTTCCACCATTGGAAAGTACGGACTCGATTTTAATGGCACTAATTTTTTACTCACCAACAAACAAACTGCTTGTCTGGCTCTCGATGCCTGTGGTGTGCCGACCGAAAAAATGAAAGTTAATTTGTCTGATTTGACAATGAGTACCGGTTCTGCTTGTAAGCCTGGCGGCGGTTGTTGCTAAAAATTTATCCTGTTCTTGTTTCTTAAATGCTTCTAAGTTTGAACACGTTTCAAATTTAGAGGCATTTCTATTTCAGAACAATAATTTTTTGCTAAAAATGCCATTTTTAGCCTAAATTTTAAAAGTAAAGTAAAAATTCATCTCAATTACTATAACTATCTGATATTATAGTTTTTATAATGGTAAATTTAAAGTTTTAATCCCCTGAGAATTGCTTCATTTTTCGAAGCTGTATAATAGGTCAGCACAATAAACTCTCGCGGGCTTTAGCCGCAATTCAAGCAGGTGTACATAAGTAATTCCACAGTTTAAAAAGAACTAGCCACGAATGCACGAATCTTTCACAACATTATTATTCGTTTTTTTAGCAGAGCGCAGTCGAAGGAAATTCGTGCATTCGTGGCTAAAATGTACAGGTCATGCTTTTAGATTGCCTTATTTAAAAACAGAATTATGTACCTTTGCCAACTTCAAATTATAAAATTGCCTAGTCGTAGATTAAGTGGATTGAGTAATTGAGTTAATTAAGTGATTGGGTGATTGAGTAGTTACTAAATATACTCAATTAACCTAATCAACTCAATCACTCAATTAACTAAAACATAAATCATGAAAATACTAAAATTCGGAGGCTCATCCGTAGCTACAGCAGAACGTATTCAGGGCGTCATCGCAATACTCAAAGAATACAAGAAAAAAAGACGAAAATTTGCCGTTGTCTTTTCCGCTCTAGGTAGAATGCAAGGTGTGACGGGTACAACAGATTTAATTATCGAAATGACGGAGTTGGCTCAGAAAGGAGATGAAAGATATCTGGAATTATTCAAGGAATTTAAAAAACGCCATAAAAAAGCAATCAAAAAACTACTGACCGATAAAAAACGGGTCGCAGAGGTAGAAAAAGACTTCAAAGGCAGTTTCAAAGAAATGACCAATTTACTGAAAGGTGTTTTCTTGTTAAAAGACGTTTCCAAACGGACAATGGACTACCTTTTAAGTTTTGGTGAACGAAATTCTGCTTATCTCATCGCACAGGCACTCACCGAAAATGGATTGCCGGCCGATTATCTTGATGCTCGGAAAGTTGTTAGAACAGATGACCATTTTGGCGCAGCAAGAGTAGATTTTGCCACAACAGTTCAACAAATTAAATCATATTTCAGCAAAAAACGTAGTGTACAGATAATTACTGGCTTTATTGGCTCGACTGAAGATGGAATTACGACCACGCTCGGTCGGGGAGGCTCGGATTACACTTGTGCCATTTTTGCGGCCGCTTTGAATGCCCAAGAAATAGAAATCTGGACAGACGTAGATGGTGTAATGACCGCTGATCCGCGAAAAGTGCAAAAAGCATTTTCAATTGATCAAATGACTTACGCCGAAGCCATGGAAATGACCCATTTTGGTGCTAAAGTCATTCATCCGCCCACCATCCAGCCGGCTTTACACAAAAAAATTCCTATTCGTATTAAGAATACATTTAATCCATCTTTTCCAGGTACTTTGGTCAGCAATAAATCCGGAAAAGACGGTGGCCCGATAAAAGGCGTGACTTCTGTTTCGGAAATTGCGCTCCTGACTTTGCAAGGAAGTGGGATGGTAGGAGTCCAGGGTACGGCAGCCCGTTTGTTCAATACGCTTGCCATAAATGAAATCAACATTATTATGATTACGCAGGGGTCTTCCGAATATTCTATCACTTTTGCCATCTCGCCAAAAGATGCCCGGAAAGCTCAAAGCACGATTAAGTCAGAATTTAAATACGAAATACGCGGCGGACTGATTGAAGTACCCAAGGTGGAGAAAAATTTGTCGATTATTGCCGTCATTGGTGAAAACATGAAATATCAACCCGGTATTTCGGGACAGGTTTTTCATGCACTTGGCGTGAATGGTGTAAATATTGTCGCCATCGCACAAGGCTCCTCAGAATTTAACATTTCGACGGTCGTTGCAAAGGAAGATGAAGTCAAAGCACTCAATTCTGTGCATGAAGCCTTCTTTTTATCCGATACCAAAGTTTTGCACCTGTTTATTGTCGGTGTTGGATTGATTGGTGGAACTTTGATTGAGCAAATTAAAAAACAAGCCGCCTATTTGCGGGAACATCGTTCACTGGAAATTCGGATTGCTGGTTTAGCGAATAGTAAAAGAATGGTATTTGATGAAAATGGCATTGAACTTGACGGCTGGAAAGAAAATTTGTTGGAAAAAGGAGAAAGAATGAGTACTGCGAAATATCTCGACAGAATGAAGTCGCTCAATTTGCGCAACAGCATTTTTATTGATAATACAGCGAATAAAACCATTCCCAAAAATTACGCAAATATCCTCGATGAGAGTATTTCTGTGATTACGCCCAATAAAATCGCAACGTCTTCAGCTTATAAAGATTATCTCAATCTAAAAAACCTGGCGAAAAAGCGGAATGTCCGTTTTATGTATGAAACCAATGTTGGCGCCGGACTTCCCGTTATCAAAACCCTTAATGATTTAATCAATAGTGGCGACCGGATTCTAAAAATAGAAGGTGTCTTGTCGGGTTCGCTCTCTTATATTTTCAATTCTTTTGTGGCTGATGCGCCATTTAGCGATATTGTAAAAAAAGCACAAGAATTAGGCTACACAGAACCAGATCCGCGAGAAGATTTGTCGGGAGCAGATGTGAGGCGTAAAATTCTCATTCTTGCACGCGAAACAGGTTTGCAAATGGAGTCGAAAGATGTAGAGGTCGAAAATATATTACCAAAAGCGTGCATATCTGCAAAAACAGTTCCTCAGTTTTTCGCAGCACTGGAAAAAGCAGATCCACATTTTAATGAATTGTTGGACAAAGCGCAGAAGCAGAATGGCGTGCTTCGATTTATTGCTTCACTGGAAAATGAAAAAGCAAAAGTCAGCTTGGAAGTTGTTGATCCAAGTCATCCGTTTTACTCCTTATCTGGTAGCGATAATATGATTGTTTTCACCACCGAAAGATATAAAGAACGTCCGCTTGTCGTTCGTGGTCCGGGTGCCGGCGCCGAGGTGACGGCGGCAGGGGTTTTTGCGGAGGTGATTAGTTTGGGATAGCAACCGTACCGACGACTTTAGCCGTCGTTAAACCAAGCCTTTTGACGGCTAAAGTCGTCAGTACGGCATTTAACCGAAAAAAATGTCTAAAAAAAATGAAATCGACATAGCGGGAAACGGTAACATCACCATTCAGGATGTGGATGGAAGCACGATTAATGTAAATGCGCACGATACCGCTGCTTTTGAAACTTTTTTTAAACAACAAAGCGACGAGATCAAGCAATACCTCAAAGCAGAACTGAAAAAACTGTCCATCTTCCCTTTCAAAGCGAAAGAACTCAGCCTGAAAACACCTCATATCTCGCCGGATAAAATCATAGGACGAGAAAAAGATTTAGACGACTTGCGCGACAGACTTTCCAATAATAAACAAGTCGTGCTGGTGAATGGACTTGGCGGTATTGGGAAAACGACTTTAGCAATGGCTTATGTTGGAAAATATATTAAAAATTATCAACATATTTTATGGATCAGCCAACTATCCGGCAATTTTAGAGATGATATCATACAAACGGAAGGGCTGATGCAAAATCTCGGTATATCAACAGCAGGAAAAGAAGCTGCACAACTCTATGCGGAGATTATGGGAAAATTGAAAAGCATATCCGATGGTCCAAACCTGCTGATTATAGATAATGCCGAAGCCGAACTGCACCGCCATTATCATGAACTGCCCAAACAGCCGAAATGGCATATCCTCGTCACTTCGCGGGAACACATCGAACAATTTGACATCAAGTCGCTTGATTTTTTGTTAATTGATGATGCTATTCTTTTATTTGAAAAACATTATACGCTCGGCAAACTCAGCAGGGAAGAAATAAAAGAACTGGTAGAAGCCATAGACCGACATACGCTGACCATTGAGATCTTAGCAAAAACTGCACAGCGACAAAGAACGCCAATTCAAGAACTCAAAGCAGCTATTGAAGATGACCTGCGGGCATACGTGTATATCCAACATAAAGCCGATAAAATAGAACGAGTCACTTCTTATCTTTCTTCTATTTTTGTAAAAAGCCTGGAAAAAATAAACGAAGATGAACGGTGGTTGATGCGGCAGTTTGTTTGTTTGCCTTCGGAGTTTCATAGTTATGAATTATTATCTGAACTTATCAATCCTGCAACTAAACCGCAGTCTAAAGGATTAATTAACCGAATAAAGCGTTATTTTAAAAATAAACCAAAAAATCAAGTTACACTTGCAGAACAACTGAATGGATTAACTGAAAAAGGATGGCTGCTGCAAGATGATAAGGGATATAAAATGCACCGCATTATTCTGGAAGTCATAAGTCGTCAGTTGTCTTTAGAACTAGAAACGGTGCTGCCTTTAATCGAAAACATTACTAATAAGTTACATGTAGACGAAACAAAAGATAATCCAGTAGATAAATTCATCTGGATACCTTTCGGGGAAGCAATACTTTTTGTTTTTGAAAAAAATACCAGCCCGAAAATTGCTGCTTTGCAAAATAATCTCGCTTTAGTACTTCAAGACCTCGGAGACTATACAGGCGCGAAGAAATTATTAAACAAAGCTATGATTTCGGATGAACAAAACTTTGGAGTAAATCATCCAAATACGGCCGTGATTTATTCTAATCTCGCTTTAGTACTTCAAGCCCTCGGAGACTATGCAGGCGCGAAGGAATTATTAAACAAAGCTATCATTTCGAATGAACAAAACTTCGGAGTAAATCATCCAAATACGGCAAAAAGTTATTCTAATCTCGCCTTAGTACTTCCAGATCTCGGAGACTACGCAGGCGCGAAGGAATTATTAAACAAAGCTATCATTTCGGCAGAACAAAACTTTGGAGTAAATCATCCAACAACTGCCCTTCGTTATTCTAATCTCGCTACCGTACTTAAAGACCTCGGAGACTATGCAGGCGCGAAGGAATTATTAAACAAAGCTATCATTTCGGCAGAACAAAACTTCGGAGTGAATCATCCAAATACGTCCGTGACTTATTCTAATCTCGCTACCGTACTTAAAGACCTCGGAGACTATGCAGGCGCGAAGGAATTATTAAACAAAGCTATCATTTCGACAGAACAAAATTTCGGAGTAAATCATCCAAATACGGCAAGAAGTTATTCTAATCTCGCTACTGTCCTTTATCATAAAAAAGAATTTAAATCAGCAGTAAGTTTATTAGAAAAAGCTTATGCAGTATATAAAAACCATCTCGGCAATGAACATCCAAATACCAAGAAGGTAAAAGAAAATCTAGATTTCATAAAAAAGAACACAAACAACTAATTATCAATAAATTATGAAAAAAACTGGCGTAAAAGCTTTTGCACCCGCCACAGTCTCCAATATATGCTGTGGTTTTGATATTCTTGGCTTTCCTATACATGGTCCGGGCGATGAGGTCATTGCTACGCCAAGGGATGAGCCGGGAATTCGTATCACAAAAATTACTGGTGGCAAAGGTAAGCTGCCAAAAGAGACCATGAAAAATACAGCAGGTGTTGCAGGCATGGCTTTGCTCAACCATCTTGGCAGAACAGATGTAGGCATCGATCTGGAAATTCGTAAAAAAATGCCTTTTGGAAGTGGAATGGGCTCAAGTGCCGCAAGTGCTGTTGCCAGCGTGGTCGCAATCAATCATCTACTCAATTCTCCTTTGACAAAATGGGAATTATTGCCTTTTGCAGCAGCAGGGGAGCAGATTGCAAGTGGCGGTGCTATCCATCTGGATAATGTGGCGCCTTGTCTGCTAGGCGGCATGACCTTCAATCGGGATAATGACAGCTTTGATGTACATCGGGTCTATTTGATGCCTGGTTTGTATGTTACGCTCATTTATCCGCATATCGAAGTGCTGACTGCTGAAGCTCGTGATATTCTTAGTCCTAATGTCTCGCTAAAAAAGATGACTCAGCAGGCTGCTAATCTTGGTGGCTTGATCTTAGGACTTGGTAAAGGCGATTTGAAGTTGATTAAGCGTTCTCTGAAAGATGTGGTGATAGAGCCACAGCGTGCGCAATTGATTCCTGGCTTTTATGGAGCTCAGGCTGCCGCTATGGAATGTGGTGCTTTGGGTTGTAGTATTTCTGGTTCTGGCCCTTCGATGTTTGCTTTAAGCAATAATAGCTTAATCGCTGAGAATGCTGCTAAAGCGATGCAGGCGGTGTTTGATAAACAGGGTATAGAGAATGATGTGTATGTTTCTACGATTAATATGGAAGGGGCTAAGGTTTGTTGATTAGCAATGGCAGTATCAATTTTAGTTTAATGGTAAGTTTAGCTTGTTAGTTTTACTTGATTAGGCGTGTTTGAACCACTAAAGTACTAAGGGTCACTAAGGCTGTTTTTCTTTAGTGTTTAATTTATATTCAGTAATGGTCAAATGATAAGTGTTCCACGTGGAACATTCATCATTCATCATTCATCATTCATAGTTATTAAAAATGCAATTATACAGTACTAAGAATCCAAAGCAGTTCTTCTCTTTAAAAGAAGCTGTGATGAAAGGCTTGCCAGATGATAATGGGCTATTTATGCCTGCTACAATCCCTGCTTTGCCACAAAGCTTCTTTGATAATATAGAAGACTATAGCTTTCCAGATATTGCACTGGAGGTCTGTCGTACCCTCATAGGAGGTGTTATCAGTGATGATAAGTTGCAAAGCATAGCGAAACATGCGGTAAACTTTCCTGCGCCTATAGTAAGCTTAGATGAGCAGACACATATCCTAGAGTTGTTTCATGGGCCTTCTTTGGCATTTAAAGACTTTGGAGCGCGTTTTATGGCGCAGTTGATGGCACACTTTAATGCTGGTGAAACCCGCGAACTGACGATACTTGTCGCAACCTCCGGCGATACGGGTGGGGCAGTGGCTGCTGGCTTCTATAAGACACCTGGTATTCGTGTGGTGATTTTGTATCCAAGTGGTAAGGTGAGTATGTTGCAGGAAAAGCAATTGACAACGCTGGGGCATAATATAACTGCCTTAGAAATAGATGGAACTTTTGATGATTGCCAGGCATTGGTGAAGCAGGCTTTTCTGGACAAAGATTTAACCAATAAACAAAGGCTGAGTTCTGCCAACTCTATCAATATAGCAAGGCTGATCCCACAGTCTTTTTATTACCTGGAAGCTTATAAGCAATTGAAAGATAAAAAGACACCTGTGGTTTTCTCTATTCCAAGTGGCAATTTTGGCAACCTTACCGCTGGCTTGCTGGCGATGAAGATGGGCTTACCCGTACATCAATTCATTGCTGCTACGAATGCTAATGATGTTGTGCCAGCGTATCTGGCTTCTGGCGAATACAAGCCACGCCCATCTGTACGTACTTTATCCAATGCTATGGATGTGGGCAATCCGTCTAATTTTGCGCGTATGCTCGACTTGTATAGTTCCACGTGGAACATTATGAAACAGGACATCAAGGGCTACAGCTATACAGATGCAGAAACCACAGCCGCAGTAAAAGCGATTTATGACGATACAGGCTATGTTCTCGATCCTCATGGCGCAGTGGCTTATCTGGCATTTAAAGCTTATCAGGAGGCAAATAAAGAGGTACAGGGTGTCATATTGGAAACCGCACACCCTGCTAAGTTTATAGATACGGTGGAAGAAACTATCGGTCAGACTGTGGATGTGCCTGAAAGACTTGCTATATTGGCCAAAGAAAAGAAAGTGGCTATACCGATGGGGATAGGTTTTGAGGGCTTTAAGGAATGGCTTATGGGGTTTTAATTACGAATTACGAATGGGGTAATTACGAATTACGAGTATCAAGCTTGCCTTCAACTCTGGGGCAGTTTCGTAAACTTGTGTACAGGCATTGTGGGCAGCGAGTTTGCTAAACTTTCTACTTCACTGTGAGAAGAATAGGTTTAGCAAACTTCCCATTCTCAGAGCTGGCCCGCAAGTTTACGAAACCAATGGACACAGGCAAGACCAACGATAACACAACAACACCTCAACACTACAACACAATAAAAAAATGGACGAAACAAACATTTCTTTTAAGACGCTGGAATCTATCACCAAAGGTTCTATAGCTATGCAGGTCGTATTGATTTCAGCGACTGTATTGATGACCTGGAATGACTGGCATTTATATGAGGCTGGCGATGTGTTTCTGTATCTTGTACCTGCTGTCCTTATTGCTGCTTTGTTGGTGTGTTCTTACCTTGATAATACTGCTGCTGCAAAGATTGATTATAGCATTACAGCAAAAGATAAGTTGGCTAGTTATGTCCGTTATGCTACAACTAAACTTGGATTGCTGGAAGGGGCGGGGACTTTTGCGATCATTCTTTTATTTGTCAAATCAAGTTCTATTTACTTCTTGTATTTTATGATTGCTTTTGTCGCTTTTATTGTGCTGCGTCCTACACGTAAACACTTCGTTCAGTTGTATAGGCTGAGTCGGGAAGAACAGGAGGTATTGGGAATTCTTTGAATGAGCGGATGAATGAATGTGGAATTGTGGGGTAACAAAGTCTGGTTTGGATGGATATATTGTGTAGCCTTTATTATCTCAATTCTTGTCAAAACAATTTTATCATGAGCCAAGAACAAATAACATCATTTGCTCCGATTAAAATAGTCGTAAATTCTCTTATTGCTGGGCAGCTTCTATTTGCTTCCGCAGTGCTTTTCATATTAAAAGACAGCTTAGTTTTTTATAAAGAAGGGGATATGTTTCTGTATATAGTTCCGGTATTCCTTTTGATAGCCATTATATTCTCATTCAGCATAGACAAACTTTTCAGTTATCATGCTGAACCTGGCACTTCTTTGAAAGACAAGCTAGCTTCTTATTATAGCAATTCTATTGTCAAACTAGCTCCCTTGGAAGCTGCGGGGATTTTTTCTATCGTTGCAATGTTGCTTAATGAAAGCTATATCTATCTGACATTTTTAATTATTGCTTTGCTCGTTTTTCTAATGATCCGCCCAACTAAAGAAAAATTTGTACAAAAATATAAGTTAGACAGAGATGAACAGAAGCAATTGGGAATGCGCTAAGACAAGTTGTGAACAAACGAAAAATTTCAAACATAGAAAAATAGAAATTCCAAAAATTACTAAGCCAAGTTGAATATGTAGCCCCCAAGTTTTATCAACGCTGGTCAAGGGTGTTTACAAGCTTTGTAAGGGAAGGCGAAAAAAATAAACTACCCGTCGGGTGAATATTTAATCAGAATGTCCCATTTATGTAAATCTGGATTTCGGATAATTGATTTTCCAAGTTCTTTGAATTCTTTGTAAGTTACTTTTACCCCTTTTTGATAG
>CALFBH010000107.1 GCA_937951615.1 uncultured Saprospiraceae bacterium | reverse complement strand
TTAATTGGTTCAGCTATTCAATCATCCAGAAGGGATGAAATGTTTATAGAAAATCCTTAGCGCGAGACGGGTTCGACTCCTACAGAGTCGCATATAACGGGCAAATTGCAGGGCTATAAACATTTTACACCCTTCGGGGTAATCGGTAAACCAATTAATGGATAATTCCGATTAAAAATAAAGAATCATAATGATTTGAGTTGAGCTTTAAATCCAGTCAGTTGATTTATTGGCGATTTTAAACTTGAACTTAGACTTAAACTTAAACTTGCAATGAAAAATAACATAAGAACATTCGTCATGCTGCTTTTGAGCTTTGCCCTTGGGCACGTACAGGCACAAAACACAGCCAATCCCAATGCCAGTAGCGATACTAAGAAAGTATTGGAATACATGGCAGGATTAAAAAACAAAAACAACACAAAACTCCTGCTCGGACAAGACCTCGGACATGGAAATAGCATGTTGCCTGGACAAGCCCTCGGCTACGATGCTTTTGTGGATGGGCTGCACAATCAGACTGGTAAATGGTTGGGACTGATAGGTGGCGATTATGGGTTGGACAATAACCACACCGTATGGCAAACCAATCAACTGCTGACTGATTATTGGGAAGATGGCGGACTAGTCACTTTGTCCTGGCATTTCAATAATCCCTGGACGGGCGGGAGTACTTGGGACACCAATAATAATGAAAATCTGTACGACTTGATCACGCCTGGGAATTATGCTTATAACAACTGGCAAAATCAATTGCAGCAATTGGCGAATGCATTGCGTCCTCTACGCGATGCAGGCGTGGTTGTCTTGTGGCGTCCACTGCATGAGATGAATGGCGACTGGTTTTGGTGGGGCGAAAAAACCTGGGGCGGACATGAAAATGCTTATAAAGATTTGTATCGGGATATGTTCAATTATCTGACTTATGAGCAAGGCATGAATAATCTGTTGTGGGTGTATTCTGTTGGGAATACTTGGAATCGAACGGTTCGAAATTATTATCCGGGCAGCGATTATGTGGACATCGTAGGCATGGATATTTATGATGATAATGCCGACACTTATGATTCCTGGCAGGATTATCAGGACATGAAATCGCTGGGACATCCGATGGGTTTTACAGAATTTGGACCAACACTAGCTTCCGCAAATGGCTATTACGATTATCGTCGACTGGTGAATAAAATCAAAAGTAGCTATCCTGATTTTGTGTTTTCGTATAGCTGGAGCGACTGGTATGAAGGAGGGCGACAGGTCAAGATTGCCTATGCCAGCAATCAATATGCCTGGCAGACTTTCAATGATTCCTGGGTGATTACCAGAGACGAAATTAACTGGCGTGACAGCAATGGCAACGGAGATGATGATGACGACGAGCCAGGTGGCGTAGAAGGCGAATTGCGGATTAAAAATCTTTGGTCGAATACTTATTTGCATCAAAATGGCAATTATCCTGGCGCAGCAGTTTCCTTGCATGGATACAATCAAAACTGGTACAGCCAACGCTGGAACATTGAAAGTGCAGAGGGCGGCAGTTATCGTTTGCGTTGCAGTTGGGGCGGCAATTATCTCAATAATACAGGCAATTATAACGACGCTCCCGTAAATGTATATTCATTGAATAACAACTGGTGGAGCCAGATGTGGTTGGTCGAAAATGCAGAGAATAATATTTACCGCCTAAAAAACCGCTGGACCAACCGCTACCTGCATACCAGCAATCAATACAATGTTTCCACTTATAACGGCAATCCCAATTGGTGGAGTCAGCTATGGGTATTTGAGTACATCAGTCAGGGAAATCGAGCAGACACGTATGAAACCATTGACTTGACCATTTCGCCCAATCCAACAACTGATGTCATCTATCTCAATGATTTTTCTGAAAATACAGACTACATCATTTATGATACATCAGGTAAAATGGTCGCAGAAGGCACAGGCGTGACGATTAATGTCAGTCAGCTAATAAATGGTACTTATTTGCTAACTGCTTTTCCACAAGACGAGGAAAATGAAGGCGTTTTTGGACGGGCTTTATTTGTGAAAAAATAAACTTTGCGTCTTAGCGTCTTTGCGAGAAAAATAACTGATGTACAAATTTTTCCTGCACCTGTCAGGTCTAAAAACAATGATTATGAAAAAAATAATTTTCTATATAATAAGCCTTTTTGTCCTCTGTAGTTTCAATAGCTTCAGCCAAGGGACATTATACGATATGAACGGCGAGAAAATGCGCGGTGCGCCAATGGTTTTAGCCAAAAATCTACCCGAATCTGTTGCTTTTGCCCGCGACATCAACAACTGGTATTCTTTGAAAGACAATGGTATCAACACCGTCCGCTTGTGTTGGGTAGATCCTTGGTACAGAGATTATGGATACGATTATTGGTCGCCGGCTGAGGTACGGCCGCATATTGATAAATGTGTCGAAAATGCCAATACCGCAGGCATGAACATCATCATTAATTATCACAATATTGATGAGCAAGGCGTAAATCGGTGGTATTATAATTTCACACCCGTCAATCAGTTTTGGGGAGAAATTGCCTGGCGATATGCCAATAATCCACGCGTTTATTACGAGTTAGCCAATGAGCCGACTTTTAATGGAAATGACTATACAAATCCAAATTTTAAAAGTGGTTTGGTTGGTCTGTATAACCAAGTGCGGCAGGCAGCTCCCAATCGGCACATCATGATGTTTTCCTATAATTCACTAGGGCATGACATCACGAATATTACTTATAGCTACTCAGAGATTGACTGGACAAATGCCTCGGTTGCTTTTCATAGTTATTCAGAGCCGACGAGTAGTTGGAAGATTCAGGAGTTGATGCAAAACTACAGGGTCATTTGTACAGAATGGGATTATCCAGGCTCGTATGATTATGTCAATCCAATTGATGGTTACTGGATAAATGGAGAAACTTGGGAAAGACTAGGCGTAAGCTGGGTGGACTGGCGCGACTGGGACGACAATTCTTTCAATAAATTGTACAACACCTTTATCCCCCATGCACAAGCCAATGGATATTGGTGGGGAGGTGGTGGAAATGGTGGCAGTCCGCTGCAGGAAGGCACTTATCGCCTGTATTGCAAATGGGGAGATTTGATGCTTTCTGGTAATTCTGGAAACTGGTCTAATGTACAGCTTGGTCCGCTGAATACTTCCTGGACTTCTCAAATGTGGGAATTGGAAGTGGTATCAGGGAATACTTATCGCCTGAAAAATAAGTGGACTGGGCTTTATCTGAATGGCAATCAAGCTGCCTGGACAGATGTAAATAGCGGGCCATTAAACAATAGTTACACTTCTATGCAATGGACGCTGGAAGATGCTGGCAACAGCAATTATCGCTTGCGGTGCAATTGGGGCGATAAATATTTATCCGGCTCAAATGCTCCCTGGGCTACTGCCAAAAATGGACCACTGAATACAAGTTGGACTTCCCAAATGTGGTACATAGAACCTGTTTCAGGACAAAGAAGTGATCAGGAGGCTGACTTGAACATCAACATATTCCCAAATCCCAGTTCGACAGGGAATTTTAATGTACATATTTCTGGTGATGACATTGACGAGTCGGAAAAGATGGTCAGGATATTTACGCCAGACGGGAAAGAGGTATTTAGCAAAACGCTGCTTTATATAGACCGAATCAGCACGAACCTTAGTCCTGGGATTTACTTCATGCAGGTACAGCTTGGTGAGAGTATTTATACTGAAAAGATAGTTGTCTATTAGGCAATAATAAGTCATCCCAAATTTTAAAAAGTCTTGCCGGTATAGGAAATTGTAAAATTGTGTAATTGCGGAATTGCTTTTTACAGCATTTTGCGTAGCAAAATGCCCTTTCAACAATCACACAATCGTACAATTCAACAATTCTTACTATTAAAATTTGGGATGACTAATCTCTAAATTTATCCACTTTTTAAAACAATGATTATGAACAAATTAACATGGGTATTAATAGGGCTTTTTATGTCTATGCCCTTAATGCAATTTACAAGTTGCAAAAGAATTGATGACTTAAATGCCAATCTATCCAATGCCATCGGCGTGCTGGATACTGGTATTGATATGATGAACAGTCAGTCTAGTTCCTGGCGCGAAACCTTAGAGTATGTCTATGACAATATGCCAGAAGCGATGCATCATGTCAAAGAAGATATACAGGTATTGATCAGTGAATCTATGGGGGGAGTTGCCAGCACGATTATTTGTATTGCTGATGCTGTGCCGACACGGGTATTGAACCAACTCATCAGAATGCGAACAAAACTTGAGGACGGTTATGTTGCGCGAATATGTGCGACAGTTTGTGAAACCAATATCAACGAAATTGACCTTAGAGAACCTTATTATGTATATGACAAACTGGCGATTTTTGGCTATGATTTCCCTGTCAATGAACGCATGTTTATCGTACTGAGATCAACAGATGGACAGGAAACAGGCATTCCTGCTGATGTGCGTTTATCGAAACTGAGCAATTACGAAATCGTTATTTCGCTTGCTGGTCTTGAAAGTCTCTTGTCGCAATATAATAAGCTGATTTTTATGTGTGATAATACAGTTATCTCCGAATTTTTAATCATTCCAGGATAGCCTGGTTTTCAAAAACTGAATATTATGACAGAGATGAATCAACTTAAAATCGCCTTATCGCTGGCGATCATCATTCTTATCCTTACTGCCTGCCGAAAAAAGACGGACATTATAATCATTCAGACTGAGGACTGCCCAGGAGTTTGTCAGAATGGAGGTACCTGCAATGAAGCTACTGGTTACTGCGAATGCCCACAGGGATACGAAGGAGCTTTATGCCAATTCGAAGTAGATTCCTGTTTTATGGTGATTTGCTTGAATGGCGGTACATGCAGCAGCGGACTTTGCAATTGTCCGATAGGTTGGACTGGGGCGGATTGTTCCATCCCTACAGTAGAAGATATCACCTACTCGCCAGCGGCAATTCTGGATATATGTCCAAATCACATTGGCGGCAGCAATGAAAACTTTAGTGGCGATGGTCCTTTGGTGACGATCACTACTACAGCAACTATTTTGGAATCAAAAAAAGTGAATGTCAATCTCGTTTTCCATTTGATACAAACTGCGGGCAATTCGCCCACTGAGGGACTGAAAGAAATTGATGTAATCATCTATGAAGCACCAGTCGGGCAGAAGATCATAGAGCTATTGTCCTCGGATGTTTCCAATACTAATTACACGGATGACGACCACGATGTGGATATTGTTTATCCGCTGGAAGGTGCTTTGGTTAAACGATTTGAGTCCATTGGCGATACACCTTATAAAGATTTGGATGACTGTAGCGATGGCTCCAGCTTAGATGTATATTTCAATGACTTGAACATCAAACTGATTATTGATCCTTGAAGGTAAGATTTTCAGAATGAGGGGTGAATTTACGGGCTGTTTTTTCCATCACCCAGAAGGGGTGAAATGTTTATAGTCTCCCAATTTATTAGCTATATGCGACCCCATCGGGGTCGAACAAAGTTATAATAGCCAGTTTCTATAAACATATCATCCTGTCTGGATGAGAACAACAAGGATTTAAAAAGTCCGCTTTTTATACACGGCATTTTGAACACCCTATTCTTAAGGGGCTCATTAAAAAAATACTATGAAAATTACATATAAAATCAAGCTTCTTTTTGTGCTACTGGCTATCGGATTACTTTTTTCAACTTGTAAAAAAGACCCCATCCTTATTCCAGTGGTTCCTGAGGGCGAATGCCCTTTTACCTGCCTGAATGGCGGTACTTGTATCGAAAGTACAGGGCTTTGCGACTGTCCGCCCGAATATACCGGCGCACAATGCCAGTTTCCTGTTGATCCCTGTGCTACTGTGATTTGTCTGAATGGAGGCGTATGTATTAATGGACTCTGCGATTGCCCGGAAGGTTGGACAGGTGCTAATTGTAGCACACCCGGTGAACGTATCATTACTTTTTTGCCATCACCGATTACTGATATTTGCCCGCTCCATATTGCTGGGAATATGGATTTTCAAAACAAAGGTCCGGCAGCCAATATTGAACTCAGTACATACATCGTCAATTCTGAAGAGATTCATCTGAAAGTTATATTTGAGTTGGAACAAACTTCCGGCAGCAGTATAACAATAGGCTATATAGAAATGGATGAAAAGATATATACTGCACCTCCAGGTAGCCGACTCACAGGCATCAAAAGTAATGCAGCCTGCGATACCAACTATACAGATGATGATGATTTGATAGACATTCTCGATATGCCTAGTGGCTCATTGGCAGATCGGTTTGAAGTGATGGGCGACACGCCGGGCAATGATCTGGATGATTGTAATACTGGTTCTCGGCTTGATGTTTATTTCAATGTTATGGAAATCGGTTTGATTGATGAGTAGCTTTTACGACTTGCCTAATAGCTGATAAAAGATGCCGGAGAATAAAGTATATTCTTCGGCATCTGTATTTTGAGAATAAGGTTTTTATGAAGCGAATCTATAACACTACTTCACCTTCACAAAACGGTGAATACTCGTCTCTGCGTCATCCGTCAAATGTAAAAAATAAGTCCCTTCTGATAATTGACTGATGTTAATAGCGGCTTCGCCGTTGATCACATTTATCTCTGCGACAATTAACTTGCCGAGTGCGTCATATATACTTCCTTTGAAATGCTCACAAGCACCCGCAAGGGAGAGGCGAATATCGTTCTTAGCCGGGTTGGGAGATAAGGAAATTTGCTCAAGGCATTGAAACTGGCCAGTAATATTGGTCTTGACAGTGGGCTGTTCGATAGAGATAGAGACATTATCAATACCGAAAGATTCGTCGCTCATACCTTGCGTGAGGTGTGCGGCGAATGTGATATTGAGCAGATCATCTGTGTTGAGAAAGGTGCGACATATTTCATATTTCGCATCTGTAAAATCGGTAAAACGACCATTGAACTCACCTGTCTTTGCTGCACCTGTGGTGAAGGCATGATTTTCCATCTTTTCTTCGTTGTATGTTTTGGGATAAGATTGGATAGGGTCATCGTAAGTATTGGAAAAGGTAGTGGACAATAAGGTTCTATCAGGCGATAAAGCCACCGAAAAAACATCTGGTCCGTGAATATCACTATTGCCATCCCAAGAGTCCATGACCCATACATCAAAGCAAAGTGTCATACTCACATTTACAGGAGTATTGGGTAATGTTAAAGTTACAGGAGACTCGTTGAATGTTCCCAAAACGGTGCTTTTGTCGAGCCTTGTTGTCCTTGAGTTCGACCATTCGCTGCCTAGACCGCGTTCAAAATCTTCTGAATAAATTTCTTTAGCGGTTTCGCTCTTTTTTTGTGTAAAAGCAGGAATTGAAAGCATTGAAAACAGTAATATCAATGCAATACATGTACAGGTTACTTTTTGCATATTTTTTAGTTTTGAGTATGTAATAAATAAATAATAAGTGAAAACAGTACTTCAACTTTCTTATAATCAGCTATTTAATTCAGTATTAAATCATTGCCCTTTATTGCCAACAACGTAGTAAATTTATCATTTGGTTGGTTGCTAACCAAGACTTTAACTATAATGATGCCCTGATTTAACATTTTGGTGGGTAGATGTTTAGCGACTGGACTTTTAGGGCTACGGCTTATGCATAAGTTGTATTATGAAATTTAAAATTTATGTATTAACTTTTCTGGATGTCAAAATTATTTAATCCAGTAAGTGTTCACGAAAAAGATTTTGAGTGTTCCCACAAATGGCTTAGTCGAAAG
>CALFBH010000106.1 GCA_937951615.1 uncultured Saprospiraceae bacterium | reverse complement strand
ACTTTATTTTTCCAACAAAATCAAAGAACTTTTTGAAATACTTATGAAGTAGCTTGTTTACTTCACGTTTTCGATAAATTTTGGCAACAAAATGAAAAAAAACATCAAATTATTTGCGACAATAGAACTTAACAGCCCTGCTTTGGAGGGGGTGGAGGGGGTGGACAACTGAGTGAAATTGTCCAAAGTCCAGCAAAGTTAAAAACCAACAAAATTTTGATAAAAATTATGAAGTGAAGCAGGAAGTCGCTAAAGCTGCATAAACTCAGCTTACGCATAACACACTTTAATTATTTGTGTAAAAAATACGAATTTTTGTTAGGATTTAAACACAGTTCATCCTGCCTTAGCTGGACAATTAGAATAACAAAGAGCGCAGGCCTCTCGTATTTCTATCGGGATTAGGCCCGGGGCGTGAGAGAGCCAACCCACCCGCCGTCGCGGTTCTCTTCCGATAATTATCGGAACTAAAATGATTCCCCGAATCATTTTTGCTACGCAACGTTTGTTCATAATCCAACCTTATTTGGACAATGATTTAAAGTTCTGACAGTGGTTGATGCTGAAGGTTGTTCAGTAGTTTCAATCCAACCTTATTTGGACAATGATTTAAAGTGCGGAATTGCTTCAAGTTATTGAAGCGGAAAATGTTTGTTTCAATCCAACCTTATTTGGACAATGATTTAAAGCCCATTAATATGTAAAAAACTACATATCAATGGGTAATATATTAGAAAACAGGGGTAGTTTTGTCATAATTCTGCAAACCGCCCCCGTGCATTATTATTTTAACAAATATGTTTTAGTGGGTATAATCCATATTTCAAGGAACACTTTTTAATCAAAAATAAGTACTGTAATTAGTTACTTATTGTTAAAGATAATCATCTTTCTGAGATTTTCAGCATTTATACATAAAAAAGCCTTGAATAACTACTTCGGTATCAGCAATTCCAGCTTATACTCATCAATATACAACTCCTCGCCACGCTGCATATACACATAGGATTTCAAGACACTTTCCGGGTCTTTATCCTTTGGGATGCGATAATAATAATAGACCGGCACCCATTGCTTCGGCGTATTGAGGTGATTATTGATATGCACGCCGCGCCATTTTTCTGCTTTGCCATCTTGTTCAATCAGCGTGACCAATCGGGCATAAGTATTCCAGTCGCCATGTTTTGCCCATAGGCTGACCTTGAGCCAGGCCTCTTCGTATTGCAGAAAATCCTTGTATGGAAACTCAAAGCCCTTGCTAAATTCATTCACAGAAGCCTGGCAACGATAGGCTTGTTTGCCTTTATAATATTCGTAATCTACGACATGTACCGTGTCTTCTTCAAAACCGTATTGTCCCAGCCAACGCTTTTCGTATTTGCTTTCATCTTTTATCTTGTCCTTGATGTCCATGAAAGCCAAGTCGTAGCGGGTAATTTCTGTCTTGCCAAAAATGCATTTATAATAAGCTTTATTGATGCCTTCCGACTGAATGATGTTTTGATTATACTGCCAGATTTGAAATAAATTCAGACTAATAAGGGCGGTAACCAATGGCACAAACACCATTTTTTTCCATGCCGCATTGAAAAAATAGTGCATCAATGCCCCCATGGGCAAGAGCAAAACAGCATAAGACTGCACCAATGCCCGACAACTATAACTCCCTCCATACCACCAGACATCCCAGCAGATAACGACATAAGTATTTAAAATAAAATAGACAAAAGCCGCCCAAAAGACTTCACGAACATGTCGGTATAAAAAATAAAAACCCCAGACAAAAAATGCTGCCAATGGCGTATAAATAAACCAGCCTTTTTCAAAACCAAATAAAACCCTGAAATAGGGATCGAGCCAACTGAATCCCTGTTCTTCATAAGAATAAAACAGAAAATGTCCAGTTGCCAATTTCCAATAAATCAAGATGGGCCAAGTGGCTATAAAAGCTGCAATGACCAAGAGCAAAAAGTGTATTTTATATGCCCAGATCCGAGCTGCTTTTTCTTTAATATCCTGAATAGAAGTAATGCCCCAAAGCAAAGGAATCAAGCAACAAATCAAATCCGTTGGACGAATAATGGTATTCAAACCAATGATAAGTCCAATGATGATGGCGTAGCGTTTGCGCGGCGTATCATGCCATTTTATAGTGAAATAAATCAGCAAGGCATAGGTGAAAAAGAGGTAGCCATGCGTCATGGCACCATCCACAAACACGTACTGCATATAATTGACGCCCAAGACGCCAACGATGAAAGTAAGCGCGACTGCTTTGTCCGAAAAATACCGCAATAAAATCTTCCGCAAGACCCATAAAGCCACAGCCGAGTAAAACACAGCACTCAGCCCAATGCTCCATTGATAAGGCGCAGAAAAACCATCCATCGGATAGCCGAAAACCTTGGCAGCAAGATGTCCAAGAAAGAAAAAAGGAAGGTATAAAATGCTTACGCCAATAGGATACTTGGTGACCAGATTTCCATTTCCTGCCGGAAAAGCCTGATAAAAAACATTGGTCGGATGATAGGTGCTGATGACCTTCTCCATAAACTCAAACTGAAACAGGTCATCGTAGATGAAATAGGCAGGCAGGTACATATAATAACCCAGCACATCCCAAGTCAATACGGCTTTGATATTACCCGTTGCGCAAGGCACAAGCAGACGCACGGTCAGCATGAGCAGAATCAGCCCAATGATGGCATAGAGGGAATATGGATTTTTTTTCAATTATTTGAAACCTGAATTATCCCCCTTTGGAGGGGGTGAAGGGGGTGGATTACTGGAAATTTTAGCACCTTAGTTGTCCACCCCCTACCCCCTCCAAAGGGGGAGATGGAACGTCTAAAAGGCACAGCTCAACCTGAAAGTCGCCGATACCTTAGCTCAACTTCCCAACTGCCACTCCAATACGACGAATGGCTTCCCGCAACTGCTCTTCCGATGCAGCATAAGACAAGCGGAAACAATCATCTGCACCAAAGGCACTGCCTGAGACTACTGCAACATACGCTGTTTGTAATAAATACTCGCAGAAATCATTGGCATTATTGATTTTCGTAGTGCCATCAGAAGTGCCAAAATAATGGCTGATGTCTGGGAAAACATAAAAAGCACCTTGCGGATTATTGACCTTAAAGCCAGGAATTTCTCTTAGCAACTCAATCACCATATCACGACGTTTCAGAAAAGCAGCTCGCATGGCATGTGTCGGTGCGAGGTCGGAATTGAGGGCATGTGCGCCGGCTTTTTGTCCGAAGGCAGTCGCGCCACTGGTAAACTGACCTTGCATTTTGGCGCAAGCCTTAGCAATCCAAGTCGGGCCACCGATATAGCCCAATCGCCAGCCTGTCATTGCAAAGCCTTTAGAAAAGCCATTAATCGTAACAGTCTGATCGCGAACATTATCAAAAGAACCTATGCTGACATGCTTGCCCGTAAAATTGATATACTCGTAAATCTCATCGGAAACGATGGTGATATTTTTATGTGGCGCAAGAACATCTGCGATGGCTTTCAGTTCATCATGCGTATAAACAGAACCTGTTGGATTGCAAGGGGAAGAAAAAATAATCATCCGAGTTTTATCGGTAACCGCTGCTGCTACTTGTTCTGGACTGACTTTGAAATCGGTTTCAATGCCCGACTTCAGGACGACTGGTATACCGCCACCCAATTTGATAATCTCAAAATAAGAGACCCAGAATGGCGCCAGTACAATGACTTCATCACCTGGATTGAGCAGAACCAGTGCAAGATTGGCAACTGATTGCTTCGCACCATTTGACACGACAATCTGATTGACATCAAAATGGAGGTCATTATCGCGTTTGAACTTTGCGCATATAGCTTCCCGCAATTCTACCAGTCCCGGAACGGGCGTATATTTGGTAAAACCATCACTCAAAGCCTGCTTTGCGGCTTCTTTAATATGGTCGGGCGTATCAAAATCAGGTTCACCAAGACTGAGGCTGATGACATCATTGCCTTTTGCCTTTAAATCTCTTGCCATTTGCGACATCTTGATGGTCGCAGATTCCTGCATATTCAGAATGCGTTGTGAAAGCTGGTTTGCTGTAGTTGTTTCCATGTTTTATCAAAAGTTGCTTTCGGCTCCGCTCAATCAACCGTCAGTTCGTTGAGCGGAGTCGAAACGAAAAATTCAAATATCAAATACAAATGTGGGGTCAGTCTATTAATCCCTGCACATTTTTATAAATTTCTTTCAATTCAATAGTTATTCCGAGGCTATCGAAAGTTACACTTTTATCTAGCCCAATGACTGTAGTCATTCTCCAAAAATCCTTATCTCTAAAAAGTACTTCTACGACTGGTTCATCCTGCGCGATAAGTACATATTCCTTAAAAGAAGGCAAGGAACAATACTTTCTAAACTTACTCCCTCTGTCATATCCAGCCGTCGATTTGGAAAGTACTTCGACAATCAATACTGGATTGGTAACTGATTCTCTATCTATTTCATGGTTTTCAATATCTCCACAAACCACCATGGCATCGGGATAGACAAATGATGCCGCCTTTTCCACAAATACTTTTGCGTCACTATTGAATACGATGCAGTTTTTATTTGCTGCCTCCAACGCATTTCCTATTGTTCTTGCCGTGTTAGTACCTATCAGACTATGGTTGAGTGTACCACCAGACATTGCCAAAATTTTACCCCGTTTATATTCATGCTTCAATTCGGAACTCTCCTCAAAACGGAGGTATTCTTCAATTGAATAGTTGTAATCTGTTGTTTGTTTTGCTTCAGGCATGGTGTTGTTTATTTTCAACTGCAAAAGTATGGTTTTTTTTAACATCAAACCACATAAAGTTGAGTTTGAGTTTAAATCTGTACTTTTGTCTAATGAAAACAGAGAAACGCCTGACCAAACAGGAAAAAGCCGACCAGATTGCTGCCCTGTTAGAAAGATATTATCCCGAAACACCCATTCCGCTTACACACAAGGATAGCTACACCTTGCTGATTGCTGTGCTGCTTTCTGCACAATGCACCGATGCGAGGGTCAATAAAATCACGCCTTTACTGTTTGCGAAAGCAGATACTCCACAAGCCATGATACAACTGACCGTTGATGAAATTCGTGCAATTATCAGACCTTGCGGTTTGTCGCCCCGCAAATCGAAAGCGATTCATCAACTGTCCCACATTCTACTCGACCAACATAATGGCGAAGTGCCAGAATCTTTTGAATACCTGGAAGCCCTGCCCGGAGTCGGACACAAAACGGCTTCTGTCGTCATGTCGCAAGCCTTTGGTCATCCTGCCTTTCCTGTGGATACGCACATTCACCGACTGGCCTATCGTTGGGGATTGAGTACAGGGAAAAATGTGGTGCAAACTGAAAAGGACCTGAAACGCCTGTTCCCAAAAGAGACCTGGAATAAACTGCACCTGCAAATCATTTTCTTTGGTCGGGAACATTGCCCCGCGCGTGCACATGACCCGCTAGTATGCCCGATTTGTAGTGTTTATGGGCGGCGGAGTTTGTTTTGAATAAAATGGTATATTTTTTTGAATATCGAATAACGAATATTGAACACCGAATTTCGAAGTGTTTTACCATTCAATTCACCTCAGTATTCCAGTTTTACTTGACATTTCTTCCTTCCTAAATGTTCATTATCCATCTTAACTACTACTACGTTATTCGATATTCATCTATTCGATATTCGATATTTTCCTATTTTGTTAATATTTGGACTTTGGACGAAAAGAAGCGAGAAGCGGGAGGCGGGACTATACAGTGTTGATAATCAGCATTTAAGTAGCTTTAGTTAATTTTTTAAAGAAAAAAATAAAACACTGATTATGAACCGTTTAGCGTCTCGCTTCCCGCCTCTGGCTTCTCGCATCCAAAGTCTAGTTAATATGCACTAGGCATAAAAAAAGCTCCCTTGCAAAAACAAGAGAGCTCCCTATTTTGTACGTTCATGGACGATTAACGTCCGAACTTAACAAATTTCTTAGCAACAGTTACGTCATCATTCATTCTAATTTGAACAAGATAAGCACCTGTTTGTAATTTTTGGTGGTCAAGTGTCAGCGTATTCATACCTTCTGCCAAAGCAACTTGAGCAGTTAAAGAAACTTTACCATTCACATCCATAACAACAAGTGTTGCAGACTGATTCAATACAGACTGATAACGGACACTCACTACATCATCGGCAGTAGCTGGATTAGGGAATACTTCAAAAACACCTTTATCTGAGATAGGATCAATAGTTGTGTTATTGTCGCAAAACTCACAGTCATTCAGGTTACCAAATACAGTACCGTTAGATTTCTTACGTGAATTGCTGACCATTTCTCCAATAAAAGTAGGTGGAAATGTATTCTCATTATTCCAAGTCAGTCCCATACAGCGCGTATCGTCCATGATGTCGAAAGCAACACGCCCTACAGTTACCCAGTCATTATTCAATTCAAAACCGTCGCCACCAGCGAGTTCAACATTATAAGAAACAATATTACTCACAGAACCTTTCAGTGTATGGGCTGCGTAAATACTGCTGCCAGTCATGCCTGAAATTGCTAATTCCTGTAAAATACGAGGATTGGCAAGGGCATCATTATTAAAAGTGAAGCGGTAATTCTGTTCTGTTAGATTGATCGCGCTAGTTGAAGCTTTAATTTCAAGATCCACTGTAACAACTCCTCGGTCACAATCTGCTTGTTTATTGTTGAAGCGAACTTGATACTCTCCCTGTGCAACAGCGATGTTTGCACTGAATACGACTGCTAGAGCAACAAGTAATGTGTTTAAAACTTTCATGATTTTTAATTATTTATCCGGTTAAAAATATAATGTGCGTATTAAATATACTATGACAAAAATACAAAATTCTATGCTGTTATGCAATATTCTAAACAAATATTGTTTTGTTATTATTGATTGTTAATCAACTTGGTATCTATAGTGAATATTCGGAATGTCTTTTTGATATATACCTGTTTGACGTACAATTTATTATAAATATGCAAGACAAATATCAGGTGATTCTGGGTTTATGATTTAGGTTGAGTGGATATAATGTGTGTCTGTCCTTTTGTGAGTATATACGTTTTATTAGACGTAAAGTTAATGATTCGGTTGCATAAAATCTTATTCTATACGTATTTTTTTTAGTTAAATTTTAAATTAGTACCGAATTTCAACTAATTTTTGAATTTGACATTTGTATTTGAATTTGAATTTGACATTTGAGTTTGAGTTTGAATTTAACTTTTGTATTTGAATTTGACATTTGAGTTTGAATTTGAGTTTGAATTTGACGTTTGTATTTGAATTTACTTGCTTAACTTTGTCCTTCCAAACAATTATGAAGATGAAACTAAGCTATAAACTATTAACCCTATTATTGCTAATAACGACCTACTTATCTGCTCAAAACGAAGGAAACATCTGGTACTTCGGAAATCAGGCAGGTTTAGATTTTAATAGTGGCGCACCTGTCGCACTCACCGACGGTGCCATGGATGTATGGGAAGGCAATGCCACCATCTCTGACGCAAATGGTAATTTGAGGTTTTACACCAATGGTATCACCATCTGGAATTGGCAACATAATGTGATGGCGAATGGTACAGGATTGAATGGCGACGATTCCTCCACACAGTCAGGTGTCATCATTCCACAGCCAGGCAATAATGATCTGTATATTGTATGCACAGTCGATGTGCTGGGCGGGGCCTTCTCTCCAGGCAATGGCTTGCAATATTCTGTGGTGGATATGTCGATGAATGGCGGACTTGGTGAAGTCATTTCCAAAAATAACCCACTTTCTCCTGGAGAAACGACCGAAAAAGTCACCGCAGTACGCCATTGCAATAATGAAGACATCTGGGTGATTGCTCATAATTGGGACAGCGATGAGTTTTACGTTTATCTCGTCACGGCTGCTTCCACTGCTCCCATATTGTCGGCTACACAATCTATCGGGATTGCGCATACAGGCAATAGCAATAATGCACTTGGCTACCTAAAAGCTTCACCTGATGGCAGCAAACTGGCAATTGCCACCAATCAAAACGCAGTCGTCGAGTTGTTTGATTTTGATAATGCAACGGGCGTTCTATCGAATCCAATTCAGCTTACAGGACTAGATTACGCTTATGGACTAGAATTTTCCCCTGATAATTCCAAATTATTTGTCTCCACCTGGTACGATATCAATAATACTGGCAACCAAATTTTTCAATACGACCTCAACTCTGTCAATATCCCCAACTCTCAATTTATCATCAATACCAATGAACAACTCGGTGCCATGCAATTGGGACCCGATGGACGTATTTATGTAGCAAGAGGCAGCACTAGTGCGGTTTTGCTTGGCGCAATGAATGGAAATAATGATTATCTCGGTGTCATCGAGAATCCAAATGCTACTGGTGCAGCAGTGACTTATACCGAACAGGGCGTTTTCTTAGGCGGACAAACTTGCGACCACGGTTTACCGACTTTTATCCAGACCTATTTTTATGAGAATAACATCAGTTTTACCTACTCGGATACCTGTATTGGTTCTAGCACTTCATTCAATAGCACATTATCCTCCGATGTCGATTCGGTGGTCTGGAATTTTGGCGACATGACAAGCATCAATGATAATAACCCAAGTCATATCTATGGCGCGACTGGCATGTATGAAGTAGAAATGATTGCTTATGGACCTTGTACAAATGATACGCTGATCCAGAATATCAATATTGTAGGCCCAGGGAATACAGCAATTACAGGACAGGATGTCGTTTGTGTCAATGAAAGTACAAGCTATTCTGTCCCCGCAAATCCAGGCGACACCTACACTTGGTCAGCCACCAACGGGACAATAGCAGGAGCAACGAACCAGAATACACTAGCTGTGGATTGGGGAGGAACGGCAGGAGTGGGCAGTGTTTCAGTTACCGTGACGGATGGCAATACAGGCTGTTCTTCAACGGCAACATTCAGCGTTTCCATTATGCAGGATTCGCCTTTTACGATTGACATTGTGCCAAACAATAATTTTGTATGTGAAGGCGATTTGGTCACCTTTACACCTATCCTATCCAATCAAGGCAGCAATCCCACTTTCCAGTGGCAGCTCAATGGCATGAATGTCGGCACAGGCCCGACTTATAGTTTCAATAATTTTGTAACCGGAGATATTGTCACCTGTATTGCTACGTCCAACTCTACCTGCGCGACCAATACCACTGCGACTTCTATGCCCGTCGTGATGGATATAGAACCCATCGTCTCAGTGGGCGCAACGATTAGCGCAGACATGAATCCGATATGTGCAGGCGAAACCATTACGTTTACTGCAACACCAAGCAACGGCGGCACGCTTCCCACTTATCAATGGCAATTGAACGGCGTGAATATCAGCATTGGAGCAACTTATTCTTCCAATACACTAAATGATGGAGATATCGTCACCTGCATCGTCACCTCAAATAACATTTGTGCGATTGATAATCCAGCTATTTCCAATCCCATTACGGTAAGTATCACCGCCAGCACAACAGCCAGCCTAGCCATCACCGCAGATGCGAACCCGATATGCGCAGGTGATGTGATGACCTTCACAGCAGCCCCAACAAATGGCGGATCAGCACCCAATTATCAATGGCAAGTCAATGGGATGAATGTAGGAACAGACAATCCCATTTACACCTCAAATACCCTGAATGACGGAGACATAATCACCTCTATCATGACGCCCAACTCCGCCTGCGCCACCAATCCCACAGCCAATTCAAACAGCATCACTGCCAATGTAGCAGCACAAATCACCATCAATACGGAAATCAGTGCGACGCCCAATCCATTTTGCCCTGGTGATGATATAATTTTTACCGCAACAGTCACAAATGGCGGAGCAAATCCCTCTTACGACTGGTTTATAAATGGCACATTTTATACCGCTACGCTGGGCAACACGCTGACCATTCCCGGCTTATCTGATGGCGATGAGGTCATGATAAACTTTTCTTCTTTGGTGAGCAATTGCCTTGATCCGGCTTCTGTGTTCAGCGATGCGATTATCGTGCAGGAAGTCGCTGCGGCAAGCGTGAATGTCAGCATCACAGCCGACCAGGATACGATATGCACAGACGGGCAGATTATTTTTACGGCTACGCCGAATAATGAAGGCAGTTTACCCGTTTATCAATGGACGGTCAATGGAAATAATGAAGGCACAAACAGTCCAGTTTATACTTTGCTTGGCGCAAATAATGGGGATATAGTCAATGTTCAAGTCACTTCCAGCCTTGCCTGCGTCAGCAATAATCAGGCGATGTCCAATGATATTACAGTCAATGTCAGCGAGCCAGTCATCACAGTCCTCGCAGCCAATCCAATTTGCAATGGAGAAGGCACAGCACAAGCCACAACAAGCGGCGGCGCAGCTCCATACAACTACATCTGGTCAGATGGACAAAGCGGCGATACTGCCAATTTCCTGGCAGGCACATTTCAAGTTACCGTCACCGATAATATCGGCTGTACCGCCACCGCAGAGATTAGTCTAAACCCGGCAGATACGCCCGTCATCCTAGATGCCATGACAAGCAATGCTGCCTGCGGAAATAACGACGGTTCCATCACGCTCGACGTAGATGGCGGTACACCGTTTTACCTCTACGATTGGTCAGGTCCAGACGGGACATTCATCACAGCAGGCCCAGCAGATAGCCTAAGCGCAGGCGTGTATGAGGTAACCATCACCGACCTTTCAGGCTGCTATACGACAGGCAGTTATACCGTTGATGAAAATCCACCCACACAAGTATTTACACCCGATGATGTCACGATAGCCCTCGGCGACAGCATCCGCATTGTCACCTACAGCAACACAGGCGATACGGTCAGCTACCAGTGGTCATCTCCAGAGGAGGTCAGTTGCCCGACTTGCCCCATCACCTACATCACACCCACGGAAACGACAACTTATATCATCACCCTCACAGAAGCTGGCGGCTGCACTTCCACAGACAGCATCACCATCAGCGTAGAGAATAATCGCGACCTCTATATTCCCAATATTTTCTCCCCCAATTATGACGGGACCAATGATGTCTTTATGATTTACGGCGGACAAGCAGTCGCACAGATACAAGAATTTCGCATCTATGACCGCTGGGGCAGCCTAGTCCACTCCGCCACCAATGTCCCAACAGATGACCAGATCTATGGCTGGGACGGCACCTATAAAGGCAAACGAATGGAGCAGGATGTCTTTGTCTATTTCGTGGTCATTGAGTTTATTGATGGGCGAGTTATTGAGTATAAGGGGGATGTTACTTTGGTGAGGTAGGCTTTTAAAAATTCTAAACTTTCTATAAAAAAACCTCCGACAACTGTTGCTGCCGGAGGTTTTTTTGCTTTTAAATTTTGTTTTTACTCGCTACCAAGCTTATAGCCTACGGATATAGCTAATACCCGATTTTGAGATTTGTAGCCATCATCACTATAAGGTGAAATATTAGCCAGACCTAATCCATAAGACACTCCAACCTGAAGCCCTTTGATTTCAATACCTCCACCAATGCTTAAACCAAAATCTAGTCTTTTAAAATCATCTTTATCCTCGTCATTTCCCCAATCTAGGCTCTCTGTATCTGTTTCACCAGCAGCTTTTACTTTTAGGTTTCCAGCTAGTCCTAATCCAACATAAGGTCCGACTGCACCAAAGATTTTTGTCCCTTCTGCTACTTCAAAATAAGGCTTTAATAGCACAGGAATGTCAAGGTAAAGGGTGTTAAGGGTAGCGGAATAATCTACACCAAATATTTCATCTTTGATTTTGAGACCTTTGGTCGTCATCAAAGCACCTACTTCTAAAGCAATTGCCTCAGAAACTGGAATTTCTACACCTAATCCAGCATGAAATCCTGGCTTCATTTTGTAATCATCACTATAGGTGTCATCATCATCTTTTTCCAGCATATTTGCCATGTTCAGACCACCTTTTAAGATTAGGTTTTGGGCAAAAGACTGAGATGCCATGAGGAGAGCAAATCCAATAAGAAATAGTTTTACTAGGTTTTTCATAGTTATAATTTATTTTGATGTTAATAAAATAGGATTGTTTTTTTGAATATTTTTGATGGCTTACTGAATTCTGGCTAAAGTTCCAGTAAAGTTTCCAGTCAAAGATTGGCCAGTGGAAGTCACTAGGTCAATGTCGAATGTGGTTGCGGTTCCATTGATAGAGACATCAATAGTACCAGCAGTCAAATTAACAAAATTTCCTGTTCCACTGCTGATAATAGCATCAGTAGCACCGAGTGCATCGACAAATGTAAAGGCATTTCTGTCTGTTGAGTAGTTGTAAGTACCTGCAACCAGACCAGTAGCCGAGCTTGTGTTCAAGTCCATGTAAATCGCATCTCCTTGACCTGTAAAGTCCCCTAATGACTCACTGTAGTCAATACTAGGAGAAGTTAAAGTAACATCCCAGTCATAACTGCCATCTGTATTTTGTCCATATTCTACGAGAAAACCCTTGTCCAGTGAATAGGTTTCTCCGTTGAGTGTGAATTGGTTGAGATTAGACTCTTCTTTGTCTTTTTTACAAGCGGACATAAGCAGTGCGAAGGACAACAGTCCGAACATAGTTAAATAGCTGATTTTTTTCATAAAAATAATCTTAATAGGTTTATTGAAAAATTGAATTAATTACACGATTGCACATTTAAAATTCCAAAATAGAATTGATGTAGCATCAGAAAATTCTGAAACAAAAAATGAATACTTATATAGTATAAAAATAAAGAAAGTATTAATTACCAGGATTAAGTGTCTTGTACTAAAGTTTGTTTTCTTGTGTTTCAGCCGCAAACATAAAACAAATATTAAGAAAAAACAAGGGTGAATGTTTTTTTATAAAAAAATATTCAATATTCCGAATTTTAAGGACAATAGAAATGTAAGCGGTCGATGGTAGATATGGACAACTGAGCAAAATTGTCCAAAATCCACCCCCTTCACCCCTGCTTCCAAAGGGAGATAATTCAGCATTTTAGCCATGGACTATGGACCATCGACTATCGACTCTTGAATATTTTAAACCAATTGTGAATCAATCAATCTACAACCTATTCTGATTAATAATTTCCAATAAAGGTTCCCGATAATTCTTACCGATTGGCAGGTGTTTTTTATTGATTTCCACCATATTGCCCATCACAGCTTCTATTTTATCAACAGCTACAATATAGGAGCGGTGGATGCGCCGGAAGAGGTGCTGCGGCAACTTGGATTCCAAACTTTTCATCGTTTGTAAAGTAATAACTCGACGACTCTCTTTCATTCGAATGATGACATAATCTTTCAAACCTTCCACATACAAAATATCATCATAACGGACCTTGACGAGTTTTTTATCCGACTTGACAAAAATAAACTCTTTGCCTTCTCCGGCAATAGGAGCTTCGGCAGGTTCTAACTGGTCGAATGCTTTATTGACAGCCGCCATAAAACGCTCGAAAGAAATAGGCTTCAGGAGATAATCCAGTACATTGAGGTCGTAGCCATCCAGCGCGTAATTGGAATAAGCCGTCGTAAAAACCACAAGCGGCGGATTCTTAAGTGATTTCAGGAATTCAATACCCGTCATCTGTGGCATCTGAATGTCCAGAAATATTAAGTCAATGTCTTCAGATCTAACCACGTCGAAGGCTTCCATAGCACTGGCGCAGCGTTTGACCAATTCAACGTTGGGAAGTTTTTCGATATAGCTTTCCAGTACGTCTAATGCGAGGGGTTCGTCATCTACGATAATAGCTTTAATCATACGTCAAGGTCTATTTTTAAATTAACAATATAGGTTTCGGGTTGATTGTCGATACTGAGTTCGTATTGTTCGGGGTAGAGCAGGTCGAGTCGACGTTGTACATTTTGCAAACCAATTCCACCTGATCGGTGGTTCATTTTGGGTAGGCTAGGCTTGCTGTTTTCTATGTCCATGTTGAGTTTATGTTCCTTTACGGCAATGTGTATTTTGACAAATCCTTCGGCTACCTGATTGAGTCCGTGTTTGAAACTATTTTCCAAAAAAGGAATAAACATCAATGGTGCAATTTTCTGATTGCTGACGTCGCCTTCCAATATAAATTCTATCTGGGCATTTTTGCCTTGTCGAAGCCGTTCCAAATCCAGATAATTGCGAATATAATTGACTTCCTTTTGTAATGGAACACGCCGCTCATTGCATTCGTAGAGCATATAGCGCATCATTTCGGAAAGCTTCAGCACAATTTCTGGTGCTTTATCCGATTTTTTAAGCGTGAGGGCATATAGGTTGTTCAGTGTATTGAAAAGGAAATGTGGGTTAATCTGTGATTTTAAAAAGCGCAATTCCGATCTCATGGTCTGCCTTTCCAGTTCCCGCTTGACGGTCTGATGGCGTATCCAGTCGGTGATAATTTTGAGTATGGTCGACACGCCCAAAATCAGGAAAGTCATAATAAACATGGCAGGTTGTTCCTGAATAACTTCTTGCTGCAATTCTGGTTGTTGGATAAATCGAAAATACAAACTGATTGTACTCAGTGGGGTTACGATGAGTACCAATAAAATCAGCAAAGCACTGTAGGTGACAAAACGGGTTTGCGATAAATAATTGGGAATGAGGTAATAGATGTTGAAATAAACTGCTACACCATAGAAAAAACTCTTAATCACTTCATTGGTAAATACAAAAGAATAACCATCTTCCCAGCCCTTATACAAGACAATAATGATGATATAACACAGCCAGAACAGGCTATGATAGACCACTCTATGCGACAGAAATTTATAAATCCTATCGAATAAGCCCTTCAATGCCGGAGCAGGAATTTGTTTTATGGTGCTTTGTCGTGCCATATAAAAGTATAGATACGGAATAATCTGAAAAGGATACTTACAAATTAGACTAAAAGAATGGTAATTTAGACGAATTGAGGGAAGTCGATAGTCCATAGTCCATGGTCGATAGTTGTATTAAAAATCAATAAAGTAATTATTCAGTTTCTATATGTGTTTTGCAAAGCAAAATGGATACGCCATGGACTATGGACTGCCGACCATCGACTACTTCATTACCTTCAAACTCAAATCTTTGCTGTGATAAGAATGCGTCAATGCGCCAACTGAGATATAATCAACACCAGTTTCGGCAATCGGGCGCACAGTATCTAGATTGACACCACCAGAAGCTTCCGTACTAAACTGGTTTCCAATCAAAGCGACCGCTTCTTTGGTCATATCCAGACTAAAATTGTCCAGCATAATCTGCGTGACGATGCCTTTTCCGTATGCCATCACTTCTCTCACTTCATCCAGATTACGGGTTTCGATGGTAAAGCCAAGTTCTAAACCGTTTTTCTGCTGATAATCGGCGACACTTTTGATGGCTTGCATGATTCCACCACAGGCATCCAGATGATTGTCTTTCACCATAATCCAGTCGTACAAACCAAAGCGATAATTGGTCGCTCCACCGATACGTACTGCCCATTTTTCGAGGAAACGGAGCAGTGGTGTCGTCTTTCGAGTATCAAGTAACTGAACGGAAGTACCCTCTATTTTGTCTACAAATTCACGGCTTAGCGTAGCAATACCACTCATGCGCTGCATGGAGTTGAGGACAAGGCGTTCGGCTTGCAATAAAGCACGGGAATTGCACTCGACGATAAAAGCCACATCGCCATATTTAACGGCTGTGCCATCGGGCATAAAAATGTCAAGTTTCACGGTATCATCTACCTTACGGAAAATGCGTTCTGCCAGTTCTACGCCAGCCAGTACACAAGTCGATTTGACCAGCAGACGAGCTTTGGTGCGGTGGTCGGCAGGGATACAGGCCAGTGAGGTGTGATCGCCTTCGCCCACATCCTCCCGAAAAGCACGGTCTATGAAATCGTTAATCTGTATGTCGCTTGCTTCCTGAATTAAATGTTGCATGGTGTGTTGGTGATTGGTGATTGGAGTATTGGTATAATTGAGTAATTGTGTTGATTGAGTGATTGTGTTAATTTGGTATATTGGGGCTGTCCTCATTTCGGCGTCACTAAATGCAGGGATTTCACCGGTTTCGTAAACTTGCGAGCTGCATCGTGGCTAGGAAGTTTGCTAAACCTAATTCTCTGTAGAAAACACTGGAAGGTTTAGCAAACTCGCTTCGCTTAGAGCACACGCGCAAGTTTACGAAACCATTAAATTGCATTGGTTGAGCGGAGCCGAAACCAACACTCGGGGCAAAAATACACAATTTTTATTGCCATTGAAACTGCTACTGCTATTGAAATTGTCAAAATAAAAAAAGGGCATCCGTGAGGACACCCTTAATTTCGTTTATATGTTATGCAATTCAGGAAATGGCGAAAAAGTCACCAATTACGAATCACTTAATTACCAATCACCAATACATCAATCTTCCTCGATACCCAATTCTTGAATCAGATATTGATCCCCCACTTTTTTCAGGTAAAAACTGACTCGATAAGTTTCCTTACCAATCATCATATCACCGATACAATAGTGCAGGCTTTTATTGTTTGTTCCTTGATGAACAAGTTTAAAAGACTTCGGCGGATATTCCGAGAAGAATTTTTTGACAATTTGTGCCGCCTGTGATTTACCATAAATCCCTTCTTCGTCCAAAACAATTAATTCGACGTTTTCGTCAAAATGCTCGGCGAGGATGCTGGCGTTTCCTGTGTTCAGTGCTTTGGTGATGACTGAGAAATCAGGTTGTGCCAGTAAAGCAGGCGTCATTAATAATACTAATATGAATGTTTTCATGAGAAAAATATTTTATACCCTCTAAATTACCAAGATTGTGCCAAATGTCAAAAAATAAGGATGTAAAATGTTTTTGTATTTGATTGTCAGTTATTTATGCTTGTAGGTTTGTGGTGTTTATTTGGTTTTATGGTAGTTTTTGGGTTTTTGTTTTTAACTTCTAGCAAGATAAAGTTCTGTTTTTTTCTGAATTGCCTTATGTCCAATTTCCTTCAATTCGTTTAAATATTCCTGCATCTGATCTTCTAATTCATCCGTTTGAATAAGGTCTATTGCGCTTAATAAATCATCAATATCTATTTTTGTCCCTTCGAAGTCGTCTGCTTCACTCCACCCGATACATTCATTTGATTCTCGCAAAAACTTTGGTAGGGAGGCATACTTTATCTTTTGAATATTTGCCTTGAAGTATTGATTAATGATGGAGTCTAAAATTGCTCCATCGAGAATTAATGTATGCCGCAGTTCTTTTTCTTCAAACCAAAAATAATTTTCTTTCCCACATGCAGGTATTCCACATTGAGGACATGGCTCAGTTAAATCTTTTTGAACCTTAAAAGTGTATTTCTTTCCATTAACCTCGATTTCATGTTCGCTTGAATTATCCATTTTAATTTATCAGCATTCAGTTTTTAATTCAATTTTTCGTCCGTCTAAATCTTTAATTATTGCAAAGTATCCCCATTCAGATTCTTTAGGTTCTCTGATTATTTCTACTTTGTTCTTTTTAAGATTTGCAATTATATCGTCTAAATTTTCAATTGTAAATCCTAGTCTTAGCGATTTATCTGAAACTTCCTGGTTTTTCATCAGTGGATAAATTTCAAATACTATTTCTTCTATTTCTGTCGAATAATGCCAAGTTCCTTTTCCATGTTGGTGGTACTCGAATTTCATTCCTAGTTGTTCATAAAACTCCGATAGTTCTTTTGGCTTATCTGTTCTGATTACGATTAGGTTTATTAGCATGTCTTAAAGTTCAAACTCAATTATTCGGTAGTGTTCGACTAAAGTATGATGGAGTAAACTCCGTTGTCGTCAGACGAATTCGGTTAGAAATACGGCATATCTAAAGGGATAAATCACCAATTTTCATAAAATCCTTCGTCTGCCGACTATTCCATACTTTAATCGAACACCCT
>CALFBH010000105.1 GCA_937951615.1 uncultured Saprospiraceae bacterium | reverse complement strand
CTTCATTTTCCAAATTTAAATTTAATGCGGTGTTCAAAGTATGGAATAGTCGGCAGACGAAGGATTTGATTAAAATTAGTGGTTTGTCCCCGGAAATATGCTGTATTTTCAACTGAATTCGTCTGACGACAACGGAATTTGCTTAACGATGCTTTGATAGAACTCTTTATCAAATAACACAGGCTAAAGCGGTAATTGTCAGCAAAAGCTGCCAACTGTGTTTGTCCATGCCCGAAAAATGTAAAAAAAATTCGTGTATTCGTGGCTAATTCATGTTCTGTTAGTAATTTACTTCTCGATTATTCCATTCAGGCTGGTCTTCGAACTTTGGCAAATCAATCACACCAGGATGCAGTCCGCTTGTATCTGTCAGCGTATGAAGAAAAGTGATGAGATCGCCAACTTCATTTTTTGTCAGGTTGAGCGGGTCGGGAGCTAAAGTTTGGTTGTCAATATCCAGTCCCATTCCTGCTCCGCCGCCGAGATTATAAAAATCCATGACTTCTTCCAGATTATTGAATGTGCCGTTGTGCATATAGGGCGCAGTGAGTGCTACATTGCGTAAGCCCACCGTCTTGAAGGAGTGTTTGAAATGTGGACGCTTTTCCCAAAACATGCCATTATCATAACGTCCTAGATCTTGATCCATTTTAGGATTTATGCTATCTAGTCCTATTGTTACACCAAGTACTTCCGACTCTGATTCGGCATAAAAGGGTGGGACTGTACCATTAAAAGCAGGTGGAAAATGGCAGGTGGCGCAGGCAGCTTTGCCCATGAATAAATTGAAGCCTCGTATGGCTTCTGCGGAGTAAGTGTCGGTCTCTTCTCTTACATATTTGTCAAACTCACTATTGAAAGAAACCAAAGAGTTTACATAAGCCGCCAGCGCATTACTGATGGAACGTTGGTTGATATCGCCTTTATAAGAAATACCTTCGTAAGCACTTTTAAACAAATCAAGATAAGTCTGGCTTTGATTCAGCCTTTGCGTAATCTCCCAAAAACTGATATTAAATTCCTCTTGATTTTCAATGACATGTGGAACTTGTCGTTCAAGATTTGCAGTGCGTAGATCATGGAAAAACCTTTTAGAAAAAGTCGCATCAATCAGTGTAGGAGCATTGCGGAGTGTAAACTTGCCTTCAATATTTGTCCGACTGGTAGGCAATCCGTCCGCAAAAGCCTTGTCGGGCGAGTGGCAGGAAGCGCAGGACATTTTTTGGTCTTTCGACAAAATAGGATCAAAAAATAAAAGCCTGCCCAACTCGATACTTTTCGGATTGTCAAGGGGCAGATAGCTGAATTCCTGGAAAAAATCTCTATTTAAAAAGTCGCTGTCAAATAGGTTGTCTGTTTCATAATTATGGGCATGATGTTTAAAACGATTTGGATTGATTTCCTGCAGGCTGACAAAGTTCCACAGTTCTTTGTATAATGGATTAATCACTTCCCTAAGAAAAACCATCCGGTCAAAATTGTCAAAATTCTGTGTGTTGACTTGGGTAATGCCTTTGTCAAAGAGCTGAATAATTTCCTGAAATTTTTCCTGTGCAGTTGGCAATATATTTTTTTCAAAAAGTTGGAAAGTCTCCTGCATAACCTTCAGACTCACTTCTGCTTCCTTCATCGCATTTCCAGAACCGGGCGTATCAAATCCAGTTATGCCCAAAGTAAATACCCGTATCAGTCCGGAGCGAATGGCTTCTATGGTTTTATGGTCTTCATAATCATACATAAAGTGGGTTTGTCTAATAAAATGTACGGCATTTTGAAGTTCTTGTGCCAGTGTGTCTATATTTGCCCGTTCTGCATCCGCTTCATCGCTAAAAATTAATTCATCTAAAGTTTGCAAGCCATTGGGCTTGACGGGAGGGATTTCTGGCTGGTCGTCGTCTATTTTGTATAATGGACCACCATTGATATTGAAATAAGTGTATTTGGTATGAACATAATCAAATAAAAACTCGATACGCTTATAGGCATATCGAGTTTCCATAATTTGCGTTTGCAATTGTGTTAATTCTACCGACTGGGCTTGTTGAGTGTAGAATGCGAGTGTATCAACTTCTGCCGAGAATGCGCGAAAATAATACTCGTGCAATGTTTTTACCTGTACTGCACTTGTTTCACCACTTCTCTCCTGTTCACTCCACGCTGAAAGTACCAGGACTAAAACTGAGATTGCAATTGCCACTTGTATTGTTTTCATACTTAAATATACGCAAAATATAGGATTTTGTTGATTGAGTGTGGCAGTTGTTTGCATAACAAATTATACAAAAACGTAGCGTGTACATTTTAGCCACGAATGCACGAATTGCCTTCGGCTACGCTCAGTCTATTGAATCAACTCGCAACCCAACAACCCGCAACCCGAAAACCCGAAAACCCGCAACCCGAAAACCCGCAACCCGAAAACCCGCAACCCAACAACTCGCAACCCGAAAACCCGCAACCCAACAACCCAACAACCCGCAACCCGAAAACCCGCAACCCAACAACCCGCAACTCAAATCACCGCTCATGAATCAAAACAATCCGACCGCCTTCCCAATTGTCTTTTCCGAACCGGCATTTTATCAGATAAACACCAGCCGAAAACTGATTGATGTCCAGGTCGTAAGACATGGCTTTGCTTTGGCGACGAATCAGTAATTTTCCGTTCATATCTGCGATAAGCACTTCCTGCATTTCCTCTTCCGCCTTGATAGTGAATTTCCCTTTAGTTGGATTTGGATAATACTCCCATACAATATTATTGTCATTTTGATTATTGTTCTGGTCGTTGATAATATCCTGAATATCATCTGCAAAATCTTCATCGCAATCCTTGATTTCGCTAAACTGCGTAATCAGGCGTACAATCAAATCATTCAATAATTCCACATCATATTGATCCGTAGAAGGTTCGATATGCGAGCCGCCTACGCCACTGTCGTCCGTTAGGAAAGTATAAGTTCCATTGCTGGCCAATGCCATCGTCCGCATCAGATATTCTGTACTTTTACGGATACCTGAACAGGTAATTGGAATGACACGCACGCCTTTTTCAGCCGCCAGTTGAGTAACTTTTTTGATACGCGCTTTGGTTTCCGGCGAAGTATGTGGAGGAGCATCCAGGATTAGGAACAACATACGACTCGTACTCTCGTCGCTCCAGCCGAGGTCATTTAAGGCAACTTCCATGGCATCTTCTACAGCTTCGGGAAAATCGCCGCCACCATCAGCACCTTGTTTTTGAATAAATTCAATGGTTTTTGAAATATTATTGGACAATTCACTTTTGCGTGTGAGGTAAGCATCACCATGGTCGCGGTAAAAAACGCTGCCGAGGCGTACTTCACTGTCCGGCATATTGTTTTTTACTTTTTGAATAACGTCATTCAACTCAGCTTTCAAATAAGCAATTTCATCTCTCATAGAGCCAGTAGCATCAACTACAAAAGCAATATCAATTTTGGGCGTTAGCTTACTACATTCTACAGGGATTTCTATGATATTTATACCTTCTTTGAAAGCCGTAATCGCATCTAATGCAATCGTTTTGCCATCATAATGCGCCACAATTTTGCTGGCATTTGCTTGGTCTTTGTCCACCAATTTATGCCATAATTCCGTTTTGCCAGTATTGTCGGTACGACCTGTCCACAAAACAGCTCCCGTGCTACTTTGCAATTCTACCTTTTTGTTAATCATGGGTGAGCCATCCTTTGTGCGCACTTGCACAGCATAACGATGTTCTGGCAACATCTCCCAACGCTCGGCATATTCAAATAGATCTTCCTGCGACATATCTGTCCATAGATCCCATTTACTGAAATCATTCACTTCACCGGCAGTCAGGATACCGGCTTTATTGGGGTCGATCGGTTCGGGTTCGAAGTCTTCAATCGCAATCTTTCCTTCTGCTGTCAGACCGTCTCTTGTTGTTATAGTACTTTCTAGGCGTGAAGCCTCTCTTTCGATAGCCGCTCTTTTTGCTCTTTTGGCTTCTGCCTTATCGGAAGAAACAACACCTGCTGAAGTTGCTGTAACAGCCTCAACAGATTTTGTCGGCATATCTGCAAGGGGTGGCGGTGGTGGCGGGCTATACCTGTGACTTCCTGCCTTATCTTTTTTGCTTTTGGACGATTTAGTGACCACAACTTCGTCTAAGCGCGTACTTGCCGGTGCGGTCTCGACAGCATCTCCACGATAAGGGTTTAAGTCTTTGGCTTCTTTAGATGTAGATCGAGTGCTTTCTGTTGCGGTATAATCTGCATCTGATTTGGTGGAGTTTTTAGTCGTTTCCTGACTACAAGCGAACATCAGGAAAACAAGGAGAAGTAAGAGAACATTTTTCATGTTGATAAATTTTGAAATTTCGTTTATGTTTGTTTAGATGTTCGTTTAAGTCGTTTTGGTGTATAATAGATTTTATTCTATCTTTAAAACTGTTAACATTTCTGGAGAAACAGGAATGTAAAGCAGAGAAAAGAAAGCAGTTTTAAACTTAAATTTTCCCGATAGCTATCGAGATAAACTTAAACTTAGGCATGGAAAGACTTAGCAATGTACCACTCCCTATCCGAAAAACATTAGGCGGAAGCAAGCAAATCAGAAGAACGATTTATGATGTCCCCGTCAATCTGGCAGCAGTGCAAGTGAAGCAGGTAAAAGTCAGTGAACCGCCCTGGCTGAAAACTGCAAGGGCTGAAATTGGCGTCAAAGAAGTCGCAGGTGCAAAAGCCAATGCTAAAATACTGAACTATTTCAAAGCGTCCAAGTTTTGGGGCAAAGACGACTCGACTGGCACAAATGCCTGGTGTGGTTCTTTTATGGCTTGGGTGATGAAGCAGCATAGTTATACCCCGCCTTCGGCAGCTTACCGTGCAAAGTCCTGGGAAAATTTTGGCAAAAAAATCACTGATCCTATTATTGGGGCGATTGGTATTAAAAGCAGAAAAGGCGGTGGACATGTAGCGTTTATCGTAGGTAAAAGCAAAGATGGAAACACCTACTATATGCTCGGTGGCAATCAAAAAGATCAAGTCATGATTTCGGCTTATCCCAAAAGTGTTTGGACGACATTCGTTGTGCCGGATAATTTTGACACCAAAGGATATAGCCTGCCAATTTATAAAGGAATTGCCAAGAAAGCAACTTCTGAATCGTAATTAAATTAGAAGCGAGAGGAGAGACCATTACATTGTGAGAGGAGAGATTTTTTTTCGTAAAAACTTCTTTTCTGCGAAAAAAACTATATATTTTAAATGAAATTAATATTAACATTCCTTGTGTTGATTTGTTCTTCCTGTTTGCAGCAACATTCAAAGTTACCTCCAAGTGATTTGTCTGTTGTTGTACAGGAAGACACAGACTTAAAACAGGAAATAGACAATCCGCAGTTGGCTGGCTTAGAAGAATATGTAAAAGGAACTACGTTGATAGCTGTCATTACGGATATACGTGTTGAAACTAAAAAATCTGAAACAGAAGATGAGCATAGGATAAGTGCAAGAGTTACAGAACTTCTTAAAGGAACAGCAGATAAGAATATTAAATTTGAAATGGTGACAGAAAGTGAAGAAGCAGTACTTTTTGACGAAACGACTATTATCTGTCTTTGCGAGAAAGAGGGGGCGTGGTATTGGGCAGGCGCAGGTTCAGTTTTTCCAGCTGAAGATATATTTATTGCGAAAGCAAAAGAAATAGCTCTTGCGACAGACAAAGCCGTATCTCCTGTTTTTTGTGAATGAATTTAATCATGAATTTTTAGTTTGCCACCCGCGCCTCTGACTCCTAAAGGAGAATCCGGACACAATTGTTTTTGAACGGGATCTAAAAAACGACAAAATTTTAATTATCATACCAATTACCAATCATCTAATCACCAATCACTACATCAGGTACTCGTCGTATACCATTCCGGCGGCTCTACATCCTGCTGAACTGGACGTCCATTGGGTAAATAACGCTTTCGCGCAAAAGTATCTGGCGGCAAAAAAGCTGTTTTAGCCGATTCGTCTTCTTGCTGTTGCTGTTGAAGTTCGCGCAGTTCATCTTTAAACCAAAAAGACGCAAAAATACCGGAAATCCCCCCACACAAATGCCCTTCCCATGAAATGCCTTCCTGATCGGGTAAAATGCCAAGAAACAGACTACCATACATCATCAGAATCAACAAAGACAAAATAATAGACAAGGGGCTTCGCAGGAAAATGCCATTCCAAAAGATAAAAGCGACTAGTCCATACACAATTCCACTCGCCCCGATATGATAGACCTGCCGACCAAACAACCAGACCAGAATACCCGTCATGATATAAATAATCCCAATGGCAGAAACGGCTACCCGACGATAAAAATACATCACCGTAACGCCGAGAATCAATAAAGAAGATGAATTGGAAAACAAGTGTGGAAAACCAGAATGTACCAGCGGCGCAGTAAGAATGCCCTGTAGCCCGGAAACGTGTAGCGGATATAAACCCCATTCCCGCAGTCGTAAATCAAAAATGACTTTGATGAGGTGGACAAAAAACAGCAAACCAATAAACAATACGGGCAAAATCAGGCTTTCACGAAAAGCCCGCCTTACATCTTGTTCATCAGATAAAAGTGCGTTGTTCATACTTCTATAAACTACATTCTTTGCTGTTTTGTTGAGAACTCAGTTTTAATTTGATGTTTGGCACCCGCACCTCATTCCTAAAGAACGTCCCGCCTGCCGTAGTTTTTAAATTTGAGTTTGTATTTGGCGTTTGAATTTGAATTTTCTCCCTCAACTTTCCTCCTCATAATAAATCTTATAAAATTTCCGCCCATCGTCTTCCCGACCTTGCTCAATAAGTTTCCGGTCGCCATGAATGTAAACGTGGAAATTTTTATCCAATTTAAGGACACTTTTAAAACCTTTAGCCTCTTTTTTGACGGCCTGGTCGGAGATGTCAAACTGGTCGCTGAGTTCCATGTTATGGTCGGCACGATAACCTGCATCATAACTTTGAAAAGATTCAATGACCTCTTCGTTTTGAAGTACTTCCTGCTCGAAATCCTTTTTATCAAAGGCATCATTTGTCTTGAAATACTCAACTGTTCGGTTCAATAAATCAATTTTATCCGTTTTACTGACTTCAAAATCTTCTGCCAGTTGATGCGTCACATAATCTTTGGTCAGGCTCAGAAAATCTTTGGTATAATGATAGTCATCGCTACAAGGACGGAGTTGCAGGAAATCATTTTTCCAGAATTGTGCTTCCGATTTATTGGCTTTGTCTACAATACAGACCCGATAGCCCAGCTCTTTTTCTTTATTAAAAATAAGACAACCTTTGTCCAGTTGGTCAATGCTGATGCCATCATCATAATTGAGGAAAAAGTCACCCGATTCGGCATCCAATTTCAGGAATGGATGGCGGTTCTCCGACTTAAAAATACCAATCATACTGACCAGTTCATCTTCCAGAACGACATCAGAAAACAAAACAACAAACAAATCGCCCGACTTGATTTGCGGGTGTACGGAGAGCTTGTATAATTGCTTCGCAATGTCGATGGACTGGTCGTGAAAAGTATCTGCTGATTCAAAAATAGCAGACGCAAAATGATACATTGGGTTCAGATCCACGTCTTCATCAGAAAAAGTAAAAGAGAAAAATTCGGGCTGTGCAAATGGCTTTAAAAAATATTGCAGCAGCAAAGTTTTCAAAATATCATTAGAATGATCCAAAGGATTATTAGAAAGATGTAGTTCCTGTTCATTCGTTTTATTGCCCACCTGATGAGCAGAAATTTTACTGATGTTGCAATTGGTATAATCGAGCATATTATTGTTTTTATAAATTCAATTCAGTCCGCCTTTGGCGGGTAGTTTTGTCGATGGTCGATGGTCGATGGACAGGTCGATGGTCGAGTGCCTTTCGGCACTCGTCTAAATGCACTTTATGTCCTGCCTATGGACTATCGACTATGGACTATCGACCAACTGACACCTAAACAAAATTGGACTATGGACTATCGACAACTTCAAACCTATCAAAAGAACCACTAACCGCTAATTCCAGGTAAGGATAAACCACTTTCGATAAATGTAAACCCTGCGGATGCGCGAAATTAGTAAATTGAGGCGTCTTTATACCTATCAAATAACTTTCAAATTCATCTATACTCATTCGTCCTGTGCCGACTTTCAATAATCGGGAGACAATAATGCGTATCATACCACGTAAAAAGCGATTTGAAGTAATCTGAAATTGTAGCCGATTACCGGATGCATGGGCGAATAATTGAGCAGCCATCACATGACAAATAGTAGAATTATGCTTATCCGGTTGTTTACAAAAAAACCGAAAATCGGAATAGTAGGGTAGGAGTGCGACTGCTTTTTGCATCGCTGCAATATCAAAACGCTCCGGATACCAAGCACTAAACTCATTGAGAAAAGACGATTTTTGAGCGTGTATAAAATAATCGTAAGTTCGCTGTGTCGCATCGTATTGAGCATGTGCTTTATCCTTTACAGGAATAATGTCAAACACAGCAATGTCAGCAGGCAAGACCCGATTGAGTCTAGCTTTTAGGTCAAATTCCCAGGGCTGTTCCACCGTTAGATGAAAAAAATACTGACTGGCATGCACCCCTGCGTCCGTTCGTCCACAACCTACAATATAGGTATCTGTTTTCAGAATATGATTGATATGTGTTTCCAAGACCTCTTGCACGCTGACCACATTCGGCTGCCGTTGCCAACCCCGATACTGCGTGCCTTTATAGGCAATGTGGAAAAAATATCTCATGGTTTAAAAACTCAAATTCAAACGTCAAATACAAAAAATAATTACCACTTAATACTGGAACGGCCTACGCTCGCCTCTGACTCCTGAAGGAGAAGCCACCCGCGAGTGTTGTGACTAAAACTGTCATTGAAACTGCGACTGCCATTGAAACTCCTGCAAATATAGCTGCTCTAATTTTAAAATGCCTTACTTTTAGGCCATGATAGAAGCAGTAATTTTCGATATGGACGGTTTGTTGATTGATTCTGAACCGCTTTGGCATAAAGCGGAGCAGGTCGTATTTGCGACAGTGGGCATACACTTAAGCAAAACCGATTGCGAGGATACAACGGGAATACGTATTGATGATGTGGTAAAATTGCGCTATGACGAAAAGCCCTGGCGCGGGACTTCATTAAAATCAGTAGAAAATGAAATAGTAGATGAATTGATTCGTTTGATGGAAAAAGAATTGACAGCCAAGCCAGGTGTACAGGAAATATTGAGTTTTTTCCAAGAAAAACAGATTCCAATCGCACTGGCTTCCTCCTCCTCTTTTCGAATTATCAATACAGCGCTAAAACAATTGGGCATTGAAGACGCTTTTAAAACTATGCATTCGGCAGACCTGGAACGCTATGCCAAGCCACATCCCGCAGTCTATATAAATACGGCTAAAAAGCTAAACATAGCACCACAAAACTGCCTGGCATTTGAAGACTCGCTGCCCGGCACTATTGCTGCCAAAGCAGCCCGAATGAAAGTAGTTGCTATACCAGAGGTCAGCCGAGCAGGTTTTGCCGTAGCCGATTTACAACTCAACTCTCTACTAGAATTTTCGGAAGAAAGTTGGAGTAAGTTGAATAATTAAATTTTTTTTAATAAATTCCATAGCATAAAAAAGTTAGCCACGAATGATAGCCGAATTAGATTTATTCGTATTTAATTCGTGCATTCGTGGCAAAAATGAACACGTCCTGTTTAGCAATGATAAACGATAAATGACAATGAGAATAATCTTCATGGGTACGCCAGATTTCGCCGTACCGTCCCTCGATATTTTGGTAAAAAACGGCTATGATGTCGTAGCAGTCATCACAGCCACCGACAAAATGGGCGGACGAGGCAATAAAAAACTATTGGAATCAGCCGTTAAGAAATATGCTGTAGCGAATGATATTCCTGTTTTACAGCCGAAAAACCTGAAAAACGAAGCTTTTCTCGAAGAACTTCGCAGCTATAAAGCCGACTTGCAAGTTGTAGTCGCTTTTCGCATGCTGCCAGTCGTCGTTTGGGATATGCCGCCCATTGGTACATTCAATTTACATGCCTCTTTGTTGCCCAAATACAGAGGAGCCGCGCCCATCAACTGGGCAGTTATCAAAGGAGAAAAAGAGACAGGTGCAACGACGTTCTTCTTACAACATGAAATTGATACGGGCAATATTCTGTTTCAAGGCAAGCTGCCAATCGGCGAACATGAAACCGCAGGAGAAGTACACGATAAACTAATGCTGATGGGCGCAGATTTGGTACTCAAAACAGTAAAAGCCATTGAAGCAGACAATTATTCCCCCGCGATGCAAGACGAAAGCAAAGTCAGCCACGCCCCCAAGCTATTCGACGAAACCTGTGAAATAGACTTCGACCAGCCCACAGCAACCGTCTATAATTTCATCAGAGGACTCAGTCCTTATCCGTCCGCTTGGACAAAATTACACGGCAAAAAACTTAAAATCAACCAGTCCAGACCCGAAATAACGGGACACGAAATAGACCCTGGATTTTTTGTTTCAGACAATAAAAAATACCTGAAAATCGCTACACGCGATGGTTTTCTGGATGTCCATGAACTGCAACTCGCAGGTAAGAAACGAATGAAAACGACTGATTTTTTGAATGGCTATGATATGGAGAAGTCGAGTTTTGAAGAATAAGGAATGGTGCTTATTAAAACAAGTTGTGAAGAAAAAAAACTTCATATCTTCGCAACTATACAAGAAAACAGCGTCCATTTGCCATTCCCCAAACAAAGCCTTATCTTTAAGCCATGACTGCGATTACACAAAAAAAGCACTACACAGAAGAAGAATATCTTGCAATGGAAGTACAAGCTGACTTCAAAAGCGAGTACTATGCTGGTGAGATATTCGCTATGGCGGGTGGCACACTAAACCACGGTCAGATTGCTTCCAACATGGTCAGAAGTGTCGGCAATGCGCTATTGCATAAAAACTGTAATGTAATCGGTAGCGACCTGAAGATTAGAATAGACAAAGCCGATGCCTATGTCTATCCGGATGTAACCGTCATCTGTGGCGGTGCGGAATACCACGAAGACAGAAAAGACATCGTTACAAATCCCACACTTATTGTTGAAGTGCTATCGCCATCTACCGCAGAATTTGACCGTCATGGAAAATTTACGCGCTATATGCAGTTGGATGCTTTAGAGGAATATGTCCTGATAGATTCTCGTTCTGCCTATGTCGAAATCTTCAAAAGACAATCAGCAGGTAAGTGGCTTTTTAGTGTCTATACAGATTTATCTGAAGAAGTTGTCTTTGAATCTATAGAAGTTACGATTCCCATGAGTGAGCTATATCTGAAAGTAGAATTTGAAGAAGAAAGCCTAAAATAAAGGTTTTACAAAATAGTAATCAAAGACTTCCTATCCATCTCTATCACATCATCAAGACTGATTTGTTCTATGATACGGTCTAGATTTCGGTCAAATAAGGCAAGTAATTCTTTTGAAGAAATATTTCCTGTGGTGAGGTAGAGTAATTTATAAGGTTCAGCCTTATTCAAAAAGGTATCATAAAAGTCTGAATCTTTAGAAATGACCACCCTTTGCTCCGTCATGGATAAACGGATGATTTCTGTATCGCTTGTCGCATTGGCATTTGGAAGGTCTAAGGTATGGATGGCATCATGACCCTTTTTCTGTAGAAAAGTGGCCAGCGATTTTGGGAGTTGAGCATCAATAAGAAACTTCATGCGACCAGTTTAGTAATGCTTTTTACATCTACCAACCTTGCAGCAAACAACAAACAAGCCCGCAAATCCTCCTTCTCCAAGTCAGGATAATCTGCAAGTATTTCTGCCTCCGTCATATCAGAAGCCAGCAATTCCAGAATATTGACCACAGGATAGCGTAATCCTCTGACAGTAGGCTTGCCGTGGCAAATATCGGGATTGACCGTAATGCGCTTGATTAAGTCTTCATTTTTCATACTGGCAATTTACAAAATAAGCTTCAAATTAACAATACACCTCACTAGATTCCCACCAAAGAAAAGTCACCCAGCCGTCAAGAATGAACAATAATCGCAAGCTGCCGTTTGTTTTAACATATAATTATGTCGCAAAGCATGTCCTATTACTTATATTTGCCATAATAGTTTAAGTCGATGGTCGATAGTCCATGGTCGATGGACTGTTTATAAATGTTTAAATCATTTCCAGTATTTCATTTTGCTGTGCAAAATGCGTATAAAATTATTGTTGCTCCATGGACTATCGACCATCGACTACTGTCTTTATAAAAGAATTTACACCATGAAGAAAAATCTACTTGTCTTATCTGTCTTATTGGCAGTGGCTGCTTTATTTTATGTTGGCTATACGGCTGACCAGCCTCTTGTTGCTGAGGAAAACCTACAGGAAGAAGATGAAATGCCCAAGCGCACACGCATCGACTTAGCCTTAAAACACGACTTTGAAATTACCAAAGACCCTGCATTGGGCTATCCGCCGACCGAGCGTTTGCGGGAAGCTTATAATCAAATGAAGCGCAAAGAAGCCGAATTGGTCAATCGTTCCCCAAGCGGTATTCTGGATTCCCGATGGAAAGAACGTGGACCTTATAATGTAGGCGGACGTACCCGCGCCATTATGGTGGATGCTGGAGATCCGACTGGCAAAACCGTTTATACTGGTGGCGTTGCAGGAGGCGTTTGGCGCACAAGAGACATTACGGCAGCACAGCCAGTCTGGGAAAACCTGGGCGACTTTTTGAAAAACATGTCCATTTCTGCCATTGCGCAAGATCCGGACAACCCTTCTACCATGTACTTTTCTACTGGAGAAGGTTATGTAAATGGCGATGCAGTACGCGGACTGGGCATCTGGAAATCGACCGATAATGGAGATACCTGGGAGATTCTACCTTCTACCGAAAATGCGATTTTCTATTATACACAACGCCTAGTCATTCACCCCAATGGAGATATATATGCAGCAACACGCTCGAATGGTGTGCAACGCAGTACAAATGGCGGACAAAGCTGGCAAACAGTTTTCAATCTTCGCCCTGATATTGCTGATATGGAACTGGGACCTGACAAGAGTATTTACTTCTCTTCTGGCTATGTGAGTGGTGGCGGACGTATTTATAAATCGCAGAATGGGCCAGATGTGGGGACAGCAGGTACTTGGGAATGGGTTACTGGTGCAGGAACAGGTTTTCCGCTCAATCTAGATCGTATCGAATTGGGTATTTCTATGTCTAATCCAGATATTATTTACGCACTGGGTGCAATAGGAGGCGATGCTTTTGGTATTTATAAAACAGTGAATGGCGGACAAAACTGGACAACTTTCCAACCACCTGCTGCATTAGGTATGAATGTGTTTACACGCGGACAAGCCTGGTATGATTTGACAATTGCAGTTGATCCAAATAATCCTGACCGTGTGATCATTGGAGGAATTGATCTGCTGATGACGACTGATGGTGGAGCAACTTGGACACAGATTTCACAATGGTTTGGCGGTGGCGGATTTCAATATGTCCATGCCGATCAACACCATATTTTATACGATGGTGATAATAGCGATGTGATTTATTTTAGTAATGATGGTGGCATCTGGCGGACAGAAAACGGCAGTGCGTCTCCATCTAATATCAATATACGCGACAGAAATACAGGCTATAATGTCACGCAGTTTTATGCTTGCGCAATGCACCCCGATACTTTATCCAACTACTTCCTGGCTGGAGCGCAGGACAATGGTTCGCAGCAATTCGACGACATTGGCATAGCCGTAACAAGAGAAGTGCTGGGTGGCGATGGAGCTTATTGTCACATCGACCAGGATGATCCGAATTATCAAATTGTTTCCTTGCAATTTGGAAGTTATGTATTATCCAATGATGGTGGAGAATCCTTTGGAGCAGGCGGCGTTCAAATTGGTGCCGGATTTATCAATGTTTCAGATTACGACAGTGATGCTGATATTCTATATGCTTTTAGTGGAAGTGGAGAATACTATCGCTGGCCCATTAGTCAGCCAGATGGAGAGGTGGTAGATATATCTAACTTTGGCGGTGCTATTCGCCACATTGCTATTTCCCCTAATGTTGATAATCGCATTTATCTGGGTTCAGGGAGTAATTATTCTATCGTTGATGATGCGCATACCGGAAGCACGGTCACAGGACAAACCATTAATGTTGGTGGTGGCGGAACGATTTCCACTATTCTTGTAGAAAAAGGAAACGAAGACCACGTCTTGGTGACCAAGAGTAATTATGGCATTGCAAGTGTATATGAAACAACTGATGGCGGTGCAACCTGGACAGATGTAGAAGGTGACCTGCCAGACATGCCTGTACGTACTGCGGTTTTCAATCCTGATAATGCTGACCAGGTTTTCATTGGCACAGAAGCTGGGATATGGGCAACAGATAATCTTGACGGTGCAAATACCGTCTGGATGCCACAACTTAATGGCATGCCTGCTACCCGTTGTGATATGTTACAAATTCGCGACAGCGATAATTTCATAGCCATTGGTACACATGGTCGCGGCTTGTTTACCACAGATGTTTTTGCTACGCCAAGAGCAAGAATTCAGATTCCGCAAGTGGGATATACAGATGTCGATATTCAGTTTAATGATTTCTCCGTCAATCCGACCAACTGGATGTGGGATTTTGGGGACGGTGCAACTTCAAGTCTGGAAAATCCAGTGCACGATTATAGCGCAATAGGTGCTTATCCAGTCAGCGTTACCATCAATTCAAGCCTTACAGCAAGCGATGATATTAAGATTCTACCCAACAGAGCCACACCTTATGTAGATGGAGCGAATGCTTATGACGGAAGTTTTGAGCGGGCTGGAAACGAAGATTTTGGCGTGTATCATCTGAGCGGAACTTCCTTTGAACGAGGCAATTCGACGATGCCAAATAAGAGTGGAACCAACTCTGGCAATAATGCCTGGGTTGTGGGATTGAATGACCCATTTTATGAAAATAATACAGAAACCATGCTATATACCCCCAATTACGACCTAACGGAAGAGGGCATTTATGAGTTTAGTTTCTGGGCGAAATACGATGTACAGCAAGGATTTGACGGCTTTAGAGTAGAATACTCGCTAGACAAAGGACAGAACTGGCTGGTATTGGGCGAGCGTGGCGATAGCTGGTATAATTATGACAATACCAGCAGCGGAACTGCAACAGCATTCCCGTTTGGCAGCGAATATTTTACAGGTAAAACTACCGGAACACCATTCAAGCGATTTAAAACCAATATCACCAACCTGCGTGGTAATGAAGTGGCTTTCCGATTTGTATTCAAAACAAATGGCAGCACAGTGTATGCAGGATTGGCTATTGATGATGTAGAAGTAAAAGCACTTAAAGGAGAAGGCAGTCTGCAAACGGTCATTACAGAATTTACTGGAGAATTTCCGAGTAACACTGAATTATTGGTCAATTGGAAAACACAGCCGGAATACCGTAGCGACATCTTTGAAGTAGAATATTCAGAAAATGGTCGCGACTGGGCTAAGTTTGATGATTTTGAGACTTTCCCTGGTGCTGGTTTTTCTATTGATGAACTAGGCTACGAAAAGGAATATGACGATAAGAAAAAGCCTCTATACTATCTACGTGTCAAAGCAACGGATCTGGATGGCGGATTTTTCTACTCAGATATTATTGTCCTCAGAAGAAATATAGATGCAGCCGGTATCTTTAAGGTGTATCCTAATCCGTTTACCGACCATGTAAATATTGCTTTTAATGACATCATTGCCGATGATATAAATGTGCAATTATACGATGCGCTAGGAAGGAATTTCTATGATCAGACTGTTATAGTAGAGGATGTTTATCTGCGTATTGATTTGAAAGGATTACCGCAGGGTACTTATTTTCTAAGAGTGAAAATTGGAGAGGATACTTTTGTAGAAAAAGTACAGCGAGGCTGATTAAGTTTAAGTTTAAGTCGAAGTTTAAAATCTATTATATTGGGATTGCCTTTGGCAATCCCTTTTTCTTTTTAACTTAAACATAAATTTACTTTGGCAGGAAAGCTGAATGTCTTCCTTTGGAGGGAGATTTAGAGGGAGGACTACAGGGAGAAGATTAACCTATTGAAAATTATGGAAAAGGCTATCACTGCAATCTGTTACAATTCCAAAATTTAATTTTTTAACTAAAACTATCACTGCTATGAAAAAGAAAACTTTACAACTATTAGTCGGCTGTCTACTCCTGACGTCGACCATCTTTGCACAATTTCAAGTCGGCACACAAAACCTCGATCCCGAAGATCCTACCAGAAACAATCGGGTCATCAATCTGGATGTATATTATCCAGCGACTACAGGAGGAACAAATGCTGCAATTGCCGCCGGAGAGTTTCCAGTACTGGTCTTCGGACATGGCTTCAGTATGGCGACAACTGAATACACGATTTGGTACGAAACGCTGGCTGCGCAGGGTTATATTATTGCGCTACCCAATACAGAAGGCGGACTTGCACCTGTACACGAAGACTTTGCGCTGGACTTATCATTTTTGATTGATTATTTCCTTTCGGAAAATGCAAACACGACATCTTTTTTCTACCAAAGTATGAATGGAAAAAGCGCGATGCTGGGACATTCGATGGGAGGTGGTTGTTCGTGGACAGGCGCGGCGGGGAATAGCAATGTAACAACAATGGTCACGCTGGCAGCAGCAGAAACCAATGGCGTTTCAGCCATTACCAATGCTGCAAATCTGAGCATTCCAACACTCAGTATTGCTGGTACAGAAGATTGTGTCCTCATGGCAGGCGGAATGCCGATTGATATGTATAATAACCTGCCGACCTCCAATTACCATGTTTATCTGGATATTATTGGCGCAAGCCATTGTCAGTTTGGAACAGCTAGTTTTGGTTCGGTGTGTACACTGGGAGAACTATTTTGTAGTGGCTTTATGCCAATTGCCGACCAGCATGAACAGATGCTTTTAGCTGCGAATAACTGGCTGGATTATTACCTGAAAGATGACTGTGCCGCCTGGTCAGTTTTTGAAAATCACTTGACGACAGGCAGTGGAACATTGCATAATTATATGGAAAAGGGAACAGCACCTTCGCCGACTGCCATGACCCCTATGCTTACGCAAAATGGGAATACACTGACCTCAAGCACAGCGACAACTTATCAATGGTACCTCAATGGTAACGCCATCGCAGGAGCTAGCGGACAAAGCTATACTGCAACAACATCTGGTTCTTATACCATCATGATTACAGATAATAATGGATGTACAGCGACTTCTGATGCATTGACGGTGACGATTACTGGTGTAGAGGATTTGGCAGATGATGCAGGTTTTATGGTTTTTCCGAATCCTGCTCATGAGCAATTAAATATAGAAGCCGCTTTTGATGAAGTCGCAATTTCTGACATACAGCTTATTGACATCTACGGAAAAGTAGTCTTGGAACAAAGGCTGGATAAAGGGAATTTTGTAAAGCATCAGCTTGAAATAGAACACTTAGATGCTGGGGTTTATTTTGTAAAATTACTCCATCAAAATACTGTTTTGATACGTAGCTTTGTGAAGCTATAAGAAAATAAGCCACGAATGCACGAATGAATTATTCGTGCATTCGTGGCCAAATAAATCGCAAAGAGATACTTAACCCAAGTTGAAATAGTAGCCCCCAATTTTACATTTTCACAGTCTGTCGTTTATAGGATTTATGATGTTTGATAGTGTGTATAGCAAATTGGACAATTTTGCCGTTCGATTCGCCCACGGTTGAAACCGTAGGCTACCAGATAGGTCGTGTCTATGACACTT
>CALFBH010000104.1 GCA_937951615.1 uncultured Saprospiraceae bacterium | reverse complement strand
TTTTTCAGGGCAAACGCATCAAAATTTTAGTCGTGTTCTATCAAAGCATCGTTGAGCAAATTCCGTTGTCGTCAGACGAATTTAGTTGAAAATACAGCATATTTCCAGAGACAAACCACTAATTTTAATCAAATCCTTCGTCTGCCGACTATTCCATACTTTGAACACCGCATTAAATTTAAATTTGGAAAATGAAGAAGAAAAGTCGGCTGACGATGATTGCTTATCCACACGCATGATGATTTACAGGACGATGAACTCCTGAATAAATTGAATCGTCAGACGACTCAGGTTGCTTTTTAATTTGATGCGTTTGCCCTAATTATTTTTGAAGACATTGTACATTTAGATTAAAATTTACAGATATGGGCACCTTAGAAATCAAGGCAGACTTACATCGTTATGTAGAGCAGGCAGATGATGATTTTTTGGAGCTTGTTCATGTCTTATTTGGCAAGCATTTTCAGCAGCAAAAACCGCATGAGTACGTAGGCGAACCGCTTACACTTGACGAACTCAACAAGCAGTGTATGGAAGCGGTTGAGGATGTCCAAAAGGGAAATTTCTACACCATTGAAGAAGCACGCAAAACCTATTAAAGCCTCTAATCAGCTCTAACTGCCGCAAGGCACAGCATTTACATCTTAGCCACGAATGTGCGAATAAACTTTATTCGTATATTCGTGGCTAATCTTTTTTTGTAAAAGAAAATCATGACAACATTAATCGAGACGACAAGAGGTGTATTCAATGTCAGGACTTATGGGAAAGCTACTCATCCGGCACTCATATTACTGCATGGCTGGCCACAAACCAGTTATTGCTGGCACCATCTTGCTCTATATCTAAAGGACTTTTATCTAGTTGCGCCTGACTTGCGGGGAATGGGAGACAGTAATCGGAATGTAGATATTAAACTATATGAAAAAGATGAAATGGCAAAAGATATATTTGCCATAGCAGATAAGTTGGAGATAGCTGGTTTTTATTTAGGCGGTCACGATTGGGGCGGGGCGATTGTACAGGAAATGGCCTTTTTAGACCCTTTAAGAATTAAGAAATTAATCATCATGAACATGATTATTATCAATAATCCTGAAGGACAAGCCAAAGCATCAGAAGTATTGGTCAAATATCTTTTCCGGTCTTCCTGGTATCAATTTTTTATGAGTATAAAAGATTTGCCAGAAGCTTTGTTAGCCGGAAAAGAAGATATTTGGGTCAGGTTTTTCAGTAAAGGCATCAGCAATCCTATTCCTGAAGATGCGATAGAAGAATACATAAGATGTTATAAAATCCCCAATACCATAACGACTGCTTCCAATATTTACAGAACCATCTCAAAGGATAGAAAGCGGTGGAAACAGTTTGAAGGAAAAAAAATAGACATCCCAACGAAAATAATACATGGTGTTTTAGATCCTGTTATTATAAAGGAATACCTGCATGGCGTTGAGGACTATTTTTCAAGTATAGAAATCAGTCCATTAAAAGGTGGACATTTCATTATAGATGAACAGCCCGAAGCAGTTGGGAAAGCTATTCGTGAATATTTACTTTAGTAAAAAAACTGTAGCAGTTTTTGTCGATGGTCAATAGTCGATGGCTGTTTTATAGTATTCTGGTCATTTCAGTATTTCATTTTGCTTTGCAAAATGCGCATAAAATCTACGAAACAAATACATTATTAAATTCCTGTCTATGGACTATTGACCATCGACTATCGACATAAACAGTTACAAAAAACTTATACAATCATACAGCCAATGAAAATCAGCGGACACATTATAGATATTCTCGGAAAACAAATTTATCCCGGTACAGTCACCGTCGAAAACGGACGCATTCAGTCCATCACGCCAGCGGACAAAGTCCCCGACCAGTACATTCTGCCGGGCTTTGTGGATGCCCATATTCACATCGAAAGTTCCATGCTTGCACCTTCTGAGTTTGCCCGCATTGCTGTGGTACATGGTACGGTATCCACCGTCTCTGACCCACACGAAATAGCGAATGTACTTGGTGTAAAAGGCGTTCGATTTATGGTGGACAATGGCAAACAAACGCCTTTCAAATTCAATTTTGGTGCGCCTTCCTGTGTGCCTGCCACGACTTTTGAAACAGCAGGCGCAGTCGTCAGTGCCGAGGATATTGATGAATTACTAAGCGATCCAGACATTCGATATCTGGCGGAAATGATGAACTATCCCGGCGTATTGTATAATGATGAAACCGTGCATAAAAAACTGGCTATTGCCAAAAAACATGGGAAGCCGATTGATGGGCACGCGCCCGGATTGCGAGGAGAGCAGGCGAAAACCTACATCGCCGCAGGCATCACGACCGACCATGAATGTTTTACGTATGAGGAGGCTTTGGATAAGCTGAACATGGGCATGAAAGTCATCATACGCGAAGGCAGTGCAGCGAAGAATTTTGAAGTGCTGATTGGCTTATTGCCAGCACATTTTGAGCGCATGATGTTTTGCTCAGATGATAAGCATCCCGACGACCTGATTGTCGGACATATCAATCAAGTTGTTGTGCGAGCATTGGCAAAAGGGGTGGATTTGTACAAAGTCTTACAGGCAGCCTGCATCAATCCTGTTGAACATTACGGACTGGACGTTGGTACATTGCGTTCTGGCGATCCTGCTGATTTTATTGTGGTTGATAATCTGACAACTTTTAAAGTTCGACAAACTTATATTGATGGAAAATTAGTCGCCGAGCAGGGCAAATCATTTATTGAGCCCGTTGCCATTGAGGTCTTGAATAATTTTAAAGCGACGGCTAAGAATGTTGGGGAGTTTAGCTTTCCTGTGCCTCCCGCGCCTCCCAGCCTCCTAAAGGAGGTGCATCCTCCCGCTGCGCACAAACTTCTGAAGGAGGTGCATCCTCCCGCTGCGCACGAGGTGCAATCGCCTGTTCGGATGAGGGTGATTGAGGCTTTGGATGGGGAGTTGATTACTAAGTCTATTGAGGCTTTCGCCAAAATAGTGGATGGACAGGTGGTGTCGGATACTGAACAGGATGTTTTGAAGATGACTGTTGTTAATCGTTATGAAGATGTGCCTCCTGCCGTGGCATTTATCAAAGGCTTTGGTTTGCAGGAAGGCGCGATTGCTTCTTGTGTGGGACATGATTCGCATAATATCATCGCTGTGGGTGTGGATGATGAATCGCTTTGTCGGGCGGTGAATTTGATTATTGAAAATCGGGGTGGCATCTCTGCTGTTGGGCAGGCGGGCGAGCGGGTCTTGCCTTTGCCTATTGCTGGCATTATGTCGGACAAGGATGCGCATACCGTTGGGGAAGCTTATGCGACTATTGATACTTTTGCTAAAAAATCCGGCTGTACATTAGGTGCGCCCTTTATGACTTTATCCTTTATGGCTTTGCTGGTGATTCCTTCTTTGAAATTGAGTGATTTGGGTTTGTTTGATGGTGGAAAGTTTGAGTTTGTTGAGGTGTTTCGGAGTGACGAGGTAAGTTAGCCACGCCACTTATTGCAAAAAAAACAAATATCGAATATCGAACAAGGAATGTCGAATATCGAAGTATGTATAACTAAATTTAAACTTATTCGACATTCAAAATGTACTGGTTTATTTAGTGCCGAAAGACACTAAATATTGTTTCGTTGTTCTATAATATTGATATACCTTAAAAACACGCCCCAAGCCATGATTTTACTAATAACAAAACCTACTTTGCCATCCAGAAAACCTAACTTTAAAAAATAGTGTTTAAAGAAGCGGAAGGCGGGTTTTACCCAAAGGTGGTATAAGGTCACTCTTGGTGTTTTGGGCGCATAGTCTATGGCAGACCAACGGGCATAACGTTCCATTTTAGCCAGAAAATGAGCCATATCCCGATACGTGTAATGTAGGTAAGGGTGTTGGAGTTCGCCAATTTCGCCCTGCGTTATCATGTCGGCATGAACGTATTTTTCTTCGTAGCGACATTCATCGCGTTTGAAGAGCCGAACAACCGTATCATTTTGCCAGCCGCTGTACCGTACTCGTTTTCCCATAAAGTAATTATGTAGTCGGAGGCGATAAGCTGATTTGTCGGGTGCTTCTAATGTTTGTTGTATTTCTGCTTGCAATTCAGCGGGGAGTCGTTCGTCAGCGTCCATGATGAGTACCCAGTCGTGCGTAGCTTGCGGAATCGCCCAGTTTTTTTGTGCTGCGGCATTGATATATTCGTGTTGAACTATAAAATCTGTGTACTCGCGGGCAATATCCAGCGTATCGTCTGTACTGAAGGAATCAACAATCATAATCTCTTCTGCCCATTTGACGTTCTCAAGGATAGCGCGTATATTTAGCGATTCGTTATATGTTGTGATGATGACTGTTACTGCTGCTCTCATGAATAGCGAAATTAGTAAAAAGAAAATAATAATGGTATATGATTAAGGTGGTTTCATTATTGAAATTGCTGACCAAAACCTGACTCAAAAGATATAAAATTTAATTTCCCCGACACTATTAACTGGAAAAACTACTTAGGAACTTGAACTAAAATAATCATAATGACTTTCAAGACAACAGACCTATTGAATGAACTAGACGACTCCGTTCAGGAAATCATTCACACCATCGACCATGATTTTGCCACTTTATCCAGTCGAGAACTCAACTGGAAGCCCCAGCCGGAAAAGTGGAGTGTTGCAGAATGTCTGGAACATCTAAATATTTATAGCCGCTATTATAATGCGGGCATGGAACGTGCTATTGCCGAAGGCAAACAATATACAAGTACCGACAGCTTCAAGAGTTCTTGGTTTGGCAATTTCTCAGTCAAGTCTGTGCATCCTGAAAATATGAAGCCGCAAAAGACACTTAAACGACTCGACCCCGCACAAAGTACCGTTTCTGGCAATGTAGTGGAAGAGTTTCTCAATCATCAGAAAAAATTACGAGAAATACTGGCAGAAAGCCATGCCGTAAATTTAAATAAAATAAAAATCCCCGCAGAAGTGGCGAAGTTTATGAAGCTGCGCCTGGGTGACTGTCTGCGTTTTGTCATTGCGCATGAGCAACGACATATTCGACAGGCTAAGAATGTCTTAGAAGGTTTGAGTCCTTTAATTGCAGGATAGATGCTAACAAAAACGTATTGTCATCGAATTAAAAAAAAACGGATTTAATAAATTTTCATAAAAAAGCATTTTTTGTGCAAGATTATTAAACGCAACTGCATAAAACACCGTATATACACTTGACAAGACAAGAAATGTAAGACAATCCATTTTAAAACACAACCACAACCTACTATGTCGAGAAGTTATAAAGCCCTCTTTATAGAGGACTCCCAGGCAGATACCTATCTGATAGAAACTACGATAGGTATAGATGGTATTCCATTAGAAGCTCATTTTGTAAGAAATGCTTTGCTCGCATTGGAATATTTATCGCAATTACCCAAAGAAAAATTTCCGGATGTTATTATTACTGATGTCAATATGCCGATGATGAATGGTTATGAATTCATTCAGGTATATAATGAACAGTTTTACAGGCACCACAAAGACACACTGGTTTTTGTAGTTAGTTCGTCTATCCGTCGCTCGGATATGGCAGTGATTCAACAACTTGGAACAGTGGAAGGGTATTTTGAAAAGCCTTTCTCATTGGAAGCTTATGAAAAGTACATGAAGGGGGCATTGACACCTATGCCACAGCAGCGACCGGCTGCCGCTTGAAATACGCACAACAACACAACAAATTCTAAATAGAACGGGATGACAGAACAGGGATTCCCTAAAAAGTAACCGCCCTTCCAGGTCAAAAGACTTGGAAAGGGCGGTTTTTTTCGTGGTACATTGATTTCAATTCAAAAAACATAATCAGTATTAAATGAACTGCTCCATAGGCTTAGATGGCCTGCCTGTAAGTATTCGTAGAGTAAATTCTTACTGGACCAAAAGTTGAATCTCCACACGTCGGTCAAAGGATGATACCTCTGTAGAGATACCGGAGCCAAAAAACTGTGTGGAAAGTTGAGCTGGGTTTGTACCACGTTGCAACAGATATGCCTTCACTGCCTCTGCTCTTTTCCTCGAAAGCATGAGGTTGTGATCGGAGTTGCCTCCTTTGTCAGCATATCCATTTATCGTAATGACGACTTCTGCATACCGACTTGCCAAATCTGCAATCCGATTGAGTCGCTCGTTAAATTCTGTTTTTACTGCTTGTGAATTGACCTCAAAATAAACATTTGTTTTCTCAAAACCAATAATCGCGTCTTTTGCAGTACTTGTATTGGAGTAAATAATGGTCGGTGCTGGAGTCCTAGTAATAACTGGCGCAGGTGTAGTCATCACAGGTGTGCTTGCGACAGGGGCAGGCGCGACTACAGTTTGTACAGGTCTATTGCGTAGTGCATTGACTTCCTGTTGTAAAGCGGTCAATTGTTTGTTCATTTCAATCAGTACATCGGTATTGTCTGGAGCTGAGTTGTTGCCGGCATTCAATTTGGCTTCCATCAATGCTAGTTGTCTGCGTAGGCTTTCTACTTCTTCATTGCTGCTGTTTGTTTTACCCTGCAATTGTGACGTTTGTGCTACATTTCCAGCAATCATCAGCGTTTTTAATTCTTGCATGTCTTTTCGCATATCGCGAATTCCCTGGCTGTTGGCTTTGATGGCTTTATTGTTTTCCGTCAGTGTTGCCTGTATGAGCAGATCTTGTTCTTGTCTTATCTGATCCAGTTCTCTTTGCATTTTCTGTACGGCAATATCTCGCTCGTCGCGCTCTTGTGGTGTTTTGACCTGACTCTCATTCAATTTTTTAATTTCTGTTTTCAGGTCAGTGATTTCCTTATTGTTCTCTGTGGATTTTGTATCACGCAGTTTTTCAATCTCTGCTTCCAATTCTTCGATTTTCACATCGCGGTAGTCTCGGTCTTGTGGAGGAAGGCTACTTAACTCACCTTTTAGTTTTTTAATTTCTGCTTCATAAGCCTCGATTTCGGACTCCATTTTTTTCACCTCTTCGCTGAGGCTTACTATTTCAGGCAGGGATGTCTGACTTGCTTCCGGGGATGTCAGACTTCCTTTTAGTGTTTTGATTTCGTCTTTTAGTGCCGCGACTTCCTGATATATTTCATCATCCGATTTTTCGCGCTCTTCTACTGTTACAGCTAATGTTGGTGTTTGATTTACTGTTTCAGGCGGGGATGTTGTAGTTGCTGTTTCAGCTAGGGGTGCTTGACTTACTGCTTCTTTTTCGGCATAAACAGGAACACTGAGTAAAGGGTTTGTCCAACCTGTGCTGTCCTTGACGACTTCAGCAGCTACGGCTACCGAGTCTAGTGGATTGACATAGACGAATGGTGCGCGAAAGCTTTCTTTTTTTCTACCAAAATTATAATGTAAAGAAATAGAAGAATAGGAATAAATATCGTTCAGTTTATCATCTTCCCGACCTCTGTAATTGCCCGCAAGACGTTCGCCAGGAACGGCAGCATGTTGTTGGAGTGCATTGTCGTAGGTTTCGAGATATGTTCCACTGACATCATCAAGATAATCGGTCAAAGTATAACGGCTGACAGTTTCGAGATTCAGATTCAGGCGTGAAGAGAGGCGAAATTTCAAACCAATACCTACAGGAAAGCTGAACGTCTGTGTTTCATAATCAACACCTTCTGTAAGTAATCCATTGAGTGCTGTTTCATAATCATAATCGCGCTCAATTTCATTGGCATTAAAAGCATCTGGAGCATCTTCAGCAATATCTCGCACGGTCTGGTCTGACCAATAATGATATTGCTTGCCATTGGCATCAAATAAATCTGCATTGGTTTCGAAAAAAGTATAACCTGCTCCAAGCGTGATGTACGGAGAGATAAATGTTTTTTTACCAAAATAACGCGTCAGCATCAGTCCGCCATCAATAATATTTGTTTTGACATTCAAAGCTCTCCTGGAGTTTTCATCATCCGTTAGTAATTCATTTTTGAAGTTAATCGAACGGTCTTCAGCAATAAACTGTCCGTAACTACCACTTAAACGAAAACTCCAGACAGGAGAAAAGCTTTTTTCTATAGAAATTCCATGGGTCAGGAAGTCTAGGTTTTTTGTGAGTTTTAAGGTTTGGCGATTCGTTTCAAAATACTGGCTGCTCAAGTCACCATAATAAGACATGATGCCTGAATGCGCACCAATACGCCAGTTGTATTTATCTTGTTGCGCAAAAATCTGCTGGGTCGTAAACAGAAAAAGCACGATAAGTATATTTGTATATAAGGTTTTCACGATAATTATTTTAAGGAAATTGAAGCGAAACATTGACCCCGAAAGGTCAATGCCGCTTCGCTAAAAAAGAAGAAAAACCAAATCCAATAAGAAATGTAATCTTAAACTCGAGAAACCCCCTTACTCTGCAAGAGAAGTCCAAAGTTTAATTTCGGCACTAATGCCGATCATGGGACGTATCACGACCCGATCTCCAAGGCCTGTCAGGTCATTAATTCCATTCACCCCAGCTGTAGAAATATCCTCCAAAAATGTAGCCCCTGCATTGACACGTACAAAGCGAAATACTTTGTATCCCAGTCCCACATAATAGGGTCTTTTGAAGATAGGACCAGTTAATTCTACACCAGAATCGTCCTTAAAATTATTGATAAAGACCCCTACGTTCATAGAGGTATTACTCCAAAACGGAGCGGCCATACTCTTTTTACCAAGTGGGAATGAAAAACCGACATAAGGGCTAGTACCAATATCAATGCTATCAATACCAGACATAAATACACCGCCATAACCTCCATTGATCGAAATGATATTGAGGGCTTTCTTTGTTGGATAATCTTCGACATAGCGACTCTCGTTGAGTACCGAAATATTGGTATTCAATAAAGCCTCCATTTCGCCATGCGCCATTTCTTTGAGTTCGCGGAGGAGTTGCTCTCGGTAAGTTGCTCGTGCTTCCTGCTTACTAGCTGCATCCGTCACAATCCGCTGGCCAGTTTTCAGGTTTTCGTTCTGAACCTGGCGTAATTTATCGCGTACAATATCCGAGAATCCGTTGAAATCAATATTGGTACTATTGCGATAATATGCCATACCATTTTCGACAATCTGATTCATGTCGCGTACAATCTGCTTGTCCTTCTTGGTTAGTTTCATCTTATTTTTTCCGGTCTGGAAAGCAGTATTGATATAGGCATCCATGTTGCGGTACATGGTTTTTTTAATTTCAGCTCTTTCTTTTTCGCTGACGGCTCTGTAGTAGTCTATTCTAACGTCGTATTCGCTGGAAGCCCTGAATTTAAAATTCACCGGCATCGCAAATTCTCCTCCGATTTTGTTGTGCGGTTTTCTCCAGGTGACATTATACAAAGGGGCTCGGTCAGCTTTTCCTTTAGCAGAAAAAATATTGATTTCTACCTCACTGACCATGTCGCTAATCGCACCTGTAAACAACTGGTTGGATTCAGACGGCAAAGGTTGTCCTTCATTGAAATAAGATTTCTCATAATCAAATCGGACAGTTTCTAATTGAGAGAAGGTCGTTCCTACGCATAGAGCAAGCAGGAGCGAGGTCATCATAATTATTCTTTTCATGGTTTGTCGAGACGTTTTTTCCCATTTACTGATAAATAATGTGCTTCATGTTCGCTCAGTATAGAGAAATTGAATAGTAGATGTTCTTTGATTTAGTTTTTTACTAAATTTTGCGTTCTCTCAAGTGTGTAGTCGTGTTAATCAACTCTTTTGTTGATTAAAAATATATGAATTAGTTAGTTAGATGCAGCCAAAAAAACTGGGGCCGCCGCCAAAGGCTAAACAACCCCAGGTTATCAAACACCCGGTTTATGGAAAAATCTTTATACAATAAGCTCAGCGGTGCAACTGAAACTTATTTCAATATTTTTACTTTAGTGGTTATCAGGTCGTGTGATGGGATGACCACTTTTTCATTTTCGGTCTGCAAAATTACCGAAGTACTGGTGATGTCAATAATTTCGCCCTGAATACCATCAATTTCTATCATCTGCCCTTTTGCAAATGTGCTTCGACCTGCGTAGCCTGCCAATATATTGGACAATACATATCTGGAAGCAAAGCCATAAGAAATGGCTGCTGCCAATAGGACTGAGCCCATAATAATCAACATGTTTGAAGTAATGACTGTTGTATCTACCCCTGCCTGATCTAGCGCTGTTAAGGCTGCCATCACAACAAGTAAGTAAAAGACCAGATTGCCAACTATTTTTCCGGCGGATAAGCCAAGCGACGCCGTTGCGCCTCGAATTAAATCGCGGATAAACGTAGCTAGATAAATTCCAATCAGGAAAATAATAATCGCCGTAAATAGTGTCGGCAGATAATCAATCAGGTCGCTGATTTTCTCTGAGATTGCATTCAATCCCAATTTGTCACAAGTCATTACAAAGGCAATCAACATCAATATCCAAAACACAAATTTCCCAATGATTGCGCTAGGCTTTATTTTAACATTCGCTTTGCCGAGAAATTCGCTCATGCGGATTTTTTCGGTAATGCTGTCAAAATTCATTACGTTAAGCAGGCGTACAATAGCTGCGGATACCAGCCGTGCAATTATCCACCCGACAAGCAGCGTCAATAATGCGATGCCTATATTAATGAGTCCTGGTATGAGTTCTTTTGCGAACTCGGGGATTTTAAAATCTTCCATGGTGTTTGATACATTACATTATAGAAACGATGAACTAAAAATCGGTCACATCATTTTTTATTTTTTCTCTTCCAAATTTTTGTCAACATCTCTAATATCCTCAAAATCAGCACCGAACATACTTGTCAATTCTGTTTCAGAAACGACAAACTTGGCAGTAAACAGGTCGACAACATCTGCAATCAGCTTCAATGTTTCGAGACTGTCAAACACCTCCTTTTTCAATTCGGCAGGTGCATGTTCCTTAGGTTCCAGTTTTTTGAACTGTTCTCTCATGCCTGGGAGTTGATTTTGGTTAACAATGCTGCCAGATGATCTCTGGAGCGTTTCAGGCGCATTTTTACAGCACTTTCTCCTACACCAAAGGCTTTTGCAATCGCTTTAATAGAAAGCCCATCTTTATAACGCATCAGCAAAATAAGGCGTTCTTCCTGATTGAGTTGTTCAAAGACAACTTCAAGTTCGGATAGTCGCAGCTCTTTTAGTTCCTGCTGCTCCCGCTCTATCTCCTCTTCTGTGATGTTTTCAAATAATGCTTCGTCGTAATCTTCGTGCTTAATTTTATTCTTACGCCTTAAATAATCTATACAATGATTATAGGTAATCGAGTGTACCCATAATGAAAAATTGGTGATTTTTTTTAGTTTTGACAGGTTCAAAAAGACCTTAATCAGAATGTCATGGGTCAAATCTTTAGATACTTCTTTGTCCTTCGTCAAAAGTAAACATTTGCGGTACACTTTGTCGACGTATCGGTCATAGAGGATATGGAATAATTCCATATCTCCCGTAGCAATAATTTGCTCGACAATTTTCTTGTCTGATATGTGGTCCGAAGTCTCCAAAGTGTTAGCGCAATATCACCTTAGAACACGTTAAAAAAGGTGTTTGATAAACTGTTTGATATGATAGAAACACAAATTTCTGAATCGGTCACATTTTATTTCAGAATACAATTCGCATTTCCTACCGCTCCCACTCTTTCAACACCTCCAACATAGAGCGGCAGCTCACCAGAGCTTCCAGCCAGATCAGCATTTCATCCAGTCCTACTGTTGCCTTCTGTGGCAGAGCGAGTAGAGCGTCCTTAAATTCCTGTCGGATTGTTTTCCGGTCGCCGATTGGTGCTCTATCCAGTTGTTGCAATTTTTTGTGGCATAGTTTGTAAAAATCATTTAAAGCCCCCTCTTTGTCCAGTTTTCTAAAATATCGACTGGCTGATCGGTGTATATTAGCAAAATTATCATCTTCTGTTTCACAGGCAATAGCAAGCAAAAGTATCCAGGCACAACATTTAATTTCTATCCGACTAATATCCTTATTGCCTGTAATGTCGTGAAGCACTCTGCGTGCCTCCCTATATTTTTGTCTGAAAAATAAAATCTGCGCCTTGGTATTCTGAAAAGCCTGGTGAGTCGGAATGATAAGTTGTCCTTCGTATTTTTTCAATTTTTGATCTGCTTCATCCATTAGCTCAACAAAACGTTCAACATTTCCCTTGTTCATGTGATAGAACAGTTCTGAATAACTCAGTCTTTGAAAGACCATCAATTGCTCATGTATGTTTTTTGATTTAATTTCTTCTTTGCCCCACTGCATTGCTGCTTCGTATTCTTCATGCCTTCCAGTACGAATGAGGCTGTTGAGATAATTAAAATAATGTCCGACATAAATCTCTGTATATTCATCACGCTGATGAACATGCTTATTCCAACATTCAATAACTTGTACATAATGTTGATGTGCCTGCTCTTTTTCGCCCAGTAAAAGATGGTAAGTAGCTTGTATCTGAGGATAACGGTATTGAGAAGCAAAAGAAACCGCTCTTGTTTTATCCTGCATTATTTCGTCATCAATAATAGCATCTAGTTTATTTTTCAGGCTTTCACCGTTGCCGCCTCGCCTACCCTGAAATACGGCATACAGCGCATACGAAATATCGTTATAACGCTGTTCGTCATTAATGATTTTTAATGCTCTGTTTTTCTCTCTGGACAGTTCTTCTCTTTTTTTCAACAAGTCTTTGTGATTCAATTTTCTGACAAGCTCTTCTTCTTTTGCAATCACCTCCATTAGGGTGAGGAATTTATCGTACTTGGTCGCTAATTCTTTTGCTTTTTTGATAAAATCATCTGCCCGTTTATACAAACCGCGTTCAATGAGTAAGTCGGCATTTGTCAGCCATACTTTTAGTCGAATATCTACAGACTTATACTTGTCCTCTCTATAGGCACGAAGTTCTCTTAAAATATCATTATAGGTATCGCTTTTATACTTGGCGAGATTTTTCACTAATTTGGGGTTCTTGAGTTTTTTAATCAGTGCTTCTCTATCATATTCCTCCATTCCTTTTATGGTCTCAAATATCACCGCATTATACCCTTCTCCTCCTTTGGCATTGGTATAATAGCGTTTTTCCGCTGAAGAAAGCGTACTGATTAGTTCTTGCAGGTCGTCCCTAGGCATGGCAATACTTGTTTTGGTTCGTACAAATTTCCAAAAAATAAATGAGTTTACAAACGATGTAAGGAACTGTATCTGCCAAATGACTGCTCATTTTTAAGGTTTTTTTGTGTAAAACAAGCCTTTTTAGCACTTTTTTTATTTTTTTTAGAAAAATATTTCCTTGATTATATGTAAATCTGGGTAAAAAGTGGTTTGATATTGAATAGTTGTAAATACTGGCACAAAACACTGTACATCAACTACTTGAACATAAATTGCGGCAAGCTATATCCATTCAAATTCACAGCCTAATTCCTGTTTTTAAGGATATTACAGTTGTAAATATTGCAAAAAAGCTGCCTGCACACCTCTCCTTCTTAATATACCTTTGTACTATCAAACACTTATGAAGTACACCATTAACCACAAAAAGACAATGATTAGCTCCAAAAAAGCTAACCTCAAAAAACCTTAATCCCTCAAAAACCGACTGGCGATTGGTCATTGTCCCCGCAATGACTAATCTCCGGTCAAATTGCCCTGAAAAAACAGTCCTGTGAACCTGAGAACAATAGAACTATGTTTCCGATACTATTCACTCAGCAGGAAAAAGGGTAGGCATTTTTCAAGTTTTGGTTGACTTATAAAAAATAGTACTTCGGGATTTTTCCCGGAGTACGCCTACTCTAAATTTAGAAAAAAAGGCTTTTCATACTTAATGTAAACTTTTCATAGAGGTTGTGAGGAGATGGTGTCTCATTAAATACTATCTCCTCCATTTTAAGAAAAGCCCAAAGATAAGATACTGGCTGCTCTGTAGCTGGAAATCATAAAATCATGCTTGTATTTAGTGGACAGGGTTGGGCGAAAGCGCCTAACCCTTCTCTTTTATGACACAATCTTCGGCACTAAATAAAATGGTATATTTTTTGAATATCGAATAACGAATATTGAACACCGAATTTAGAAGTATTTTGCCATCCAATTCACCTCAGTATTCCAGTTGTACTTGACATTTCTTCCTTCCTAAATGTTCATCATTCATCTTAACCCAAGTTGAAATAGTAGCCCCCAATTTTACATTTTCACAGCCAGTAGTTTATAGTGTTTATGAAGTTTACATAGTTTGATAAAGACGTATTTTGCTTTGCAAAATAATCACTATTGTATAAACCTTGTAAACACTATAAACTTCTTTGACCAGCGTTGATAAGATTTGGGGGCTACATATTCAACTTGGGTTAACTACTACTTCGATATTCGATATTTTCCTATTGTGCTAATATGCACTAAAACTTAGTGCATATTAGCACTAGAAAAGCACCCATCCTGATAATAGCAATGTCGTACAGACATGATGAACTATTACCAGAATGGGTAGTGCTAAGTTTTTATGATACCTGAAGTAAAAAAGTGGAAGTGCTTAAGTGACAGTCGTGCGAATTTTTTCTTTGATTGACTGCACCAGAGCTGGTGAGACCGTCTTGCGGGAGATTTTGCTTTTTATAAATTCTCGAAAGGATTTTTCCATACTAAAGCGTTCGAGTAAATCTGGACTGCCTTGTATTTCTGCTAATAATTGTCTTTCCTGTTTGTTAGACAATTCTCCATCTAAGTACAACATGACCCGTTGGGTGATGCTCCCTGGCTGATTGTGCTTCGTGTTGTTCATAAAATCTCTCTTTTAGGTGGGAATTAAATAAATTATTCCTCAGTTAGTAAAAAATATAGTTGGGTAGTTTTAAGAACTTGTTTATGTATAAAAAAACCGGACAAATGTTTTCAGCAAACATCTGTCCGGCAGATAAATCATTGAATAATATCCGGTGTGTCGGTACTTAGTCCTGAATTGGACGTACCTGTACTCACATTACATGCTATTATAAATCTCAGATTCATATTCTTCACTATTTTAACGCTTATCCTGGTATCCCATAGATCCTGCGTAGCTCCAAAGTTTCTCTTTGAGCAGATTTCTAGCACGGTGGATTCGCGAACGAATCGTACCGACCGGAACATCTACAATCTTTGCGATTTCTTCGTAAGTAAAGTCCTCCACATCACAAAGAATAATAACGGTTTTCAAATCAACCGGCAATGCATTGACTGCCAATGTGACTTCATCTCCCATCATCTTCTGATAGATGTCATCCCGCATGTCCAGAAAAGTCGTATGGTTGGCATACAATTCTTCTTCTGTCATGGAAGCATCTGTATAATCCACAGATTTTGGACGACGTGCCTTCTTCCGATATTCGTTAATAAAGTTGTTCTTCAAAATTCGGAACAACCATGCCTTTGGATTAGACCCCGGTTTATAGGTGTCAATCGACTGATAAGCCCGCATATAAGTTTCCTGTACCAGGTCGTTGGCATCTTCTTCGTTGCCAGCCAGATAAACAGCAAAATTAAACAAGGCCTCCACTTGAGGCATGAACTCATTGTGGAAAATGTGATCCTTCTGATTACTCATTGGGTTGAGTGCGGTATATGTAAAATTTAGCAATAACATAATAAAGGTAATTATTTTTTTTGATTCTACCTTTCTTCAAACCGCATGTCTGCTTGTGGGTAACAAGGTTTTATGACATAGTTTTTAGATTGTTATTGCGAATAACGTCTGCTTTTTTAAAAACGTTCACGAAAATGGTTCTTTTTGAAAAAATCTATTGTTTAAACGTTGCCTAATAGTCTTTTTTAGTTGGATTTGCTTCCCGCGCCTTATTCCCAAAGGAAGCCCTGCCCTCCTGTAGTTTTTGTGTTTGTCTTTTGAGTTTGAATTTGGCGTTTGAATTTGAATTTACCCCCCTCAGTTCAAAGTTTCCGGTAAGATCATCAAAAACTCAGGAATATCGACTCGAAACATAGAGTCATCTTCCAGGTTTTTCATCAGAAACGAACCATACATTTTTCCTATTTCAGTCGTCAGTGGGCAATAAGAGATATAAGAGTGTTTTCCCTGATAGCTCAGAACAGGTTGCTCACCAATAACGCCCGGGCCTTCTACTTCTCTGCGCATATTCAGGGCATTACAAATATGCCAGTGCCGACGCAATAATTGTATGGCAAAAGAATTTTGATTTTCTATGGTCACCTGATACGCAAAAATGTGTTCGCCTTCACTACCCAGTATTCTATTGGTCGTAGGCTGATAGTTAACTTCAACACTTATTTTTACACCGTTCGTTATTGCTGTTTCCATTAAATAAAGGTATGTAATTTTTTGGAATGATGAAAGTATCAGATCTTCGTAAATTCTTTAATGAGTGCTTCTCCATCCTGAAATGCGACTTCCAGTATATCATTCACCAATACTCGATCAAATTTATCTTCATACGTCAATTCTCGCCGAGCGCGAGCGATGCGCTTTTCCAAACTTTTCACGCTTTCTGTCTTGCGATTCCGGAGGCGTTCAAACAAAACTTCAGGAGATGGCGGTTTGATAAAAACCACCATTGCCTCGTCTCCATATACTTTTTTGATGCTGGTCGCACCTTGTACATCAATGTCAAAAATAACGTGTTTACCTGCTTTTCGGATGCGTTCGATTTCGCTTTTCAGCGTGCCATAATATTGTCCGGCATACACTTCTTCCCATTCTACAAACTCGTCATTGGCTATTTTTTGTTCAAATTCTTCTTTGCTCAGAAAATAATAATCTCGTCCATCTTCTTCATGCGGACGCCGCTCACGAGTAGTCGCAGAAATAGAGAATGCCAAGTCATCAAACGTTTTTAGCAGATGTCGCGCAATCGTTGTTTTCCCTGCTCCTGACGGTGCTGTTAATGCAATTAATTTCGTCTTTATAAGCTCTGTTGAATCCACTATTATTTCAGGCGTTTTTTTATGTAAAATCATATCCGAATAAGAAACACGAACCAAGTCTGAATCGTTCACAGAAAGTAGACGCTGATAATGGAGACACTGCTTTCGCAAATCCGCTTCGTCCTGATTTCCCGCTTCATCAATGACCTCTATTTCCAAAAATGCACCTAGCCCATCGACTTCATCAATATGAAATTTTACCTGGTCGATGAAAAATATTTTGCGTCTCTTTTTTACAATAACGAGAATCTCCAGCGTTTGTTTCAGAATAGGCTTCAGTTCAGCCGCATCCTGCGTTTTGTAGAGCAGTACATCCGAGCGTTTGGAAGCTGCTTCATTGGCACGCTGATAATAAATCAGGCTGTTTTCAATATTGCCTTCGCGCAGTTTGAGCCGTCCTTCTTTTACTTTAAAATAAGTATCTGTCTGTTCATCTGTTCCTGCGAATTTGGCCTTTAAGTCCAGCAGCATCCGTTCTGCTCCCGCAGGGTCTTTACAATGTGCTTTTATTTCAACATTGGTAATCTTCATGAGTCGAGTTGCGGGTTTTTGTGTTGCGAGTTGTCGAGTTGTCGAGTTGTCGAGTTGCGGGTTGAGACCTGTTGCGTGTTTCATATTAGCACATTTTGCAGAGCAAAATACAACAACTCGCAACTCCCAAACCCGTAACTCGCCAACTCGTTATAAAATGTTAGCCGTTTGTTCTTTGATTTTTTCCAACTCATCTTTCATTTGCACGACGATGCGCTGTATGTCGGCAGAATTGGCTTTAGAACCAAGTGTATTGATTTCCCGGCCCATTTCCTGCGAGATAAAATTGAGTTTTTTACCTTTAATTTCAGTTTTGTCGTCCAGTTGTTCGAGAAAATAATCGCAATGCTGTTCTAGTCGAACTTTTTCTTCTGTCAAGTCCAGTTTTTCAATATGAAAAATAATTTCCTGTTCAAAGCGATTTTCATCAAAACCGTTTTGCAAATGCAAATCATTTAGATGTTGACGATAGCGGTCGCGCAATCTATCCACTCGGGGTGCTTCATGTGGTGCCAGTTCTTTCAGCAAAGTGCGGATATTCGTGACTCTGAGTCGGAAATCTGTTTCGGTGACCTCGCCCTCCGTTTTTCTAAATTTTGTAAAAGCTGCTAAGGCTTCGTTCGCTGTTTCCTGTATGACTTTCCAGACTTCATCATCAATCGGCATGTCTCCGGCAGCCAGTACATTCGGGATTCTCATGATGGACTGCACCAAGTCCGCAGAATCCGAGATACCCAATTCATCTTTTATCGCTTTCAACTCCTTATAATAAGCCGAAAAGAGTTCCTTGTTGAATAACATCTCATGCCCGGCGCCTTCCTGCTGTATCTCTATGGACATATCTATTTTTCCTCGCTTAGCTGCTTTGGTTAGCAACTGCCTGATTGCCATTTCTTTGTCATGGAAGCCTTGCGGAAGCCTGGTTTTGAGATCCAAATATTTACTGTTGAGTGATTTTACCTCAACAATGACGGATTGTTCTCCCAGTTTTCTGGCAGCTCGTCCATAGCCGGTCATGGATAATAGCATAGAGTAGTTTTTTGCAAAATGAATGAAGCTACAAAGATAGGCTTTGTTTGAGTACAAAAAAAATGGGTTCAAAAAAGGAAGGAGAGCAAATTTGTAAATCGGCTATTTTCTCACCATTCCTAAGAGAAAACAAACTTTGCGCCTTAGCGTCTTTGCGAGAAAAAAAATCATTTCAAATCCACATATTTCAAACAAACATCAAAGCCTCTATCCTTAAAATAAGCCTTAGTTTTTTCTTCCGACTGCTCACTAGTGACCAACACAAAATCGCCGCCCCAAGCCCCTAGCGATTTGACTGCGCCCCAATAATCTGAAAAGTATAAAGACTTCGCCGTTTTTAAATTCAGCATATTGGAAATTATAGACTCATGTTTTTCAATAATTGCATCTAGTTTGCTCAGTTTTTGAGCTGCTAAAAATTGCTGTGTCAATGCTGAAATTTTCTCTATCAAACCAGCTTTATCTTCTACTTGTTCCCGATAACGGGCAATCCCTTCCCGGCTATTTTGCTTTTTGCCCAGATAAACAAAATATAAGTGATTCAAAAAAGGGGGATTAAATGTTACGGTTTCAAATACGGGTTTATTTTTTTCTCTATGGTATAAAATCGGCTGCTCAGTCCCAGCACAGGCAATGTCGTAGCCCGAGCCGCCCATCGTCTGTTCCAGCAATTCAAAAGCATCAATGCCAGCCCATTTTGCAATCATATCAATCAGCGTCGAACTTGTTCCCAGTCCCCAGTCGCGCGGAAATTCTAAATGTGTTGCTACTTTCAGTCCTGATTTATCTCGCAGAAAATCAGCATTTTGTCGGTTTGCCTGTTGAAGTATATCTTTCAATCTAAATGCAATTTCCTGATTCGAGGTTTTTATAATTTCTAATTTTGACAAAGTATAACTGGCTTCAAACCAAACTGCTCCATCTTTGTTATAGCTTTTCCAATACAAACCATCAACATTCACGTTTTGTACGTTCATTTTTTGCCCCAGTCGCACCGGCAATGCAAGTGCCACAGCACCGTCGAGTACCAGATATTCTCCGGTCAGGAGGAGCTTTCCATTGGCATGAAAGGACAAATTTGCATTAGATATAGACATAATGTTGATTTTTAGGTGTCTTACGTCGTGCAAAACTGATAAAAATCTCCGATATTTGCAGACTGTTTGACCAGGTAATAATGATAAAATAAATTTATACAATTGGCGTCAGCACGAACTAGGGCAAGAAAATTCTCTCGCTAAGTCGCAAAGACGCTAAGAGAAAACAACTTTGCGACTTAGCGTCTTTGCGAGAAAAATAGCAACAATAATGAAAGACTACTCATACATATTCAACGCGCATCCTTCGTACATAGAAACCATGTACAGAGAATACCAAGCAGACCCACAACAGGTGGACGCAGGCTGGCGTACTTTTTTTGAAGGCTTTGACTTTGCTGTCCAACAAAACGGACATGCCGAAGAAATGGCAGGCACAGCAAGTACACCTTCTGACAGGAATGACCTCAAAGAAATGGGCGTGCGGATGTTGATTTCTGGTTTTCGGAAACGTGGACACCTCCTGTCGACGACCAACCCGATTATGCCAAGAAGAAAACATCAGACTGGACTCGATTTGTCCAATTTTAATTTAACAGAAGAAGACCGGAACAAAACGTTTACTGCTGGAAATACCATTGGATTGCCCAGTGCTACTTTGCAAGAAATCATTGATCGGCTCAGGCTGATGTATTGTGGTAATATTGGTTTTGAATATGCTCATATCAACGATAGAGAAAAACGGGAATGGCTAAGAGGTCGTATTGAAAAACGCATCCTTCAGCCAGATTATGGTTTATCCATAGAGAAAAAACGCCGTATTCTGGAAAAACTAAATGGTGCAGTCCTCTTTGAGCAGTTTTTACATAAAAAATATGTGGGTCAAAAACGCTTTTCGTTGGAAGGCGGAGAAACGACCATCGCAGCACTCGACACGCTCATCAATATGGGAGCTGATTTGGGCGTAAAAGAATTTATCATAGGCATGGCGCATCGGGGCAGACTCAATGTACTGGCCAATATCATGGGCAAAACCTATGAGGAAATCTTCAATGAATTTGAAGGAACTAGTGTTCCCGACCTGAGTTTTGGAGATGGCGATGTGAAGTATCACCTCGGCTTTTTCTCACAGGTCAAAACAACAGGCGGCAAAAAAGTAGATTTAAAACTCGCGCCCAATCCATCTCACTTAGAAGCGGTGAATACTGTTGTGCTGGGTTATGCCCGTGCGAAAGCAGATTTATTACACAAAAGTGATTACGACTGCCTCTTGCCGATACTCATTCATGGAGATGCCGCTATTGCCGGACAGGGCATTGTATATGAAACCGTGCAAATGAGTAAACTAGAAGGTTATTATACTGGCGGCACGATACATTTTGTCATTAATAATCAGGTGGGTTTTACCACAGATTTCGATGATGCACGCTCGTCTATTTATTGTACAGCAGCAGCGACAATTGCAGAATCACCCGTTTTCCATGTCAATGGAGATGACCCCGAAGCCGTTGTTTTTGCCGCAGAACTGGCCGCCGAGTATCGCCAGAAATTCAATAATGATGTCTTTATTGATATGGTCTGCTATCGCAAACACGGACATAACGAAGGCGATGATCCGCAATACACACAACCGACCATGTACAAAGCCATCAAATCGCATCCCAATCCGCGCGATGTGTATTTAAAGGACTTACTGGAGCAGGGTGATGTAGAAGCAGAGCTGGCTAAGAACATGGAGAAAGAATTTAATGCTGACCTTCAGGCTCGCCTCGATAATGTGCGTCAGAAACCACTACCTTATAAGCATCAAAAACCAGAACTGGCCTGGATGAAATTGCAGGAACACATTACTTTTGAAGATATAAAAACATCTCCGAAAACAGGTATTGCCAAAAAACAAGTGGATAAAATCATCAAGCATCTCCTGACGATACCAGAGGATTTTACGCCCTTAAAAAAATTCAATCGCCTGCTAAAATCTGCGAATGCCATGTATGACAGCGGCAACCTCGACTGGGCAATGGGCGAGTTGTTGGCTTATGGTTCGCTGATGCAGGACGGGCATGATATACGCATGAGCGGGCAGGATGTGAAGCGGGGCACCTTCTCGCACAGACATGCTGTTTTGGTAAATTCCAATGATAATAGTCAATATAATCGCCTCAATTCCATGACCGGAAATAAAGGTCAATATCGGATCTTCAATTCTTTATTGTCTGAATATGGTGTCATGGGTTTTGAGTTTGGTTATTCCCTCGCTACACCCAATACACTGGTGATTTGGGAAGGTCAGTTTGGCGATTTTTATAATGGCGCACAGGTGATGGTCGATCAGTTTATTTCTTCTTCGGAAAGTAAATGGAACTGGACGAGTGGCTTAACGCTCCTGCTACCACATGGTTATGCCGGACAAGGTCCTGAACATTCAAGTGCCCGTTTTGAGCGTTTTCTGCAAATGTGCGCAGAGTATAATATGTCCGTGGTAAATATCACGACACCAGCCAATTTCTTTCATGCCCTACGCCGACAGTTGGTGCGTCCATTCCGACGTCCATTGATTGTCATGTCGCCTAAATCTTTGCTGCGCCATCCTCGCTGTATTTCACCGATTGACGATTTTTCTACCAATAAGCGTTTTCTGGAATTGATTGATGATCCAAAATTTGCAACAGATAAAAAGAAAGCCGCTAAGGTGAGGCGTGTGCTTTGTTGTACGGGTAAAATTTATTACGATTTATTGAAAAGACAAGAAGAAGGCAAGCATAATGACATCGCAGTGGTCAGGATAGAACAACTTTATCCATTTCCAAAAGACCAGGTGGATGCCCTCATTGAAAAATATAAAAACGGAGAAGCTGTCTGGGTACAGGAAGAACCGGAAAACATGGGTGCCTGGCGATATATCCTTGCCCGTTATCGTCGTTTCCCGCTTCGTGTGATTGCCCGCAAAGCGAGTGCGTCTCCAGCTACTGGTTTCAAGAAACGGCATGATGAGCAGCAGGCGAGTATTATTGAGCAGGCTTTTGCCTAATGTACCGCGAATACCGTACCGACGACTTTAGCCCTCGCCTGTACGAGAACAATGATTTAAAGTAAAGTAGCACAGACATTCCTGTCTGTCAGCAAAGAGGGTGTGGAAAAAGACCGAGTTTCAGTTAGTCAACTTGCACAATTTTATTGCTCCATTCGCCCACGATTAAAATCGTAGGCTACCAGATAGTTCGTGTCTATGACACTTTGTAAAGCTGTTCAAGTTTCAAGACTGTCCATCATTATTTTCACTTTCATTTCATTATTAAAAACAAGGCCTTTCCAAACTCAATTAGCACAGGATAAATTCCCCACTCTTGTTTTTCTCCTCTTTTTCCTTTAAATTGCAAGTGGATTCGGGACAAAAAATCCATCTTAATAAAAGCTTTTCCCTTTCCCACCTCTATCCTATATAATACGGCAAAACCCCAGGCAAATACGTGGTGTGTTTATGCAACTTTTACAGTTATACTTACGTATCACCTAATAGGCTTTTCTGAAAACAGCGATTATTGATATTTTTTATCACGCTTTTTTCTGGATGCCTAAACTTAATTTCGATTCAAATCGAATATTATCTATTGTTTTTCAACAAGTTAGAAGAATGAATAAAAACGGAAGACCTGTCAATATTTTATTGATTGAAGATAATCCTGGCGATGTCAGATTAACAAAAGAAGCTTTTAAGGAAGGCGGTATGAATGTTAATCTAAATGTCGTGATGGATGGTGTAGAGGCTCTGGAGTACTTGCATAAAGAAGGCAAATTTCAAGATGCAGTCATTCCTGACTTAATACTTTTAGACTTGAATCTTCCAAAGAAAGACGGCAGAGAGGTATTGGAAATTATAAAAAAAGACGATGCCTTGATGTGTATTCCGGTAGTTGTATTGACGACTTCTGGTGCCGAACAAGATATATCCAACAGCTATCGACTCCACGCAAATTGTTATCTAAACAAACCCATCGAATTCGATAAATTCTTCGATTTAATTCAAAAAGTAGAAGATTTTTGGTTGAGTACTACTGTACTTCCAACCATGATCAATTAAACAATCAAAAACGACAAATCGACTATGCTAAACAGAGTTAATATCCTTGTAATAGACGATGCCGAAGGGGATGCTAAATTAGTTAAAATTTTCCTCAAACAAGCATCATTAAAACACGACTTTTTCTACGCAGAAACCCTTTATGAAGGAATAGAAATCTGCGAAGAAAAACCAATCGACTTAGTTTTATTAGACCTTAGTCTTCCAGATTCCAGAGGTTTGCGGACGCTATCCAATTTCCTGGAACGTTGTCCTAAAAAACTTCCAGTCATTGTAATGACGGGAACCAGTGACGAGATGGTTGGCGAACAAGCCGTGAGGTCTGGCGCACAGGACTATCTGGTGAAAGGTGAGTTTGATTATAACTTGCTGGCACGCTCTATCCGTCATACACTTGCCCGTCATAGAACCTATCTGCAACTCCAAAGTGCGGTTACAGAATTAAACATTATCAAGGTAAGATTCGAGCAGTCCTGCGAAATGGCCGACCTCGGTTATTGGGAAATTGATATTGTGAATAATGAAATGAGCTGGTCTGAGCAGGTTTATATCATATTCGGATTTGAGCCGGGTCATATTTCTCCTTCCTGGAAAGATTACCTCAATTATATTTACCCTGAAGATAAGGAAAAGGTAGAACGGGAAATTGAAGCAGCAACCAAAGATGGCAAACTGCACAAAATAGACTACCGCATACGAGTAGGTCTGGCAGAAAAGAAGCATGTTTCTAATCAATTCCAAATTTCTTATGACCCTTCTACAGAAAAAACGCTACTGGTCGGAGTGGTACAGGATGTAACGGAACAGAAACTCGCTGAAGAACTCAAAGAGTTGAAGACGATTACAGACCGGACTTCTCAAATGAAGGAAGAGATATTGGAAGACATGAGTTTCCATATTCGGACGCCCTTGTCTTCTATTGTGAATATTGTTTATACCCTGGAAGGCTCTGAACTGAGTCCACAACAGGAAGAATTGGTCGATGGGATGCAACAATCTGTCAGTGACCTTTCCCTTGCGGTCAATAATATGCTGAACTTCTCTGTTCTGCTATCTGACAAAATCACGGTAGATGAGGAACAGTTTACCATACGAAATACGGTTCAAGGTTTGGCAAAAATGTTCCAAATCAAAGCCAATAAAAAAGACATCACCCTCAATGTAGAAGTAGATGAAAATCTGCCTAAATATCTGATTGGAGATGAGCCAAAAATCAATCAGGTTTTATACAATCTCCTCGATAATGCGCTGAAATATACAGAGAAAAACGGCTTGATAGAAATGGGCATAGAAGCTCCCCAAATACAGGGAGGCAAGGCCATGATTATCTTTAAGGTAGAAGATAATGGGCCGGGCATGTCGAAAGAAAAGATAGCCCAGATTCTGAGTACCGACAAACTATTGACGGGAGATGCCGAGGAAGAAAATAAAGGCTTGGGACTTGCTATAGCCATGAAGCTTGCCGAAACAATGAACGGCACACTGAAGGTACATAGTGATGAGGGCGAAGGTTCTACATTCACAGTGGAGTTGGAATTGATGATAGCAGAAACCACGGCACAAGGAAATCGTGGCGAACCTATCAGACCTATGCGGATTTTATTTATTGAAGATCACTTCCTCAATCAAATTGCCACAAAACGAATGCTAACGATGTGGTCGGATTTGGTCTCTGTAGAAATTGCAGATAATGGAAAAATTGGAGTAGATAAATTTCAAGCCAATGAGTATGATATCATTCTCATGGATTTACAAATGCCCGTTATGGGCGGTTTTGAGGCTTCCGCCAAAATTCGCACACTAGATCCTAACATTCCAATCATAGCCCTGTCGGCAAATACCAGCAAAACAGAAGCTGAAAAATGCTCGACAACAGGCATTAATGATTATCTCGCAAAACCTTATAATCCAGAGGAACTAAAAGGAAAAATCATGACACTCGTGTACCAAAAAAAGCCTAACAGAGGTACTGGTAGCAACGAGTAAGCAATTCATATAAGACTTAACATTTGGAGGGATGGGACTTTGTTCTTTTGTTAGAGCAAGGTCCTTTTTTTATGCGTCATTCCTTATCTCCTTATAATAACAAATTCGACTTAATTAGTTTCACCGCAATTGCCAATAAAATAATCCCAAATATTTTTCGCAAGACTGCCGCACCACGTTTACCCAGTTTTGCTTGCAGCCAGTCGGAAGACCGAATCACCAGAAAAACAATCAGCAGATTAATCACAATTCCTGCAATGATATTCTCAACAGAAAACTCTGCCCGAAGGGACAAGAGCGTGGTCAATGTACCAGCTCCTGCAATAAATGGAAAAGCCATCGGGACAATAGATGCCTCTTCTGCCTCGTCCGAACTTTGGAAAAAATCTACGCCCAGCACCATTTCCAGGCCAATGATAAAAATCACAATACCACCTGCAATGGCAAAAGACCCGACATCCACTCCAAACAGTGATAAAATACCTTCCCCAAAAAATAAAAACAGAATCATAATACAGCCAGAAGTAATGGTTGTCTTACCAGGCTGTATTCGATTGCCCTTTTCTTTCAGGCTAATAATCACCGGAATATTGCCGATGATATCAATAACAGAAAACAAAATCAGGGTCACCGAAATAATTGCTTTGATTGTCATGTCTATATTTTTTATAACACGATTTACTCGAAAAAAAATGAGCGCAAAGGTGCAATTTATTTTAGGACAAAGTCAAGTCTAATTTGCTAATTTAAAAAGAAAATTTTCACTGCACCTTGATTTTTTAAGTTTTATGACGTAAATTTACGTCATAAAACTTATTTTAACGTCAGATGGCTGAAAATAACGTCACATTTTTATATGAAACGATTAACAAAAGTAGAAGAACAAGTCATGCACATCATCTGGCAACTAGAGCGTTGTCTGGTTCGGGATATTATTGAGCAGTTGGGTGATCCTGATGTGCCGCGCAGTACAGTATCTTCAGTTGTGCGGATACTGGAAGGCAAAGGCTTTGTAGGACATAAAGCTTATGGGCGGACTTACGAATATTTTCCATTGATCTCAAAAGAAGACTATTCCCGACAAACTTTAAAGGGTTTGGTCAGCAATTATTTTGATGGCTCGGTGAATCGGCTGGTTTCCTTTTTAGCCAAAGAAAATGATATAGATGTCAAAGATCTAAATGATATTTTAAAACGATTAGAGGACGAAGAACAATGAAAAACTTAGTAATGGTAAATTATTTTCACCAATCACCAATTAAGTGCCTAGACTCAACTAAAGGCCACTTTCAATTTATACAATTGGCTTATTGTCAATATTTTTTTGAATTTGTATTTGGCGTTTGAATTTGTATTTCCACTTAACCAATCACCAAACCATGTTCACAATCACTTATGCCTTAGAAACCGGACTGTGCTGGTTATTTTTTTACGCGCTATATGCGATATGGCTGCATAAAGAAACTTTTTTTCGCAGTAATAGAATTTATCTGATAGGAACTTTGCTCTTGGGCTTGCTGATTCCTGCCATTGACTTTCTTCCTGTTCAGCAGCCGGAGACGATACAGGATTTTGCGGGATACCTCAATGAAGTCACGATACTAGCAAATGGCAATATCACCACGCCCGATTCGAGCATGGATATTGGCGCAGCATTAGTCCTCATCTATAAAATTGGTTTGGCTTTCTTTTTTCTACGTTTTCTGCTAGGCATTGGAGGGCTTTTTCGGCTCTTTATTGGTAGTCAAATTGTCCGTAAGGAAAACTATGTTCTTGTTTATACCCGCCGCAAACACACGCCCTTTTCATTTATGCACTTCATTTTTGTGTATCAAAACATGGACTTCAGTGAAGCAGAATGGCAGCAGGTTCTCCTACATGAAAAAACACATATAGAAGGCGGACATACACTGGATGTGTTGCTGACAGAAGTGCTGGGCATTTTATTTTGGTTCAATCCATTAATTTATTTGTATAAAAACGCCATTCGAAATGTACACGAATATCTGGCGGATGCAGCCGTCATCAAAACCGTCCCGACGGTGCACTACGGACGATTATTGGTGGCTTACGCATTGCCTGGTTTTCGCATGGCAAATAATTTTAATCATTCACAATTAAAACAACGTATTATGATGATGACAAAAACGCAATCACCAAAGCAGGCTTTGGCAAAATATATCTTTCTTCTTCCCATTGCTTTACTGATGTTATTTGTTTTTTCCTGTCAGGAACCTATTACAGAAACAGAAATTATAGAAGAGGTGAAAGCACTTCCTCCAACGACTAAGGTCATAGAGGCAGAGAAAAGAGCTGATGTATATAGTGTAGTAGAAGAAATGCCCCGTTTTCCCGGCTGTGAAGAGAGCAATGAAGACCGTAAAAAGTGTTCCGAACAAAAATTGCTGCAACATATTTACACAAATCTTGTCTATCCAAAGGAAGCACGCGATGCAGGCATCGAAGGCATGGTTGTGGTTTCTTTTGTGGTAGAAAAAGACGGGCAAATTACCAATCCTGAAATTCTTCGTAGTGTTGGTGGTGGATGCGGAGAAGAAGTGCTGCGGGTAATCAGTACCATGCCCAACTGGGTACCTGGACGCGAGGCTGGAAAGGCTGTTGCAGTACAATTTAATCTACCGGTCCGATTTAAACTGGAAGGATAGTAGGATATTGAACAGAGACTTATATTTTTAGCCACGCATACACGAATAATCAATAGAAATTCGTGCATTCGTGGCTAAAATGTATGTCAATGAAAAAGTACAAATGTGAATAAGTAAAAAGCCCTGTTGAAAACTCAACAGGGCAGGTGATATAATTGCGAAAAAATATCTTATCTTAGTTTGATCAATTTAGAATGACCAGTTCTCCAGGTATCGCTCGAAATATTAACAAAATAAGTTCCAGAAGCTAAATCATCCATCCCAAACTGAATTGGATTGACACCAGGAATCAGGCTTCTTGGTATTTGTCTGACCATTCTTCCGTGAATATCAATTATATTAATGGTTACATCTGCTGCATCATTGATATTGATGGTCAGGGAAATTTCCTGTCCTTCGCGAGTAACTGGGTTTGGATACATTTCAGAAATTGTATTGACTGGAATCATACAGTTAGTCGAAACTGTATTACTCATCAGAATTTCTTCCTGCGTACCATCCAAATCAACTGTAATCAATTTGTAATAGTTAAGCTCTCCTGCATACTCATCTACCATAGTATAGATAGTCTGAACAATTGAATTACCAGCCGCACCTGTTCTTCCAACTTCTGTAAAATTAATACCATTAGAACTTCTCAGTAAGATGAAGTAATCTGTATCTTCTTCAGTTGCTGTTATCCAGACAACTTCTACGCCATCGCAATGATCGTCTGCATTTGCTACTGTTCCTTTAAAATCAGTCAGTGTGATAGGCAGGTTACAAACATTATCAGGAATATCAATGACGACTGCACTCTGAATATCAGGACAAGCAGCTCCGCCTACTGTTAGTGTAACTGATCCAGCATTAAAATCTGCTGTTGAAACACGATAAACTGTCTCAGCACTATTCTCATCCTCGAATGTACCTGTACCAGTCGTTTGCCATTCAATAGAGTTGATATTAACAACTGTCGCTGATAAATCAACTAAAATTTCTTCTTCATTTGTAATTTCATCTACAAAACAAACTGCATTTGCTGCTCCTGCATCTACGCTGGAATTGATTCCTTGTGGGGCAATAATGTCTGCCTCAACAACTTTGTCCAAACCGTTCCACCAGTTATTCAGTGTAATTTCATTGGAATATCCATAATCATTACAAATTCCACTTACAGAACTCATACATCCCGGATCAATTGTTTCTACAGTACCGCCAAGAATATTGCTATTGTCCCAATACAAACCAATGTAACCTGGTATACCCGGACGAATCAGTTGAGCTTTCAAGCCAGTCAAACCTTCAATATCATACAAAGGCAAGTGAACAATACTAGCACCGATAAACACACGGACTTTGAATACTGTTCCTGCTGTAATGATAGTACCCGCTCCATCACGTCCATCCCATTCTATTGTATTTGCGCCATTATTAATAGCTTCTGCTGGAAACATAATATCTTCAGCACCATTATTGGCATAAGGAGGAAAATCAAGTGTCAGGTCACCTACACCATCAACATTGGTATTGAAAGTGATAAAAGAACCACCATCTGCACATACATCAATCGCGACTGTTCCGACTTCAATTTCATCCAGTCCACTTGGAAATTCTATAATGTCAGGATCATTGACAAATATTCTATACTGTCCTAAGAAACCATGGAGGTCATCTGCATCTCCATTAATAGACTTCCGTGCTTCTCCTGGATCAGCGGATTCAATAATTCCATAATTATTACAGGCGATAGACCAGTCTCCACCCCAACCTGGATTATCAGGCGAACCAACTTCGATAGAAGTCACTACCTGCTCATCGGTATAAATGTAAAAAGTAGAATTCAGTCTTGGCCCTGGTCCCGGAGGTGTGCTACCTGGTCCCGAACGCATTCCCCACTGGTATGCCCAGATACGTCCGTCGATAACATTATTGGCTGGTGTACTAGCATCTACAACTGTAATATCCCAATATTCACAACGCTCTCCTTCAGAAGGCAATCCCATATTGGAATCATCAGTAAATTCAATATACCAGTCACCTGGTACATCAGGATCAAAAACCATAGCGTTATAGCCAGCTGTTGTTGTACCACTTGCATTTCTTTGCGTGACACCATTTGGTCCAGCCTCGCTTTGTGTATAACTTGAGATGACACCATTCCCCAGAAATGGAAAAGGTGAAGGTGTGCCGTTTTCGACAAAACCAGCACCATTATACACAAATTTTCTTGCCCCATCAGGACTTACAATTTGTACATACCACTGCTCGCTAAGTGCGACATAAATACGTTCATTCACGGCGTCCTGTCCGATACGGATGTATAACCTACGGTCAGCATCAATATTGGGATACGCAAACTGTGCTTTATCGTTGATAGATAAGCCCGCTTCACAATCTGCACAGGTGATTAACTGCATGGTACCTTCCGAAAATCCGAAAGAACTTGCCAGTATAACTAATAATGTTGTCAAATAAAATTTCATGGTGTTGAATACTTTGATTTAAGAAAAATGGATTAAACAAGGATTTAATAATCTGTTTGTTTTTACTGTGGATACCGTCAATTCAACATGGCATGGTTTGATTTCAATATGAATATCAGTATCTGTTTATTTGACGCTTGCCGCAATGATAGATAATCCGATAAACAATTGGTAACACATTTGTTAAAAATAAATCGGATTCTTACATAGATATACTCGATTTTGCTTGTCACATCAACACGATGAATGCGCTTGCAAAGGAGTACTGCTTAAAAACGTCATTATGAAGACCGCCTAAATGTCAAAAGGGTTGCAAGAAAAGGTAAGTTATTTTATTTTTTCGTATGGATGTTTTTGACGTGGAGTGAAGTTGTTTTTGTCGGAATAGTTTGTTTGTTGGGCTTATGAATGGTTTTAGTGCTCTGAGCTTCGAGTATTTTATACTGCTCTAACCTTTTTTTGTGATTTTTTTATCTCGGTATTTTAGCGATTACTGTCCAGTGTTATTTACTGCATATTGTCAATTCTTAACGAAGAAAAATCAATTCATATTTAATGGTAGCTATATCTAATGATTTTTATATATGCAGTTATTGAGTGTAGTTTTTAAAATGGATTTTCTTTTTCTTTGTGGAAGTATTTTATTGTAAACACTCACATTCTGTTTATTAGGATTTCTCCCACCTAGTACCACCTAAACTACTAACCAAACTACACCTTATAATTTCAAAATTTCGGTAAGACATTGAACATCAATGTCCTCAAATTAGGTGAATCTACATTCTCCACAAATACTACTCATTAGATTTGGGTATTCTGTATTATACTATAATAAAACATTGCTATATGATTAAAATATATCGAATTTTACATACGAGAAAAGAAAATGCACATAAATAAAACTAATCCAGCCAAATACAATCCCCCCCAGAAAAGCGCCCAAAGAACATTTTTTTTTGAGTAATTAATATTTTAAATCATCATTATTATGCTGGGTTATAACGAACAAACCATCTTTTTACAATTATTAGCCAATGGAGAAATAGAACTGGCTGCTAAATACATTAGAGAGAAAACTATGGATAATATTCCAACGCATGTGGAGGCCGTGATGTTTTGCTACCGCATCAAAGCAATTGAGAAGCGTGAGCGTAAAGGAGACTTAAAACCAATAGAAGCACAAATCAGATTAAACTTAATTGCGCTTGGTATGCTCACTTTCGTATTTGATAACCACACAGGAACAGATTTAGTTATCAACTAAACCATGCTTAATCGCATATTTAACCAACCCTACAATATTTTTAACCCCAAGTTTTTGTACCATATTCTTACGATGGGTTTCTACAGTATTTTTACTGATAAAAAGATGCTCTGCAATTTCTGCACCTGTATATTCTTCTGCGATTAATTTGATAATTTCGAGTTCTCGTTTAGTAAGTGAGCCGTGGTGTCCATCTTGACTATATGCCTTTCTTCTTTCTTTTTTTTCCGGCTTATCTTTAATGATTAGTGCTTTTTGTACTGCTGGTGTAAAGTAATAATCACCTTTATGTACAGCCTTAATTGCACTGACCAATTCATTATAAGATGTATTTTTCAATACATAGCCCATCGCTCCGAGTTTAAGCATTTTTCTTACAAGTTTAATTTCATCAAGGGTAGAAAGAATAATCGTGTTAATTTTTGGATAATCATGCTTGAGTAATTTTATAGTCTCTAAACCGTCCATTTCTGGCATGTTAATATCCAATAGAACGACTTCTGCTTCCTGATTTTTCAGGGCTTCCATTAGTTCTTTACCATTATTGGCAGTGATGGTGATTTCTATTTCCGACTGGGTGGCAAGTGATTGCTGGAGCGTTTCAACCAGAATTTCATGGTCATCTACTAAGGCTACTTTAATCATGGCTACTTTTACTTTTTTGGTATCTAAATCATTCATAATATTGAGGTTAATAAGTTATAAAATAAAATAGCAACTACATAATTTATCCATTAAAAACGTGATAAATAAATAAAAAAATAAAAAATATTTTTATTTTTATGCTTCATTATTAATTTGAATACTTTTTGCTTTAATAATACTTGAAAGAAATGTAATTGCTTTTGGATTTATTATAATTGCAAATATCAAAAAGATTAACTTCTTAAACAATCGCCAACAATGCTATTTTTTTAAATCACCAAATATAGTGATTCCTATAAATCGGTACTTTTTTATATCGCTAAATATAGTGATGTAAATCTGATTTATATAAACGTAACTTTGCCAAAGATTTTGTAACTCGATAACACTAACAACCATGAAAAAAAGTCAAGTAACTCAAATCAGTCTTAAAAAAAATGAAAACGGACAGTACGAACTTTGTCTTACCTTTTTAATTGATGACAGTCCGCTCACCTCCTCCGACTTATTCCTGACAGAAGAAAATAAGGATAAAAAACAGGGCAAGTGTCTTAAATATAAGATTGGTACTTCAGGAGAAGTAGAGACGCCTCCGACGTCACAATCAATTAGATTAAGAAATGATGAAAATGGAAAAATAGGAATAATGATACACATTGAAAAAGAGGATACGGACGGCAAGACCAAAGTTGTCATCGAAGACCACATAGTAGATGCTGAAGGAGGAGTAGGCGGAGGAAGGCTGTAAAATAATTGAAGTAGAAACGATGAAAACAAAGCTTTTAAGCTACATAACCATTTTGTGGTCTGCCCTTGTAATGGTGACCTGTAAAAATCTGCCTGCTCCCCAAGCAGAAAATGAAGCAGATTTACTATTGAAGCGAGCCTTTAAATTAAGAAAAAGCGAGCCTGACAGTGCTATTTATTATGCGCAACAAGTCCTGAATACTTCAGTGCCTGCACATCAAAAAGCACTGGCAAACAGACGAATAGGATTAGCCAGAAAATATCAAGGACGTTATGAAGAAGCGATTCAGACTTATCAACGTGCTTTGGAACTTGACGAAAATAATGAGAAGGGTAAAATGACCTCATTCAATCTTATCGCAGATGTCTATAAGTTGCAAAAAAAGCCTGACAAGGCTGTTGAATATTACATTGAAAGCATAAAAATTGGCGAGACACTAAGCCCCGCTCCAAAAGAATTGGGAGATGCTTATGTTCAGTTGGGCAACATTTTTGCGTCCGAAGGAGATTTTGAAAAAGCTGACGCTTATTTTGAGTTGGCCATAACAAACAGAAAAGAAATAAAAGACACAGTACGGCTTGCAAGTACACACCTGAATAAAGGTAATTTTTATTTTAGAACGGATTCAATGGATCTCGCGTTAAAGGAATACGACAAGAGTATTCTTTTAAATGAAGCTATTAATAACAAATCAGCTTTAGCTGTAATTTATCATAATTTAGGTGAAATGTATTCTTCAAAAGGAGAATACGAGAAATTAATTGCTTATTTCAATGAGAGTCTAAGGATAAAAAGGGGATACTCCGATTATCATGGTGTAGCCAATACAGCCAATAGTTATTGTAATTATTATTTGGGGAAGAAAAAATATCAAAAAGCAATTTCCTATTGTGATACAAGTATGCTATATGCCATACAAGTAGGAGATCTTGAGCTTTTAAGCAATGCTGAATATTTACTGTATAAAATCGCAGGTGCGCAAAACAACAAGACGGAGGCTCTTGATCACTACGAAAAACATTCCTTTTGGAAAGACAGCCTAAACAGTAATGCAAGAAAGATAGCCATCCAAGAAATCATCAGTGAATACGAACAGGAAAAAGAAGTAGCCTCGATCAAACAAAAGAATCAACAACAAAGACTTTGGTATATTGCTGCAATACTTTTCAGCTTACTTGCCTTAGCCGCACTTATCCCATATCTCATAGCCACTAAAAAACTACAAAAAACAGAAACAGAAAAAAGAAAAATAGCCGAAGAAAAAAGAATACAAGAAGAAGAACTCCGAAAAGCAGAAGAAGGCAAACGCATAGAAGAAGAAAAGCTCTACAAACAAGTCATAAGCGGACTGGAAAAAGAAGCGCATGTACGAGCCGTCAATGCCGAAATAGATGCCAAGTTAGCAGAAAGAGCCAAAGTCTCCTCCGTATTACACGATTCTGTATGTGGCGATCTGGTCGCTGCTAAGTTGAATTTGGACTATTTGCAACATAAAATGACAGGAACAGATAAAGCTGCTTTTGAAAAAGGAATTGGCTTATTGGATGGAGCTTATGTCACCTGCCGAAAGATTTCTCATGAACTAGCCCCGCCCATGCTCACCAAATTTGGACTGGCATCTGCTATAGAAGATTTATGCGAAAATTATTCTACCCCAGCCATTCAAATTCAATTTGCAGAGACTACATTCGACGAAAGATTAGATCAAAGACAAGAACTCATCCTTTTTCAAACCATCCAGGAACTCATCCAAAATATCCTAAAACATGCGGACGCCACAGAAGCCAATATACAACTCACCGACTACGGCGATGCCCTTAACATCATCGTAGAAGACAACGGAAAAGGCTTCGATGCCGACGAAATATCCAAAGAAAATGGCATTGGTTTACAAAAAATCAGCACCAGAATAGAACACCTCGGCGGAACGGTCAATATAGACGCTTCTCCGCGAAATGGTACCACCGTCATTATTGATGTACCCAAAATATCAGTCTGAAAAAATCAAAATAGAAGAGAGACCGCTTCGCTGTCAGAAGAGAGAAGAGAGATTTTTATGAAGTAAAAATTAAAAGTCTCTCTTCTTTCTCGCTTCTAAACGCTTGTCAGTTTTTGGAATTTGGAATTTTTCATTTTGGAATTTTAGTTGAGCTAGTTACACCCTTCAATCACAGCAGAAAAATCAGCCTGATCTTCAGCAGTAAAACCAACATCAAGTGTGATAATATTCCCCGCTCTATAATCTACCGTACCACCGTCAGGTACAGTACCATCTGAAGTAACACTGATGTCAGCCTGATACAGATTATCGGGAATCACGTAGGAAAGATTCAGGTTTGCAGGACAGGAGGCGCATAGATTGGACAAGCAGCCTGAAAAATCATTATATGTGCCTTCATTGGCTATGCGTAATTCGCCATTATTATAAATTTCACCAACATAGGTAATCGGAAAGCTATTTTGAGTGCGCCATACTAAATCGACACAGCCTATGGTATTGATGATGTCAAATGCTACACGTCCGACAGAGACCCAGGAATTCGTCAGTAAATATCCAGCCCCAGAAGACAGGGAAACATTATAGCAAACGGTTGGACCTAAACTACCTGTTAAGGTATGCGGAATATATAGACTTGTACCTATTCCATCTGGTACAGCACCCGAAATATCAAGCTCCTGATCTATGCGCGGATTACTCAAAACAGACAGATCATAATCAAAACGATAATTCTGCTCTGCCAGTCTGAATGTCGAGCCTGCATTAGATGCTTTTACCTGAATATCGAAATAAATAGTACCATCTCCACATTGAAATGGATGTTCCTGCACAAGTTGCACATCATATTGAGCGGTCGTTTGAGCAAATATGTAAGTAAAAGAAGTAAGGATCAGCAAAGCCAGTGTAGTCAACGTTTTCATTATGATAAGTTTATTTGTGAAGAAATCAGGTCTATTAGACTTTATATCATGCCTAAAAATAAGGCGTTTAATCACGATAAAAAAATAACTTGGTCATACCCAGGTTATTTTTTCAGACAAAAAAATAAATAAGGTCTAAAAATAGACATATTTTCGCTTGTTCTGACGAAAGGAATGAAAAAAGAAACATCTAAAAAGGGAGAATTATCATTTCAACGAAATAATAATTCTCCCTTTTTATAAATAGCTAATATTTTGTTTTTCAATACGTTGCAAATAGACACGCTCTATTCACACACAATCAAGGCTCAAATTAATTGCCAGCAGTACAGCCTTCAATTTCAGCAGAAAAATCAGCTTGTAATTTTACAGAAAATCCCATACCCAATTCAATTTCCTGCCCAGCTTTAAAAGACACTGCTCCACTAGCCGGCACAATACCATCCGAAGTAATACTCAAATCGGCCAGATAAGTTCCATCAGCAATTGCATCTGAAATACTCAAAGTTGCTGGACAACTTTCTACACATAATGCATCAATGCACGCTGAAAAATCCAGATAATTACCTTCATCAGCACTGTATAAATTGCCATCATTTATTCCACCGACATAAGTGGGTGGAAAATAGTTCTTGTCATTCCAGGTTAAGTCAATACAGGCATCAGGATCAAGAATATCAAAAGCGACCCGCCCTACAGGCACCCAGTCCATTCCGATAGGATAACCAGCTCCTCCAGCCAACTCAAAACTGTAGGACACCACTGTGCCAAGGGAGCCATTCAGCGTATGATCCGTAAAGAACGAAACAGAACCATCGGTAGACACCACAAGAGCAGAAAATGTCAGCTCGGTTTCAATCCGAGGATTTGTCAAAATCGAAGGATCATATTCAAAACGATAGTTTTGATCAGATATTCGGAACACTGTAGTTGCACTTGAGGCCCTTACCTGAAGGTCAATATAAAAAATGTTGTTGTCGCAATCTGTTGGCTGGACACTGACCAGCTGAAGATCATACTGCCCATTGGCTTGTGCAAATCCCTTCGACATAGCACATAGGAACAGCAGAACTAGCATAAATTTAATTCTCATGATAATGTAGTTTTTGTAGTAAAAAATCGAACAAGGATATCGTCGCTTTTGGGTAAGAAATCTTAAAGCATTACTTTAAAACTGCCCACAAAATACAAAAACACATCCAACAAAAAAGAAATAAACTTATACTGTTTTTCAAAATGCTAATTCCCGCCCGATACGCAACCTTCAATTTCGGCAGAAAACTCAGCTTGCGGCTCGACTGAAAAACCTACATCTAATGTAATATCGTTCCCAGCTTTGAAAGACACATTGCTCCCTGGCATAACTGTTCCATCTGAATATACACTGACCTTCGCACTATGGATACCATCCGGTACTGTTCCAGGTAAACCTAGTGAAAACGGACAATCTTCGGCACACAAATCATCTATACATGCTGAGAAACTACCATAAACCCCTTCGTCTGCTTTAAATAAGTTGCCATTATCAATCTCCCCTATATAAGTAGGCGGAAAACTACTTTCATCAATCCAGTCCAGATTAATACATCCCGTAGGATCAATAATATCAAAAGCCATTCGCCCAATAGAAATCCAGGTCGTATCCATCAGAAAACCAGCTCCGCCTGCCAATTCAACATTATAAGAAATGACATCTCCAAGCGTACCTGTTAGGGTGTGTGCACCATAAAAACTCCCGTTTCCATCAGAACCTACTACAAAACCAGCTATATCCAGCTCCTGCTCAAGGCGTGGATTTGACAATATAGCCATGTCGTATGTAAACCGATAATTCTGATCCGCCAGTCGAAAAGGAGTGCTTAGACTTGATGCCCTTAACTCAATATCTGCATATAAAACATTATTATCACAATCAATGCTTTGTTCTTCCACTAGCCTCACATCATATTGCCCAATCGGTACAAACAATGGCTGCTGAACATAAAGCGAAGCAGGTGCAATCTGCTCTCCCGTCGTTATTTGTCCCTGTACCTGCCAACTCAAGAATAAACCCAGCGTAAAGAGGAGTAGATTCTTGGACTTCGTTATTTCAAATTTCTTTTTCATAAATGTTTTTGTTAAAAAGTGGTAACTTGTTGATTCAATTAAAATGTATTCCTAATCACTATATTAATATGAAAACCTTCTGTCAGCTCATCCTGCTTACACTTTTTATTCCCTTATGTTTACAAGGACAAGCTCCGCTCCAGCCAACGGCATCCGAGATTCACCATGAAATTAAAAAGCTTCGCACGGTGGGAAGTGTGCTGTACATTGCAGCGCACCCAGATGATGAGAACACTCGCATGATTGCTTACCTTGCGAATGAACGCAAAATGAACACAGCATATCTCTCCCTCACACGTGGCGATGGCGGACAAAATCTGATTGGACCTGAAATTCGTGAATTAATAGGCGTGATGCGCACTCAGGAGTTATTAATGGCGCGTAGTATAGATGGCGGGAAACAATTCTTTTCCCGCGCTAATGATTTTGGATATTCCAAAAATGCAGATGAAACGTTTAATATTTGGAACAAAAAAGATGTGTTAAGTGACATGGTATGGATCATAAGAAAATTTCAGCCCGATGTCCTCATGACCCGTTTCCCACACACACCCGCACCTACACATGGACACCACACGGCTTCTGCCCAACTTGCCTATGAAGCCTTCGATGCCGCAGCTGACCCAAGTCGTTTTCCTGAGCAATTACAGTTTGTAAAACCCTGGCAGACAAAGCGTTTATTCTATAATAGTATTCCCCGTTATTACGGAAATGAGGAAGATTTTGAAAAAATAAAAGGCGATTTACTCAGCGTGGATGTTGGGGCATATTATCCTTTATTGGGAAAATCAAATAATGAAATCTCTGCCGAAAGCAGAAGTATGCACAAGTGTCAGGGGATGGGTACAATGAGCGAGCGCGGCAGTAGTACAGAGTATCTGGAACACCTAAAAGGTGACAAAGCTACATCCGATATTTTTGAAGGTATAAATACCGAATGGTCGCGCATAGAAGGAGGAAAAGCAATTGGTGTAGGCTTGCGCCAAATAGATGAAAATTTTGATGCCTCCAAACCCGCAGCATCTGTGCCTGCATTGATAAAAATAAGAAAAAATATCATTGCCCTTACGGATAATGAGGAAGCAGAAAGTCAGGCATCCAGTTATTATAAGACCGTCAAATTAGCAGAAATTGATGCCGTGATAAAAGCTTGTCTCGGTTTGTACCTTACGGCAAATGCAGATGATTTTGCCTACGCTGGCAGTGAATCAGCCAAAGTAAAAATTGAAGCCATCAATCGCGCAGCAATACCAGTTAAGTTGGCTGGTTTTCAATATGGAAAAAAGACCGAAATGCTCAATCAGCCTTTAGCCGCCAACCAGTCTTTTCAAGTCGATACCGAATTGCGGATTCCTGTCCGCCCTGGCTCAAGACCCTACTGGCTCGAAAAAGAAGGCAGCCTCGGCATGTACACCGTAGCCCAACAAGAAGATCGAGGAAAACCTGAAATTCGGAAAGATTTAGTGCTGCGTTTTAAGCTTGAAATAGAAGGCACGACCATCACCTATCCCGTCCCACTCACCTACAAACGCAATGACCCCGTGGACGGTGAAATCTATCGCCATGTAGAAATTTCGCCCGATGTATCTGTCAATTTAAAAGAAAAAGTCATCGTATTTGCCGACAATACGCCCAAGACAATCAACGTCCTCGTCAAGTCCGGCAAATCAGGACCAAAAGGCAGACTGCACGCCCACCTACCCGATGGCTGGCGCGCCGAACCACCCGCACACGCCCTCGGCTTCACTGGTGAGAAAGGAGAAGAACAAACCGTCCAGTTCCAAATCTATCCCGCTAAAAAACAAAGCACAGGCGAACTAACATTAGCCTGGGAAACCTACGGCGAGAAGCCCATTCAACAACGCATAGAAATCAATTATCCACATATTCCAGTGCAGTTGATGTTTATGGATGCAAAGGCAAAAGTAGTCAAGCTCGACATTCAGAAGCGGGGAGAAAGCATCGGTTATTACATGGGAGCAGGCGATGATATTCCAGCCAGCCTAGAGCAGATTGGCTACACCGTCACCCTACTGACCGATGATGCGATGACCGCCAAGCAACTGAAAAAATTTGATGCCGTCATACTCGGCGTCCGGGCGTATAATACGCGCCCCAGACTAAAATTTCACCAGCCACATTTAATGGAGTATGTGAAGCAGGGCGGAACAGTGATTGTCCAATATAACACCAATTTCCGACTCGTCACAGAAGACTTATCTCCCTACCCACTCACCCTCTCCCGCGACCGAGTAACCGTAGAAGAAGCCGAAGTGCGTTTTCTACTACCCGATCATCCCGTGCTGAATACGCCCAACAAAATTACGGCTGCCGATTTTGAAAACTGGGTACAGGAACGCGGCTTGTATTTTCCCAACAAATGGGACGACCGCTATTCAGCCATCCTATCCGCTAATGACCCCAATGAGCCAGCAAGAGACGGTGGTCTGCTTGTCGCAAAACACGGAGAAGGACATTTTATTTATACTGGATATTCTTGGTTTCGAGAATTGCCCGCAGGTGTGCCTGGCGCGTATCGGGTCTTTGCTAATTTGATTTCTGTGGGGAAGTAGATGGTGTAGTGATTGGTTATTGGTTGATTAGTAATTGGTGTAATGCTGAAAAATTGACAGCCTTTCAAAAGACCAACTCGTACTTCAAATAAAGTACGGGCGTGATTCTAAAATCGTAGTCATAGAATTAAAAAAGAACAATATTTGAATTGCAATCCCGAAAATAAAAAAACCATAGCTGTCCTATTTTTTTATTGTCAGTCGTCATATATTTAAATGATTCAATAACATTTAAAAAAGTAAAGAAATGAAAAACTTTATGATGATTTTTAGAAATGACAAAGACGGTCCAAAACCTTCTCCTGAGCAAATGCAGGAAATGGTAAAACAATGGGAGGATTGGCAGACTAAGCTTGAAAGTACAGGTAATTTCACTGATTCTATTCTGGCTTCTAATGCCTTGGGTATGGAAGGAAGAACAATCAATGCAGCTGGGACGATGAGTGACGGCCCTTATGCTGAAGTAAAAGAGCATGTAGGCGGATACACTGTTGTACAAGCGAGAGATTTAGCTCATGCTACAGAATTGGCGAAAGACTGCCCGAATCTTAAAATCGGTGGTACGGTAGAAATTAGGGATATTATGGTTTTTGACTTTTAAAACTTAAATGATATGACACCTAATTTTTTAGTACTAGGAGCTTGTGCTTTCATTCCTTTTTTCATTGCTTATGCTTGGTTTCACCCTAAGGTATTTGGTGGTTCCACCTGGCAGAAAGTAGCTCAACTAACAGATGCGCAGAACGCTGTAGCGATCAAGCCCTGGCAATTATTGACCAGCATTTTGCTTAACTTTTTCATTGCATTTGGATTGTTCATCGTAACTGTACACGCAACTCATATTGTAGCACTGCATGGGGGTGATGCAGAATCATTGAGAGCCAGTGCATCTTCTGTTGCTTTCCTGAAAGAATATGGAAATAATTATAATACCTTAAGCCACGGAATTGGTCATGGACTCGTGCTTGGATTTGTTGCATTTGTTCTACCTATTTTAGGATATGCAGTTATCTTTGAACGAAAAAGCTTTAAATATCTCTTGATAAACGGAGGTTTTTGGGCAATATCGCTGACCATTATGGCTTGCATTATTTCTCGCTGGGGAGGTGTGCTAGTTATCTAATTATATTTTTCGAACAGTGAAAAAAGACAAAGAACTAATACCCAACTTATTTAGAACCGAATACAGTAAGATGGTATCTGTTCTTTGTCGTTCTTTTGGGCTATCCAACATCGAACTCGCTCAGGATATTGTAAGTGACACTTTTCTAAAAGCCTCAGAAACCTGGGGGTTAAAAGGAATCCCTGACCGTCCTAAATCCTGGCTTTATGCAGTCGCAAAAAATGGCGCAAAAGACCATTTTAAGAGAGCAGATATTCTAAGAACGAAAATCACTCCATACCTCATTTATGATTATTCGGTCTCGGAAGAACTTGAATTCAGTTTCAGTGACCATAACTTGAATGATAGTTTGCTTTTAATGATGTTTACCGTTTGTAATCCAATTCTAAGTACAGACGCACAACTGTCTCTTGGACTTAGAATTTTATGTGGATTTAGTATAGACGAAATCGCAAATGCTTTGCTAACCAGCAAATCCGTCATCAATAAACGGCTAGTAAGGGCAAAAGAAAAATTCAGACAGCATAAAATTAAAATTGACTTTCCTAGCCCTAATGCAATTGAAAATAGACTTCATATCGTCTTGCACATGTTATACCTTTTATTCAATGAAGGATATTACTCGACGAGTGTGTCGGAAAAGATAAGAGAAGATTTATGCTATGAGGCTATGAGATTAGCCCATTTATTAACTCAGGATAAAAGAACAAACACGAGTACCGTAAACGCGCTCTTGGCTCTGTTTTGTTTCCACTCCTCTCGATTCGAAGCCCGACTGGATAATCAAGGTAATCAAATATTATATCAGGATCAAAATCCAGAACATTGGAACCATGAACTCATTCAAAAAGGGGAATACTATTTAAATGTATCTGGAAAAGAACAAGCTTTTTCTCGCTATCATTTTGAGGCTTTAATAGCTTTTTGGCACACCAGAACAAATATTGAGCATGAAAAAAAATGGCAAAATATCCTGTCCTTATATGACAATCTTCTGGCTTTAGAGCATTCCCCCATCATTACATTAAATAGAACTTTTGCCTTGTCAAAAGTAAAAGGAAAAGTAGCTGCTTTAAATGAAGCAAAAAAAATAAACCTCCAAGGAAACCCATTATACCATTCCCTACTCGCTGAATTATATACTGGGCTAGATAAGGAATTACAAATAATAGAATTACAAAAAGCCATTGCCGCTTCCAAAAACAAAAATGATAGATTACACCTCAAGAAGAAGTTAGATAATGCCCGCAAGTAAAAAACAAGCCACTACTATAGCTATGAAACAGCTTTGCTGCAAGAAGAGGGTAGAGAGACTTTTTACGCAGTAAAAAATAAAATCTCGCTGCTCGCAATGTAATGGACTCGCTGCTCGCTTCCCAACTTTAACAGTCCCTCAAGCAGCGCATTTCCCAAAAAAACCCTAAATTGTACGAAAGTAAATTCCTAAACATGAAAAAGCGACTTCTTATAATGCTGATAATGGCAATCACAGCCATTCAAAGCCAAGCACAGGGAAAAATCAACACCATAGAATATAGCGAAGCAGTCATGCCCGCCGAGCGACTCAGCAATAATGTCAATTCTACTTTTGCAGAGCGACTGCCCATTATTTCACCAGATGGACAAACCTTGTATTTTGCACGTAAATACCATCCAGACAATATTCCTGACCTTAAAGAAAAAGATCCTTTTGAACGATTCAAAGACGATATTTACGTCAGTCACCGGCAACGAAATGGACGTTGGAGTCCGGCAGTGAATGTGGGTGCGCCATTGAATAATGACACCCACAATTTTGTCATTGCAGTGAGTCCCGATGGGCGGACTTTATACTTGGCGAATGAATACGGCCGCAAAAGCAAAAACAAAGATGGCGTCTCCTATTCCAAAAAAACGCCTTACGGCTGGTCGAAACCCAAAGCACTGGAAATTGACAATATGTATAATGCAAGTGTTTTTGTGGGCTACCATGTCAGCGTACATCAACGCATATTGCTCATGGCAGCAGAGCGCAATGATACAGAAGGCGACCGCGATTTGTATGTCTCTTTCAAACATGCAGATGGCACCTGGGGCGAGCCCAAAAGCCTCGGCAAAACCATCAACACTAAAGGTATGGAAGCCAGTGTCTTTTTAGCGGCTGATAATAAAACCATTTACTTTTCTTCCCAAGGTCATGCGGGCTATGGCGGACTGGATGTGTTTATGTCGCGCCGACTAGACAATAGCTGGACCAACTGGTCAAAGCCATTAAACCTCGGTAAAAAAATCAACACGACCGGCAATGATTATAATTATACCATTCCAGCTTCTGGCGAATATGCTTATTTTTCTTCTGATGTGGGTTCGCCCAATTTGATGTCCAATTTGTATCGAATTCGTTTACCAAAAGAAATACAGCCAGAACCCGTTACATTGGTCAAAGCCCGGCTGGTAGATGCAGAAACAGGACAACCACTTGCACAAGACAGCAATTACCAAATGGTCGTCAATAAAGATGAAAAGTCAGACAATTTGCCTGAAGTTTCCGGTTATTTCTCCGTAAGGGAAGAAAAAAATGTCGTGGAAGAAATTGATTATGACGGAGATGATCCTGAGATTTTGTCAGAAATCACTGTTAATGTCCAACTTAAAAAGAAACCAGCACCTTACAAGCCTTCTCCCGAAGTACAAGCACTGAGAGACAAGCTGAATTCGCTACAGCAGGACTTAGCAAAAATCAATGAGGAACGAACCAAACCCATTGATCGTCCCGATCCATCTAAGCGACAAAGAACTGATTTTAATAATCTTTCTAGTTCGTCGCCTACGGCTTCCAAAGCAAAAAATAAAACTAAACCTCAAAAAACAGCCAAGCCCAAAAAACCGGAAAAAGTCAAAGAGAAAAAAGAAAAACCGGAGAAATACGTCTATAAGCCGCCTGTTCAAAAAGCTCCTGAACATCGCGGCCCAGTGGGTGATGATTTAGAATTGAAAAAACTGAGAGAGCGTTATAATAATGTCAATAAGACACCAAGTGTAGAGGAAATAGAAGATGACCCAGAGTTGGCGAGAATGAAAAAGCTGTTTGGGGACACCCATTATGAAGACAAAAAAACCGAGCCAACACGCAGGGTAGAAGAAGCACCTATTGCCCGTCGAGATGCGCCGGAAAAAAATTGGGAAGATGAAGGAGAAGAAATTAAAGTCATTAAAAACCCCAAAAAAAGAACGCGCCCAACTTCAACATCCAGACCAACTCCAAGAGATAAATCGCCTGAAAAAGAGCTTATTGTAAACGAGGAAGAATCCCCCAAAGAAGAGGATGAACTGGCAGCCTTACGGCGAAAAATGGGACAGGCTTTCGAACGCGATACACCAGCAAAAGAGGAAGTAGCGAAAAAAACCAAGCCCGCTACGCCCGCAAGACCGAAACCAAGACCCGCTGAAAAAGAAGAAGTGGAAGAAGAAACACTAGCTCTAGCCGAACCAGCAAATATGCCTTCTTTTGAAGAACTCGAAGCGCAGGTTCGCGACGATTTGGCGCAGGAACTACGAGATGAAGTCCGACAAAAATTACAGCAGGAAATGCTGGACGAAGTTCGGGATGACTTAGAAAATAATTTGAAAGACGACATTCGTGACCAGTTGGAAGATGATATGAAACAAGAGGTCGAAGATCAATTGCGCGATGACCTTGCTAGTAATGTTCAAGACGAATTGCGTGACAATATGCGCGATGATGTGGAGCAAAAACTGCGAGATGATATGCGCAAAGATGTAGAAGATGACCTACGTGAAAAAATGCGCCAGGATATTGAAGACGAGCTGCGCAAAGCTCTCCGCGACGAAATCGAACAAGACCTCCGCGACCAACTTGCCGACCCCGTGAAAGAGGAATTGAAAAAAGAAATGGAGTATCGACTCAAAAAAGAAGTCGAGCAGAAAATGCGCCGCGAACTACAAGACAAGATGCGCAAACAGGAGCGCGAACGCGAGCGAGACATCGCCCTCAATCAGCAAAAACCAGAAAACACCAATCCAGATCCAGCACCTGAGTACAGAGAATTAGAAGAAGATATCACACTGTATCCCATCAAGGTCGGACAAATTATTCCGCTGAATAATATTTATTTTGATGCCAATAAAACTAGCCTAAAAGACGAATCCAATACCGAATTGGAACGCGCTGTCAATTTTTTACAAAAAAATCCAAACCTCATTGTAGAAATCAGCGGACACACCAACGGCTTGTGTAGCCATGAATTTGCAAGAGAATTATCAAAAGGACGTTCAGCAGCAGTTGCCAAATATGTCACCGAAAATGGCGTCCACAAAGACCGTCTACGTTTCAAAGGTTATGGTAAAACGCTGCCCATTGCATCCAACGATACAGTCGACGGCAGACGAAAAAACCAGCGGGTTGAAATGAAAATATTAGAGATTAAAGTTGAATAAAATTTACGTACATTTGCAGCCAAATTAAACACAATGCCAGACGTCAAATTATTCTCAGGAACAAAGTCTTATTATTTAGCCGAGAAAATCGCCGACTATTATGGGCAGCCACTCGGACAGGTCAAACTCAATCGTTTTAGCGATGGAGAAATCCAGCCAGTCATTCAGGAATCTGTGCGGGGGACTTATACTTTTTTCATTCAATCCACCTTTTCTCCTTCCGAAAATTTGATGGAACTTTTGCTGATGATTGATGCAGCAAAACGGGCTTCGGCAGGCTATATCACGGCGGTTATTCCCTATTTTGGTTATGCACGACAAGACAGAAAAGACAAGCCGCGTGTCGCCATTGGTGCAAAACTCGTCGCCAATATCCTACAGGCTGCCGGAGTCAATCGCATCATGACCATGGATTTCCATGCCGATCAGATTCAGGGCTTTTTCGATATTCCAGTCGATCATTTGCAGGCAGAAGCCATTTTTATTCCTTACCTCGAAACCCAAGACATGTCCAATGTCACTTTTGCCGCTCCCGACGTGGGCAGTACAAAAAGGGCAAGGGCTTACGCCAAATATTTTAGTACAGATTTGGTCATTTGCGACAAAGAACGCAGCCGCCCCAATCAGATAGAATCCATTACAGTCATCGGTGAAGTCAAGGGCAAAGATGTTATTCTGACGGATGATTTGGCAGATACTGCGGGTACATTATGTCGTGCAGGACAAGCAATGATGGACAAGGGCGCAAAAAGCGTTCGCGCAATCTGCACACACCCAGTCCTTTCTGGCAAGGCTTATGAAAACATCGAAAATTCTGTTTTAGATGAGGTGATTGTTTGCGATACCATTCCCTTGAAACAGGAATCTCCCAAGATAAAAGTCTTATCTGTGTCCAAATTATTTGCAAGAGCCATTCGCAATACGCATGAACACCGCTCTATTTCTGCATTATTTGTGAAGCAGAAGAGCAAGACTCTATTCAATTCGTAAAACGATATACTCTAATCTTAGCGTCAGGGTCTATCCAGACGTCTTTTCCCAAAACTTCTAGTGTCATACTATGAACTTCAGCAGTTAATGTATCTCGGTGTCGCAACTCTACCCAGTTATCAATAATTTCCAGCCGATCAAAGTCTTTATCCGTAAAATTGCTTTCCCAAAGCAATTCATTTTCTTTATTATAAAATGTCGTTCGACCTATTGGAACTCCAGTATTTTCTGCCTTCACCTCATACCAAAAAATCGATTCTATTATGTCTACATCAATCTCATGTAGAGGTATTTTTTCATATAATGTCTTTTTTTCCTCGACAAATAATGCTGGTTTTCTACCTTTTTTCATCACTACATCACCTGATAAGTCAAAATGAGTAGCAGGTAAACTGTACAAACTAATATATTCACCACTTCCAATCAATTCGGCTTCCGCCAGAATATCTGTAAAACCACTAATTTTTTCATTGGGAATCAATATCAAAAAAGGCTTATCAGAAGTTAAGTCTAGTCTCACTTCTTTGAAAACAGAACTAGAGCTCGCCATCTGGCTTACCTTCAAAGCCCTTGAAACAGAAGTTCTCGACATCACACACATCGTCATCGGCAACCCCGACTGAAAAGAGTAAGGCATCGCTCTAGTTTTCAACATCCAATCTACTTCCTGCCTGAATATTTCTGCACCTTCTATTGCCGAAGGCAAGGTAAACATCGCCTGAAATTCATCTGCATTTAGGTTGGCTGCTGCCATTAGGTCAGCGGCATCAGTTTGCCAGTACAGGACATTAGGGGATTTATATTTAAAAATAGCTTCCCGCAATTTACCATGATAACCAGATACATTATAGCCCCAACCCGCTATGACCAAAGCAAGAAAAGTATATCGCCAGGCTCTTTTTTTTATGCTTTCGCAAAAATGCCACCAGTAAACCGCCAGAAAAACAAAGCCCACATAATAAAAACCCCAAGACAATCTGCCCGTTGCTCGAAATTGTTTGAGTTGTGGAATGACTTTTAGAATATATTCACCAGTCAGCATGACGTGTAAGCCCATTGCAAAAGCCAAAATCAATAAGCCTGCCCACATAAAATTTATCAGTTCGTATGGCAGGGCTTTTTTTTCTTTTTTTGCAAATGGCGGTTGGTTGAGCGGAGCCGAAACCAACTCCGATTTTTTTGTAATAAACGAAAGCACTTTTCTAAGTAATAAAGCGATTGGAATCAAAAAAACCAGAATACCCAAATAACAATAACCTTCGCGATAGCTCGTCCGCAAATCCAGCAAGTCAGCAAAATGATTTGACAAATAACCGTAGAATGGAAACAGGTCAGCCACCTCCGTTTTGTAGCGCAGCAAGCCAGTCGGGCTAACAGGACGGTCAGTTATAGGGTCAGTCAGTATCGTTATCAGCAAAAAAAGCAGTAAAGGCAACACACCAGCCAGCCATAATGATAAATTAACTTTCCGCTGTCTTATAGTTTTCACAAAAGCATAAGCCAGTGTCAGCAAACAAACTGACATCAGCAAATAAGCATGTAAAAACCCGCTCCCTAGTCCCAACACTATAATTCCGATAGCATAAGCCCATTTTCGCTCCCCGTTTTCATGCCCTATCAAAAGATACCAAGTCAGCGGAATCACAAAAGCATGAGCCAGTGAAAAATGGCTCGAAATTCGGCACCATTGTGGACTCATTGCCACAGCCACCACTGCCACCAGCAAGGCATAAAACATCGGCAAGTGATAATGGCGTCCTATTTTGTACATAAAATAGCCCGCCAAAGCAAAGCCCATCAACATTACCAGTCGAAGTGCCAGCAACTCATAGCCATCAATCCCCAGACCTACAGCATCCAAGCCCTGAAAAAACCAAACTAGCAATGGTTGTCCATCGGTATAAAGTACATGCTCTCCATAAGGATACAACATGCCATCAAACCACCAGCCATTCCCATGTTTATAATGATAAGCAAAGGTGTAGTAGTTTTTCAGCCCGTCACCAGCCATATCATATTGCGCAGTATTCAGTTGCCAAAACAATTCACCAACAATGTGATAGAATGTAAGCGCAGTAGTTGCGGCAAAGCAGGAGAGAAGTCCCAATTCCTTTAAGACAGCTTGTAGAAATTGTTGTATGTCTTGTAGAAATTTCAAAGGTATTTGGATGCTTTCAACTTGGTGTAGGTACAAATACAAAAAGCCCGCTAAATAGCGAGCTTTCTGTAAATAAGAGTTTGGCAGCGACCTACTCTCCCACCTTTCGGCAGTACCATCGGCACTCAAGGGCTTAACTTCTCTGTTCGGAATGGGAAGAGGTGGAACCCCT
>CALFBH010000103.1 GCA_937951615.1 uncultured Saprospiraceae bacterium | reverse complement strand
GTGAAATTACTTTTAACTCTTACGTATATTTAGAACAACTTAGAATTATACCCTGTTAAAAAGAGCTTTTTGCAAAGCAAAAAATCCTGTAATAATGGATAAAAAATACTTACAGCTCAATGATATTGAAGCATATAAAATGGCGTTTCATTTGTCCAATTATGTTTGGGATATTGTCGTTTTGTGGGAATGGTTTCCTAAAAAAACCTTGGGCAGTCAATTTAGAACTACAAAAAATAGACCCGGCTCTAAGACGATTGATTAAGTTCACGAATGAAAAACTAAAATTTTAACAAGGAGGAATATAGAAGATGTTTAACACAATTTCCACAATCATACAATCACACAATTTTATAAGAAAATGCGATTAAAAAACAAAGTAGCCCTCATCACCGGGGGCAGTAGCGGAATAGGCAGAGCAACCTGCCTGCTGTTTGCAAAAGAAGGTGCTAAAGTTGTCGTTGTCGACATCAATAAAAAAGAAGGCGAAGCGACTGCCCGAATGGTAAAAAAAGCAGGCGGCAAGGGCGTCTTTTTTAAAGCGGATATCTCGAAGGCGAAAGATTGTAAAAAGATGATCGGCTTTACCAAAAAGAAATATGGTGGCCTGCATGTTTTGTTCAATAATGCCGGGATTATGCACAGCAACGACGGCGATAGTCAGTCGACAGAAGAAGACGTTTTTGACCTGACGATGAATATCAATGTGAAAGGCGTGTTTTTCGGCTGCAAATATGGTATTCCTTTAATGAAGAAATCGGGCGGCGGTTCTATTATCAATACAGCTTCCTTTGTCGCCCATCTTGGCGCAGCAACACCACAGATTGCCTATACTGCCAGCAAGGGCGCAGTGCTGGCAATGTCGCGTGAACTGGCCATCATTCATGCTCGCGAAAACATCCGAGTGAATGCCCTCAGTCCGGGACCATTGCGGACGGAATTATTGATGAAGTTTTTGAATACAGAAGAAAAAAAGCAACGTCGTTTGGTACATATTCCTATGGGCAGATTTGGGGAGGCAGAAGAAATGGCAAAAGCCACCTTATTCTTAGCGTCCGACGATTCTTCTTATATGACTGGAACGGAGTTTTTAGTGGATGGAGGTATTACAGCGGCTTATGTTACGCCGGAGTAGATTGGTCGAAACAATTTATTAGAAGTTGAACAATGAGTAACAATTTGGGACGATGGTCGATAGTCGATAGTCCATGGTCGATAGAAAACTAATCACATAGAATACATTTTGCTTCGCAAAATGCGTGAAAAAATTGAGTAAAATTGTTATTTATTTTAAAACAGCCATCGACCATCGACTGCGGACTATGGACTTAATTTTTCATAAAAATGAGTACTTTCAAAACCATATCTCCAATAGACAATTCCGTTTATGTAGAACGGGAAATAGCGGATGCCAAATCCATTGAAAATGCTTTAGCTTTAGCCAAAGTTGCACAAAAAAAATGGCAACAAACGACCATTGCAGAACGTGCTGTGATTTGTCGAAAAGTAGTGGATTATTTTCTTCGCCATGCTACGCAAATGGGAGAAGAACTGACTTGGCAAATGGGGCGTCCAATTCGTTATACGCCATTTGAAATCACAAAAGGATTCAGAGAACGGGCGGATTATATGATTGATATTGCCGAAAAGGCACTTTCAAATATAAATGTTCCAGAAATTAAAGGTTTTCAGCGTTTTATCAGGCGAGAAGCTGTCGGAACGGTCTTCGTATTAGCACCCTGGAACTATCCATTTCTGACTTCCGTCAATGCGATTATCCCAGCAATTATGGCTGGAAATGCGGTGATTTTAAAACCTGCCAAACAAACACCACTTTGTGCAGAACGCTATGCAGCGGCTTTTGAAAATGCTGGTTTGCCAAAAGGCGTTTTTCAGCATTTGCATTTGGAGCATAGCCAGGTGGCTGACATGATAAAAGACTCGCGAATTGACTTTGTTGCCTTCACAGGTTCGGTGGCGGGCGGAGCGGCTGTGCAGCAGGCAATGGGCAGTCGCTTCATCAATGCCGGACTGGAATTGGGCGGCAAAGATCCGGCTTATGTGCGGGAGGATGCAGACCTGGCATCTGCCATTGAAAATCTGGTGGATGGTTCATTTTTTAATTCCGGTCAGTCTTGTTGTGGTATTGAACGTATTTATGTTCACGAAAGTCTATTCAAAGATTTTGTAGATGGATTTGTCAGCCTGACGAAAGATTATCGACTTGGAAATCCTTTGGACAGCAGCACGACTTTAGGTCCAATGGTTCGCACTTCAGCGGCTGAGTTTGCGCAGGGACAAATTGAAAAAGCGATTCAGAATGGGGCAAAAGCATTGATTGATTCAAAAATATTTTCTGAACATCAAGCAGGCACGCCATACATGGCACCACAGATTCTGATAGATGTCAATCACACGATGGACATCATGACGGAAGAAACTTTCGCGCCTGTTGTCGGCATCATGTCCGTCAAAAATGACACAGAAGCAGTTGCCTTAATGAATGACAGTCAATACGGCTTAACCGCTTCCGTCTGGACAAAAGATATTGACAGAGCCATTGAGCTTGGTCAGCAAGTGGAGACCGGCACTTTTTTCATGAATCGCTGTGATTATCTGGATCCTGCTTTAGCCTGGACGGGCGTAAAAAACAGCGGACGTGGTGTGACGCTCTCGACTTTAGGCTATGAAGTGTTGACTCGGGCGAAGTCTTTTCATTTGAAAAGGGGGTGATTTTGTCGATGGTCGATAGTCCATAGTCGATGGCTGTTTTTAAGTGTTCAAGTTATTTCAGTATTTCATTTTGCTTTGCAAAATGTGTATAAAATCGACAAAACTGGAATATTGCCAAATTCTCAGCTATCGACTATTGACCATGGACTATCGACCACTGCCCAAACTGAGAATCATTTTTCAACTAAGCAATCCACCAACCAATGAAAGCAGCCTTATTTTTATGCGATCATGTCAAGCCTGAAGACCAAGCAAGATTCGGAGATTATTCGGATATGTTTGCGCAATTATTTCCAGAGTTTGAGTGGACGGTTTTTGATGTTTGTAATGGACATTTTCCAGAAGACTTAAGTGAACACGATGTGTATTTTGCAAGCGGTTCCCACCGTTCCGTTTATGAAAAAGAAGACTGGATTATTCGACTGCAAGCCACCATTAGAGATATTTACCAAGAAAAAAAATACTTCATTGGCTTTTGTTTTGGGCATCAATTGATTGGTGAAGCCTTAGGCGGAAAAGTCGCCAAATCGCCATACGGCTGGTGTGTTGGTGTACATGAATTTGACATACAGCAACAGGAAAAATGGATGCAGCCTTTTCAAAAAAATATCAGCTTATTGATGATGTGCCAAGATCAAGTGATTCAACTGCCTGAAAATTCAAGGGTTTTGGCAGGTAGTGCGCAATGTCCTGTCGGTATATTTCAGGTCGGCGAAACGATGCTCGGCATACAGGCTCATCCTGAATTTAGCAAAGCATACGACCGACTGCTCATGGAAGAGCGGATAGGTCGGATGGGGGAGGCTGTTGTAGAGAAGGGGATTGCTAGTTTGGATAAGGGTGTTGATTCGGAGGTGATTCGGGGGTGGGTTTTTGGGTTTGTTGGTTGGGGTTTTGGTTTATAGTTATTGGTGCTTTTGTTTTAACGTCCAAGCTACGCGCCGTGCTGACGTCAGGAAATATGGACGTCGTAGCTATTGTTGTGGGAAGTTATAGTACCTTAATATTATCTAAAGTAACCTTAAAATTTTTCATGAAATTGTTTTTAATCGTAGGGATGATTTCTTCTTTATCCTTATTTAGAAGCCACTTGTAATCATAAGAAAACTCTCCATCTTTTTCAATCCATTCAATTGCAATATTATACATAATATTAAGGCTATAAAAGTAATTGAATGTCCTGTAGGTTTGCTCTTCATTCCAACCATCAAATATTACAGGTTTAATTTCACCATCAGCTCCATCTGTATATAAAGCATGATGTTTTAAATATAGTTTATTTACTGTACTGAAATCGATGTCAGGGTTTTCTGAGTTCGCATGGATTCCAATCCAACAAAATAAATTGGGATGTTCATATTTATCTTCTTGGAATCTAATGAATTTTGAGACTAACAATCTAATAGACAAATTTTCAAGTGAATAGTTACCATCTTTCTCTTCTTCTAGCAACTTTTTGACTTCTGCTCTACTCCTCCATGATAAAACTTCCTTAATTCCTTCATACGAACACTTACATTTAATACCTTCTGATAATTCCTTAGATAGTGAAATATATTCATCTTTAGAATAAGTGCTTATTTTTTCAATATATTTTTGTGGATTATTGCTAATAAATTTACAGAGCGAGACAAACCTCATCGCAGGATCGTTCTTTGAAATAAACCCTTCATAATCATAAATATCCAATGGAAATCCGTTGTTGGGATTTATCGAAATATCACATATTAACAAAAAGAGACCTACGATGGAGTCAAGTAAAAATTGAGGTCTTTCTAAATTTATTATCTCTAAGAATAAATGAAATGCTTCTTTATATATACCGTGTAGCATTCCTACTTTTTCAACATCTTCAAAAGTCAAATATTGGTTTAAATTTACCGCTAAAAATTGCATTTGATTAAAAACTGCTTGTCCTTCAAAAATTGCTTTTATACCAATTGGGGTAATGTGCATTTTTGAATCAACAAAAAAACCACTGACCTTATTCTCTTTTAAGAAATTAAACTCCTTAGACCATTTGTTTCTTCTAGGTAAGAAAAGGTTATCTTGCTGATCAACAATGGTAGCAACAGATGCAATTGTAATGTCCCATAGCATATGGTAGCAATGTCCCATGTTTAAAAAAAACCTACGATCTTTTTGAATCTCATAAATATTTAGATTATCAAGAGCAAAAGACTTAGCATAATGTAAGTCATAATAATTATTCAATATGAAATTCAATTTTCGATTTCCAGCATTACCAGTTTTCTCATAAATTATTTGGTCTAATTTCACAAGAGGTTTAAAAGCCAAATCCTCCGATTTAAGGGTATCCCGTATTATATGTACAAGTGATGGATAAGACAAACTGTATAAAAAGCCAAAGTTTGAGCCAATATGTTGCCACCAATGTATATTTTCATGTATTGAAGTTGAAGTCGCTTGAATTCTTTCAGGACTGTCTTCCATTTCACCCAATCCTTTCCTTATATCACTCCGTAGCCTTAGAACGAACTGCATTGTACTATAAGACCCCTTAGTTCTTGTGTTGTCAAGGATAGATTTGAAATCATTATCTGAGAATAACAGTTCCTTTATTAATTTCATTTCTAAGTATTTATATTTTCCACAACTTCTTTATAAATGCCATAAAGTTGCGTATATTTCCAATATCAACACATCCTAACTCCAAAAAAAATAGTATAAAAACAAAGCAGCCACTTCTTCGGAATTAAAGAATACCCAAACATAAGCAAAAAAAGATAAGATAACAAATTGCACTTTCTCTCTCGCCCATGGTTAAAACCATTGGCTACCAAATAGACCGTGTCTACGACACTTTGTAAAGCTGTCCAAGTTGAAATGCTATTCAAGTCGCATAGCGACGAACAATCTGGTAGCCGATGAATTTATTCATGGGTACTTAATTCAATCGCACAGCTTGGTTTCAACCGTGGGCGAATGGTGCGGCAAAACGGTGCAATTTTTTACACACACGCTACCTCCTTCTAGCGCTTAGACAACAATTCAAACAAATCCCTATTGATATAATAATTGCCTTTACCAATCCTCCTCTTTTCCAGCAAATTGTCCTTTGCTAATCTGTTCAGATAATTAGCAGCCGTAACCCTTGATACGCCTAAATCCTGCGTCAGAAAATCAATTTTAGTATAAGGATGTTTGAATAAATTATTCAGCAAATCCTGACTGTAAAATTTGTAGTTGTCTCTTATTTGATACTTTGTTTGTAACATCAATTCTTTGACAGACAATATCAACTGAATGGTTTCTCTTGAAGTTTCCTCAATACCTTTTATCATAAATAATATCCAATCTTCCCAGTCATTGCTGTCTCTTACTTTTTGTAGCAATTTGTAGTACATCGGTTTGTTCCGAATGATATAACTGCTCAAATATAAAACTGGCAAGTCTAGTAATTTTTCCAAAATGAGGTAAAGAATATTGATGATGCGCCCCGTTCTGCCATTCCCGTCATAGAAAGGATGAATACTTTCAAACTGAAAATGAATGATCGCCATTTTTACCAAAGGATCATAATCGCTCAGTTGTGGAATATTGATAAATTTTTCCAAATCCGACATTAATCTGTTTATCGTATCAAAATCTTGCGGCGGTGTATAAACGGTTTCGCCTGTACTCGAATTTTTTAGTGCAGTTCCGGGGAGTTTGCGAAATCCGGCTTTGTTCTTTTCTATCATTTGCTGAATTTTCAAGATCATAGTAGAGGTCAGCATTTCTCTTTCTGCAACCAGTGAAAATCCGAGTTTGAGTGCTTCGATATAATTTTGCACTTCTTTGGCTGCAAGGGTTTCTTCAGATTGCACATTGAGTTCAAGTTTGTATAATTCATCATGTGTTGTGATAATATTCTCAATCGCCGAACTGTCTTTTGCTTCCTGTAAACCCAATGTATTGATCAATATATTTTGATTAGGAATGCTCATTGCAATACCTTTCAATTCAGCCAATGCTGCATGAGCCTTTGGCAAACTTTTTAAAATTTTTCTAGTTTCAAGATTCTCCTGAGTTGGCAGTTCTTCTAATTTCCAAATATTTTCACCTGTCATAGTATATTTCTTCAATTTTCTTTGAATGTCTCATGTAAAGAAAATCAATTTTTCTTTACATGACAAACATTTCATGTAAAGAAAATCCAATTTCCTTTACATGAAGCACCTCTCATGTAAAGAAAACGCGATTTTCTTTACATGAAAACAGGACATGTAAAGCAGCTTTACATGAGATTAAGTCCTTTATCGTTTCGATAATCTACTTAATCTACTCGTTTTTATGCAGATTAAGACCTTTATTGTTTTGATAATCTACTTAATCTACCTATTTTTACATAGATTAAGCCCTTTATCATTTTGATAATCTACTTAATCTATAGTAATTGAAAATGATTATGAAAAATATCATCATAGGTAGGACAGCTCAAAAAAAGGAACTGGAAGAGGCTTTAAGTTCTGATAAACCCGAAATGATTGCTTTGGTTGGTAGGCGACGAGTTGGTAAAACTTATCTCGTCAGCCAGATGTATGAGAAGCATATTGATTTTGAAATAACAGGACTTCAATATGGTAATAAAAGGGAGCAGCTTGAAAACTTCATGTTGCGCATGGGTAGGCATTTTCCTGATTATGATTTGCAGAGCATACCGAAATCATGGTTAAAAGCCTTTAATCATTTGACACTTGCGCTGGAAAGTTTGGTGAAAAAAACGAAAATGGTTGTTTTTTTGGACGAGTTACCCTGGCTGGCTAGCCGGAAATCGGGTTTCTTGACAGGACTTAGCTATTTTTGGAACAGTTGGGCAGTCAAGCAAAATATTGTATTGGTGATTTGTGGTTCGGCTGCATCGTGGATGATAAAAAAAGTCATCAATGATCGAGGCGGTTTACATAATCGAGTCACCCGATTATTACATCTTTATCCTTTTTCTCTATCCGAAACTGAAGCTTATTGTCGGGCGAGAAACATAAAATTGGATCGCTACCAAATTCTACAAATGTATATGGTCATGGGCGGTATTCCGATGTATTTAGATCAGGTCAAACCTAGACTTTCTGCCATTCAAAATATTCAACAAATCTGTTTTGCACCAACAGGCTATTTACGGAATGAATTTGAACGTTTGTTTGCTTCTTTATTTGGTGAATATCAAAAACACATTGCTATTATTCGCGCTCTGGCGACCAAGCGAAAAGGGCTGACCCGCACGGAAATTATCAAGGTAACTAAATTGACAAATAGCGGAAAACTCACTGGGATTTTATACGAACTCGAAACTTCGGGCTTTATCACGATTTACGGTGCCTATGGTAAGAAGGCAAAAGAAAGTCTTTATCGCCTGACAGATTCGTATTCTTTATTTTATCTCACTTTCTTAGAGCCTTTAGGTAAAAACAGTCAGTTGGATTTTACACAATTGAGCGATTTGCCATTATGGAAAACATGGAGTGGCTACACCTTTGAAAATATTTGCCTGACACATATTACGGAGATACGAAAAGCACTGAGTATTGCAGGTATGACTTCCTCTATTGCATCATTTATTGCCCGTCCCAAAGATGGTTTACCCGGCACTCAAATAGACCTTTTGATAGACCGCAGCGATCAATCTATTAATGTTTGCGAAATCAAATTCAGTATAGAAGATTACGTTGTCACGAAAAAGGATGTCGAAAATATCCAAACAAAAAAACAGGTATTCAGATATCACAGCAAAACAAAAAAACACTTGTTTACAACCATTATTACAACTATGGGCGTGGTCGAAAATCAACATAAAATCAACTCAGTAGATCAAGTGGTGACACTGGATGAACTGTTTATTATGCCCTAGTATATTAGTTTGCCTTCAATATCTTTTGAATAACAATATTCCCATTGCTCAAATTTTCTATTCTAACAAAAAATAAGCCTTCTGGCAGATTAAACACATCAATTGTTTGTATCGAAAGATTGGTGTTTACGTTTTGAAAAACAGCTCCGTTGGCATCTAGAATATCTATATTGTAGGAAGACAACATTCCTGAAATTGTAAAATATCCAGCAGTTGGGTTTGGGTATAAGGTCAGGTCGTTTTCATCTACGAGTAGGTCGCTTGCTCCTAAGATGTTTTGACAAAAAACTCTGCTATTGCCATTTGCATCATTAAAGGTGATCAATTCATTCCAGATAAAATCAACAATTAGTGAATAGTTATCCTCTATTGCGGGATGAATAATTTCAGGCACGACAAATGAGCTTGGGGCTTTTTCTTCAAACATGCCCATATAGCTTACTAAGCCCGCCAAAAAGTAAAGGTTTGCGCGTCCGTGTGGTGCAGAGTCTTCATAGAGTTCTGTAAATGGAACCTGCCCTGGTATCAGGTCTCTAACTATTTTACTAAGGATGCTGCCCACTGGTATCAGACGTAAATTGAGGGCAGGTCTTGAAGACAATAAGGAATCCTGATATTCCAGCCACCAATCATGAAAAACACCTGTTGTTTGATTGTGAAAATCATTAATCTCTGCCTGCGGTGGCACTGTGGGTGGATAAGCATTCGCTAAATCCATTTCTGGCCAATTTTGATACAGATAATATTTAATGCCAGCTTGTTGTGCGTCGGAATAATCTAAAATGTCTTCTGTCGCATTGACAACGGAAGTGTTGGCATCTAAGGGGTGTGGTTCGGCTGGAGATAGGTATTGTATGAAATTTGCATTAGTCATCATCAAGGTTGTTATCCCTGCATCTGCATAAGATTCCATATCGGATTCCCACGCACTTGGCACCAGGTCATAGCCCCATTGTGAAAACCAGTTCAGGTCATCAAAATTTGTTAAAAAACCATATTGTCCGCCTACCGAAAAATTAGCACCTGCTTCCTGTGCTAGTAAATATATCCAATGCGGCACTGTTGTTTCGTCGCTAGGTGTAGGTATTGCAGGAGGGCGGTGGTCAATCGTGCTATTGCCTAATATAAATAATTTATCTACCGTGTTCTGTGCAAGGCTAATATGGAAGTGCAAGATTGCACACAAGATGAAAAAAATGACTCTCATACTTTTTTTATTTATGACTCCGCGATTATCTGAATTTACAAAAAAAACGCATCAAGCCATTTTACAATAAAATAACCTGATGCGCCTAAATCCTAAAAAATAAGTTCTTGAACATTACTAAACGCCAGGTTCAATTGAATTTGAATTTGACGTTTGTATTTGTATTTTCATTTGTCTATCACTTAGGCACCCTCGACGAGACTCCATTATTCCCAAACCATAAAGCTTTATCTGCTCCATTGGTATCACCATTCAGGTCGAAGTCTGTATTGCTGTATTGACTAAAGATCCCGTTTTTCTGTTGCCATGCGTCTTTGTCCAGTCCTTGTATGTCGTAGCTTGGCATATCCGACTGGTCGGCATCACCAGCAAACATGGCCCATTTGCCGGAAGGCAGTTCTTTCTGTCCAAAACTTGCCAGATCTTTATAACTGTCACTTTGTGGAAAAAAGTAGGTCAATGTGCCGTCAAGAATCGGTACGGGTGTTGGTGTCATGATGCCAATATGGCTGCGGTGTTCTATGACAACATAGAGTTCTGTCAGGTTTTGGTTGAACAGCGGACAAGCCGGAAAATAGAGCCGACCAGATTCTCTGAGGATTGCGGCAGCCTGTGAAATTTCTGTGCTTTTATCTATACCTGTTCTGAAAGAAACCAAGACCCAGTCCACCATATCGCTGGAGTAATCAGAGTTGGTCCAGCTTGCGCCTTCTGTTCCTGCATAGTTCCAGGGTGTCGTGTTATAAGGCTGTCCAGCTGGAGTCGGAGGATATATAATATTTTGTGGTACTTGTCCGGGCAGCAGCCCAAATGTATTCAGTGTGGTAGTCATTTTATTTGTAAGTGAATCAAAAGGGCCTTCCAGTAAAGCACTTAGCTCAACATCCACACAATCCGGGCAATATTTATACACAGAGCCATCTACTTTTATAGTTCCTGAGCCTATATCTTTTATAATGATGCTCTGCGGGCCTTCCTCCGTATTGGTAAAGCAAAATTCCTGCGGTATCAGATAGGTAGAGTCTTTCAATATATTGGAGGCGTAATGCAATTTTCCATTCAATTCGATAGAGGCAACGCCAAGTGGATTATTGAAGCCCATTATAATACAGATTTCACCACCAGGTTTGATGTTTGGATAATTCAAAATCAGTGTATCGTTGCCGCTTATTCCATTAGTCAATATGCCGTCAGGCGCACCATCTGATCTGGAAGCATTGCCGATACCTACAGACGATTCATACATGCCATTTTCCGTAAGGGTATTATCGGGACATTTACAGTCTGGTGTTGCAGCTTTCGGGTCGCTGTCTGAGCAATCGCAATAGCCATAAGTAGAACCATCGACCCTGATGCCTCCATCACCTATTTCTGAAATAACAACGGTTTGCGGTCCTTCCTGAAAGGTAGTAAAACAAAATTCCTGCATCTCATAATTTGCAATTCCCGAAGCATTCGGATAAGAGAAGGCATTATAATTGAGGTCAAACCTCACAATACCATCAACATCAGAAAAACCAACCGTGACACAAATTTGCTCTCCTCTTGCCAGATAAGGAAATGATAGCGTTAGATTGTCACCAGACCCTAAGTACCCAGAAAATATCCCATCAGGGACACCTGAAGCAGCAGCAACAAGACCGCCGACGCCTACATTTCCTTCGTAATATCCGCCAGCGAGAGTATAGTCATTTTCACAACTACAAAAGGTAGAGGCTACTTGTCCCAGATTGTCTATGCAGGCATCAAAATCAAGAATGTCGCCATTGGCATTATTAATCAGGTCACCATCACAATCATTGGTCGGCAGAGCTGACCAGGCTAAAGGCTCATTGCCATCAATAGTGCCATCGGCTGTGCATGGATTCTCTGGCGAAGCATCTAAGACATCACATACACCATCATTATCGGTGTCTGCCGCAGGCGTTCCGATACAGTTGCAAGAATTTCTCCATAAGTCGTTTTCTGTGCAGGCGTTTCCATCATCACAGGCAGTTCCAATCAAGGCATTATCAAAACCCGGACAATCATCTATAGCATCGCAAGTGCCATCATTATCTACATCGGCAGCACCAGCGAGGCAGTTGCAATCTTCTGGCGCACCAGCATCAATCCAGCTCTGAAGTAGTGCCAGTTCCGCGCTATCTATGTTTCCACCAACGCGTTCATTCATCGAAGGAAAGCCTATCGGTGTGCCACATCCTGCATAATTGCTTATCGTGATAATATCGACCAGCGCTGTTCCCGTAAGGATATTTGGTCCGCATTTATTGCCACCTAAACTAGCACTTTCAAAACTGCTTAAGTCCAGTCCGCCGAGGGCATTATTGCCATGGCATCCCAGACAACCATTATCGCTAAAAATACTGCCGACCTTATTCCAGCCCAATAAGCCATTATCACAATAATCCTCTGCATTATCCACATAACCTGAAGGCTGCGTGCAACTTTGCTGCGTCGTTTCTGCGCTGCCAAAACCATCGCCGTCCGCATCTAAATACCAGGTCTGTTCGCCTGAACCATTACAGTTTCCGCAGACATCAATTGTTCCATAACAAGCATTGGGATCGATATTAAATTGTATTTCTGCAATCGAAGCACAGGTATTGTCACCATAAGTATCCAATACGGTCAGTAATATTTTTTTAATAAAAATGCCGCCAAAACCAGGTCCTTCAAAGCCGATATAACTTTCCTGTCCAGTAGCTATGGGGAAAGTAAAAGCTCCTAGTTCTATCCAGTTTGCACCGTCCACAGAATAGTCAATCACGACATCTTTGATTCCAAATTCAACTTCTGCGGGCCTATTAGCATTCCAGACATAACTTTCAGAAATGCTTTGCGGTTCATCAAATTCATAGAGCAGCCAGTGACCTGCTCCTCTTGGCGGATTTGGACTCTGTTGAGTTTGACAGGATACCCAGCTTTTGTTCCAGACATTTGAATTGTCGATACATTGACCATGAACTATATTGCTGCCAAAGCAATACAGCAGCGTGAGCAAAAATATGGTATAATAATTTTTCATTACGTTTAATTTTAGTGGTTCAATTGGGGTCTAGGTTAATTTATTTCCGTGATAAGTTTTTTTGTAAAACGAATCACTAATTACCATTAACCAGTTACGATTAACTCATAAAGCCAATTGGATAAGCATTGGATGCTGGTGTCCAGAAATTATTGATATTCGGCAAAATCTGATTCAAATCAGCAGAAGACGCACCAAACCAGAGTGCCAGTTCTGCAAAATACTCATCGCAGGAAGTCGTCGGAATAAGTCGCCCATTGCCTACATCAAGTGAATTGCCAAGATATAGATCTGGATATTGTCCGTAAATATTCTGACCATTTACTGCCCCTCCCATGACCATTGCATGTCCGCCCCAGGCATGGTCAGAGCCATTACCATTGGAGACCAGTTTTCTGGAAAAATCGGAGATGGTGAAGGTCGTGACATCATTTGCGAGTCCCAGGCTATCTAATGCCTCATAAAAGGAACTTAAAGCATCGTCGAGCCTCGTCATCAGTGCGCCATGATCTGCGAGAAAATCATCATGTGTGTCAAAGCCACCCAATTGTACAAAGAACGTCTGATATTGCATGTTCAGAATATCTTTTGCAGCAATCGTTTTAGTGACCATTTTTAGCCGCTCGGAGAGACTATCACCGAGGAAAGTATCATTGAATGGCAGCCCGTTCAAAATGGCCGAACTAAACTCAAAAGAGTTGTTTTTAGAATTGGCAATTGTATTGGAATAAGCAGTTTCCAGAATGTTTTGGTAATTAGTTTCCAACAAACTATCCAGTGATTGTCGTTTTAAAGTTTCATAAAATCCTGAATTCTGAATGCCATTCAGTAAAACTGCACCTGTATCTTTTGGCTCTATGGTGAATGGCTGAACGACATTTCCTCTTTGAAAAACATTGAGTCCATCCAGAGAAATATTCATAGAAATATTCTGGTTACTATTATTGGAATAAAGAATGTCGGCTAGCCGTCCGCCCCAGCCATTCGCTCTTCTGTCCTGTGGGATAGAAGTCTGCCAATGTTGCTTCTGGTCGGAGTGAGAAAATAAGCCGACTGGCAGGTTGGTATCAGTATTATAACTAGTCACCGAAGTAGGTTCTACCAGTGCGCCTACGTTGGCGACAAATGCCAGCTTGCCCGTTTCAAACATATTCTGAATCTTCGGCATATTGGGATGTAGTCCGTAATCTTTGCCATCGGGATTCAGTGGATTCAATGGCAGTAGGTCTGCCTGTTCTATTTTTAGGTTGGTTCTTACTGCTGCATAATCGGCGTATTCATCTGTTCCGCTCGGAATAAGCATATTATAACTATCATTCCCACCAGAAAGTAGAACGCAGACCAATGCTTTATAATTATTCTGCGGAGCATAAACCGGTGCGTTGGCAGCGGCGGCAGCATTGAGCAGCCCCATATTGGTAATGCCCGACAAAAGGGTTGTTGCACCAACTCCAGCACAGCCCAATCCCAATTGTCTTAAAAAATTTCTTCTATCGTAATATTTATTCGCCATGATTGTTTTTATTTTAAAATGGTATAATTGGGCGAAGCCATAATGAGATAAACCGCACTTTTGACAGCATCTTCATTGTCAAAACCGCTTACATTGCTGAAACTCTGCGTAATAAAATCTTCAATAATACCTTTATTTCTGGTAGAAAGCTGACCTCTGCACAGCAGAATATTCAGTCGATCCAACATTGCTTCGACACCATTATTCGCCAATTCATTGATTTCATCATCAAAATTTAGAAAAGGCTCATCTGCATTATTATTATTAAGTCCGTTTCCTGTACCATTCAGGATGGTTCGGTTACTAAATGGTCGATTTTTTAAAGCATCTTCTATAATATTCATATAATAAATGCCACTGGTCGTATTCAGAATTTGAAATTCTGGCGATACCATATTATTCGGCTCCACATAACTGTCTTCTGCATAAAAAGGCGAGAAAAAATTGAACACCGATGGAGCTGCCAGAAATGCCTGCCCTAGTTCCTCTTCTAATTCGTTAGCATCTTTGAAGTAGAGCTTATTGCTGGGAGAAGTAATATCAAATGCAACAAAGAGGTTGGTCATTCTCTCAATAGGTTGTAATAATTTACCACTTTGAGGATGGTCTATCCATGCGCAGTCCCTCGCTTCGGGGTCGAGTAATATGGCTTCTACCACTGCTTTTAAATCGCCTCTTACACCTGCGCCATTATTATTGAATACAGTGGCTACACGATTTACATAAGCTGGAGTAGGATTAGATTTCACTAATTGTTGTATGAGCCGGATACTGAGAAATGGGCCGACATTCGGATGATTAAACAAGATGTCCAAAGCCTGGTCGATGTCCTGTAGACCAGATTGATTAAATGGCAATACTGTTCCATCAATCATTACTTTTTCAGTCTTATCGTGATAAAACTCGTACATCGCCATATCTTCTGTGAGGTCTGCTATACCTTTACTTGTGGCAAAAACTGGTGTATTACCATCTTCCCTCGCGCCTGCTGCCAGCCCCGTAAATACTTTAGACAATTCCTGTACATCCACAATATTGTATGTTGGAATGATATCGCCATTGGCATCCAGTTTTAGCGTGCCGTCATTATTCAGTTCATGTAGCCCTATTGTAAACAACTGCATCACTTCCCGCCCATAATTTTCGTCAGGATAAGTACCCAGCGCGAAATCTGCTCTTTGGTTTTGATAGGTACTCAGATAGATGCCCATGCAAGGATGAAAGGTGACTTTTTCCAACATGTCTTTATAATTACCAAAGGCATTTTGATATAAAATATCGTAATAATCTGAATTCCCAAAACCTTCATTAACCAGATTTCCTCTCGCTGAAATGACCAAAACCTGACTTAGTGCAAAAGCCACTTTCTGACGCAGAAGATCCGGTTTTTTGACCAACATTTCATAGAAGGAGTAGGTCAGGTATTCCGCTTTTTCATCGTCATTGGTGACTCCAATCGAATCCATCACATCATCGTAAATGGTCTGATACTCGGTTCTAAATGAAGTGTTGTTCACTGAAAATTGCTCCTCCATCCATTCTTTAATGCCGATTTGTGCGACATACTCGATCTCTTCATAATTATAGCCCAGCGTAGCCTGCGCCAAAAAACGGGAAGCCCCAGCGAGGTCGGGAAAAAGGTCGGTCCCATTCACAGAATTTTCAGCAGTATTGGCATTGCTGCCACTACTGCCAGAAACCGTCATGCCGACCTGATGTCCATTTCCAAAATAATCGTCATAGACCTGAGCATTCATTATCAATGGTGAAAATAGCCAAATGATAATAATTAAATTTTTATATGATATTTTCATATTAAATTTGTAATTAAATTTACAATCCTTATTTAATGCAATAAACATAGTGGTTGAGTTGGCTTCTTGCGAGAATATAGACAGGTGGTTTTGGGGGGATTTATTTTCAAAGATAGAAAAAAAATGAAATATGGCTGTATTTAGATTTACAATTTTTCTTTAAATGGATTCAATAAGCACCCAAAGAGTAAGGACTTTAATTTTCTTTTGCTTTCTTTTTATAGCAAATTCATAGAACAATTCTCAATCACTCAATTAATCCAGTCCCCTAAATTCACCGCTTAGCATACTTTCTCTGAAAATTCATCTCTACTACAGCCTCCCCAATACCATCCGGCGTCAGCGGATACATAGGCACAATTTTACCCAGCACAGGCACAGTATCTGAACTATACCAATACTTTTGTGGTAGCGGATTCATCCAGGCCATGCGCTTGAAGCGTTCATTGAGGGCTTGCCAGGTCGCAATGCTTTGGCTGCCCAATTCGTAAGGTGCCATGTCTGCATCACCGATTACGAAAACGCTGTAGTTTTTGTCCAGTGAAGTTACTTTGTCTACTGGCACAAATTTGCGTCGGCGAACATCAGAATACACGCCGCCATAAATCGTGTTGTGGTAATAATAGGTTTTCAGATCGTGTGCAAAACGGGTTTTCATCTTGGAAAACAGCCTGCGCACATGTTTGATATAAGGCGTCATGGAATAACCGCCATTATCAATCAGCAGAATGACTTGTACTTTGAGGTTGATTTTTTCTTTTTCGTAAGGTAGGAAAATGCCACCCTGTTTCAGTCCTTCTGTGATGGTCGTTGGAATATCCAAAATGACCTCTGCGGACTCGTCTTCAATGCCTTTCAAGGCAGCAAGTGCTGCGTCAATATTATCATCTTTCAGTATCGACTTGGTATCGACCGGGAAAAATTTGGCATCATTCATTATCGCGCGAGCCATCTTTCCTCCACCACTTCCACCTACACGAATACCGCCTTCTGCCGCACCATTATTCCCATAAGGGGAAATACCGCCGCTGCCAATCCAGTGACTTCCGCCACTGTGTTTGCTGCGCTGCTGCTCGGCGACTCGCTTCATGCGTTCCAGTAGTTCTTCAAGCGGAATGTTGCTATAATCGGCTGCCTGTTCCAATGTATTGGGGCGTTCTGATTCTCCTTGTGCATCATTGCCATCGACATCTGGTGCGTCGGGATTGTCTTCATTCAGAATATCTGCGCCGTCAATAATCTTTTTTATATCAAAACTGGTCAGGTGGACTTCATCCAGAAATTTGTCAATCAGTTCTTTAATATCAGGAATCAAGTCTTCATCCTCAATCCGTTCTTTTTTCCATGCTGCAAAAGTCTCAGAACGCAGCAGAGCCGTTTCCAGTCGTTCACCTTTTCCAACTTCTACATCCAAAAAGTACTCGTAAAAAGCAGTCGTATAAGGTCCGAAATCTTTAGGATCGCGGGTCAGTAAACCCTTGAGCACGATGTACAGATCACCAGTCGTATTGACCAGTCCTTTTTCTATCGCTTTGCGCAATTGCAGGAGTACCCGGACATCGGCATTGATGTTATGTTTGCGGAAAGTTTGTGGTAGGCTTTTGAACATTCGGATTGTGTTGTCGTGTTATTGTGTTGAGGTGTTGTTGTGCGTTTTTATTGTTGTAAAATGTTTGTCAGGGTCTTTAAATTTTCTTGTGGGTCGAATATCGCCCGAATGGGAATTTCGAGTCCTTCTATTGCTATACAGGTAATTTGTCCTGCACCGGATTTGAGGATAAGTTCGTAATTTCCTGAATCCTCTAAATGGTATTGTTCAACGGTTTCTTTGACGGGGTCAATTATCCAATATTCACGGATGTTACTTGCAGCATAATCTTCAAATTTCACACCTCTATCTCTGTGTGAGGTGCTTTTTGATAGCACTTCAACTGCCATATCCGATGGCGGATAAATACTTTGGTCATCATTAAAATGCTGTGCTTTTTCATTATTGAAAAAACAAATGTCAGGTTCGTAGCTATTGCGCGTACATTCAATCATCACTTTTTCATTACCTACAAAGCCCAAATTAAATTTCTCCACATAAGTTAAAAGCAGCGTGTATAAGCACCCAACAGCACTCGTATGACGCTTTTTAGCTGGTGAATGAATAATCACTTCTCCATTGATAAATTCTGCTTTTACATCGTCGTCAATATCATTATAAAACTGAAGTCGGCGTTTTTGTTCTTCTGCCAGCGCATTGGTCATCTGCTGCACAATGGATGGTGCATCGGGTA
>CALFBH010000102.1 GCA_937951615.1 uncultured Saprospiraceae bacterium | reverse complement strand
CTGTCAGGCAATCGCATCTATCACAATAGCAGAACCAGATGCCATTATTCTAAGCTGTACAGAAACAAGTGCAGCCACCACAATAGGCGGCAATGACGGCGAAGCCAATGTAAACATCACAGGCGGCACGCCAGATTACACGATTGACTGGGATGGACAAGCAACAGGCACACAAGCGGGAACAGCAGGAGACAATGCCATCACAGGCTTAGAAGCAGGCAATTACTCCGTAACGGTAACCGATACCAACGGCTGTACCGAAGTTTGTTCATTTACAATCAATGAACCAGGCTGTGCAGTTACAGCAGTCATCACACAAACACAGAACATCTCTTGTAACAGCGCATGTGATGCAGCAATAGATTTAGAGCTGACCAATGCAACAGCACCAATCACCTACGACTGGAGCGACGACACATTGGATGGCACGGAAGATCCAAGCGGATTATGTGCAGGAACGTATGATCTAACAGTAACCGATGCGAATAATTGTCAAGCAATCACTTCAATTACAATAGCAGAAACAGATGCCATCGCCTTAACATGTACAGAAACAAGCGCAGCCACCACAATAGGCGGCAATGACGGCGAAGCAAACGTAAACATCACAGGTGGCACGCCAGATTACACAATAGATTGGGACGGACAGGCAACAGGCACACAAGCCGGAATAGCAGGCGATAATGCCATTACAGGTTTAGAAGCCGGCAACTATTCAGTAACTGTAACAGATGCAAATGGCTGTACCGAAGTCTGTTCATTCACCATCAACGAACCAGGCTGTGCAGTAACGGCAGCCATCACACAAACACAGAACATCTCTTGTAACAGCGCATGTGATGCAGCAATAGATTTAGAATTAACCAATGCAATAGCACCCATCACCTATGATTGGAGTGATGACAGCTTAGATGGTACAGAAGATCCAACAGGACTCTGCGCCGGCACTTACGATGTAACGGCAACAGACGCCAACGGCTGTGAAGCTGTAGCAAGCATTATAATAACTGAACCAAGTGCAATCGCCTTAGCATGTACAGAAACAAGCGCAGCCACCACCATAGGCGGCAATGACGGCGAAGCCAACGTAAACATCACAGGAGGCACAGCAGATTACACCATAGATTGGGACGGACAAATGACTGGCACACAAGCTGGAACATCAGGAGATAATCCAATCACAGGACTCGAAGCAGGCAACTATTCAGTAACCGTAACAGATGCTAACGGCTGTACCGAAGTCTGCTCATTCACCATCAACGAACCTGGCTGCGCGCTAGTAGCCAATACAACACAAACGGATGTAAGTTGTAATGCTGGAACCGATGGTACGGGAACAGTAACCACAAGCAATGGAGTAGCTCCATATACTTATCTCTGGTCTGCAAATACGGGCAGTCAAACGACAGATGTGGCTACAGGTCTGGCTTCGGGAGCTTATTCGGTAACGGTAACAGATGGAAATGGCTGTGAAGCTGTAGGCAACGTAACGATTACAGAACCGACAATACTGTCTATTAGCACAAGTCCTATAGATGAGCTTTGTGGCGGACAGGATGGCACTGCAACAGCAATTGCAACAGGCGGAACAAGTGCAACAGGAGATTATAGCTACCAGTGGGATGCAGCAACAGGTAGCCAGCTTACGGCTATTGCGACAGGACTAACTGGTGGAACTTATATTGTTACCGTAACGGACGACAATAGTTGCTCTGTTACGGGAAGTGCGACCTTAGTCAATCAGCCCGCTCCACAGATCACTTCTGTTGATGTGTTGGATTCAAGCTGTGGCGATGCAGATGGCAGCCTTACTATAAATGCCAATAGCGGAACAGCTCCTTTGGAGTACAGTATTGATAACGGTTTTTCTTTTGATGCTTCCAATATTTTCACGGGGCTTGTCGCCAATACGTATGACATTATTGTACAGGATGCCAATGGATGTACTGTAAATACACAGGCAATAATAACCGACCAAGGCGGGGCAAGTATTGATAATATAGATACGACTGACCCAACTTGTGGCGATGCAAACGGTATAATTACCATCACAGCAAGTGGAGGTACTGCGCCATTGGAATACAGCATTGATAATGGTGTTACTTTTGATGTGTCAAATACCTTTACAGGATTGGGCGCAGCCATTTATGACATCATTGTGCAGGATGCCAATGGATGTACTACGGCAGCACAAACTACACTGACCGACCAGGGCGGAGCAGCAATTGATAATATAAATACGACTGACCCGACTTGCGGAGATGCCAATGGCACAATTACTATAACAGCAAGCGGCGGCACAGCACCACTGGAATACAGTATTGACAACGGACTTACTTTTGATGTTTCCAATGCATTCGCTGGACTTGCTGCGGGAACTTATGATATTGTGGTGCAGGACGGAAATGGCTGTACAACAACTGACCAAGCAATATTAACCGACCAACTTGGTCCGGTAATAGATGATATTCCTTCTGCAAATGCGACTTGTGGAAATAATGATGGAAGTATTATTATCAACGCAAGTGGCGGCACAGCACCACTGGAATATAGTATTGATAATGGTCTGACTTTCCAGACTGGGAATACTTTTGCTGGTTTATCTCCAGGAACTTATGATGTGGTGGTGCAGGATGCTAATTCTTGTACCGCAAGTGCGCAGACGGTGTTGGATGATGAGTCAAGCCCGATGATAGATAATGTAGCAACTACAGATGCAACCTGCGGGAGTGCAGATGGAACAATTGCGATTACAGCGAGCGGCGGTACAGCTCCTTTGGAATACAGTATTGATAATGGAACGACTTTCCAGCCTTCCGGCGTATTTACTGGATTGGGTGCAGGAACTTATGATATAGTGGTGCAGGACTTGAATACCTGCTTTGCTACGATTCAGGTGACCATCAACGACTTGGCTGCTCCTACTATTGATAATGTAGCGACAAGTGATCCAACTTGTGGAGATTCAAATGCTTCTATCACGATTACAGCTACAGGCGGCACAGGCGTTTTGGAATACAGTATTGACAATGGTGGTACTTTTGATGTGTCAAATATCTTTACAGGATTGGGCGCAGCCACTTACGATATTATTGTACAAGATGAAAATGGCTGTACGGCAAGTTCACAAATCGTACTGACCGACCAGGCTGGACCAATGATAGATAATTTAGCGACAAGCGACCCAAGCTGCGGAGATACGAATGGTTCTATCACGATTACTACCACAGGCGGAACTGCGCCGATTGAGTATAGTATTGATAATGGAACAACTTTCCAGGCAGCAGGTGTTTTTGTGGGGCTTTCGCCAAATACTTATGATATTATTGTTCAGGATGCGAATGGCTGTACCACAACTGACCAGGTCGTACTGACAGATCAGGCAGGAGCAGTTATTGATAATGTTGCTACAACTGACCCACTTTGTGGCGACACAAATGGTACAATTACGATTACCGCAACAGGTGGTACAACGCCGATTGAATATAGTGTTGATAATGGAACGACTTTCCAAGCGTCCAATGTATTTACTGGATTGGGTGCAGGAACTTATGATATTATCGTTCAGGATGCCAATGCTTGTACTGCGAGTACACAGGTTACACTTACAGATCAGGGCGGGGCAATAATTGACAATATTGTAGGTACTGACCCGACTTGTGGTAGTGCTAATGGAACAATTACCATCACAGCAAGTGGCGGCACAGCTCCCTTGGAATACAGTATTGATAATGGTGCGAGCTTCCAGACAACGGGAGCATTTACCAGTTTAGGTGGTGGCACTTACGATATTATAGTACAAGATGCTAATGGCTGTATAACAACGGGTCAAATTGTACTGACAGACCAAACCGGGCCAGTCATTGACAATATAGATGCTGTAAATCCATTGTGTAATGGAGATACCAACGGCTCAATAACGATCAACACTACAGGTGGAACGGCGCCAGTTGAATATAGTATTAATAATGGTGCTAGTTTCCAAACTGGAAATGCATTTAACAATTTGGCAGCAGCCACTTATGACATCGTAGTTACTGATGCCAATGGTTGTACCACAACTGAGCAGATTGTCCTGACAGAACCAGGTGTGCTGACCGCAACAATAAGCAGCAGCAACGTAAGTTGTGCTAGCGTATGCGACGGTACAGGAACAGCAAATCCATCTGGCGGCACAGCACCTTATACTTACATCTGGAGCAATGGTGAAACCACACAGACTGCAACGATGCTTTGTGCAGGTAGCAATTCAGTGGTCATCACAGACGCCAATGGATGTACCATTACAGAAACGATTATAATTACAGAACCAACTGTTTTATTGATAACAGCGATTACGATACAAGATGTATTGTGTTTTGGTGACAATAATGGCATTGCCAATGCTACGGCAACGGGCGGTACAACACCTTACACTTACGCATGGGACAACAGTGCTGCAAACAGCCCGACACCAAATGATTTGCCAGCCGGTTTAAATACAGTGGTCGTGACGGATGCTAATGGTTGTACTGCAACAGCAAGTACGACAATAGGCACACCAACTGAATTATTAGCGACAGCGACTTCAACGAATGTCGATTGTTTTGGTAATAATACAGGTACACTAAGTGCAAGTGCAGCAGGCGGAACGCCACCATACAGTTATGACTGGGGCGCAGTTGATGTAAATAATACACCAGCAGGCACTTACACGGTGACAGTTGTTGATAATAATGGCTGTATAGCAATTGCAACGACTACGATTAGCGAACCGCCATTATTGACCGGAACGCTTAGCGGACAGGATGTGAGTTGTTTTGGGGGCAGCGATGGACAAGGCACAGCTACAATGACAGGCGGTACACCGCCTTACAGTTATGCTTGGGATAATGGTGAAAGCACCAACCCTGCGGTATTGCTGAATGCTGGTCTGCATACGCTGACGGTGACAGATGCGAATGGATGTATATTTGCGTCAAGCATTACGATTAACGAACCTGCTCCATTAGTCCCAACGGGTGCAGCTTCTACACCAGTGACTTGTTTTGGTGGAAGTGATGGAACAGCTACGGTAAGCGCGGCAGGTGGTACAGCACCTTATGCTTATGATTGGAATGATGGCCAAACAACCGCAACGGCAACTGGACTGAGTGCAGGAACTTATACGGTTATTATCTCTGACGCCAATGGTTGTAGCCTTCCGGCAATTAATATAACTGTGACACAGCCAGATGAAGCAATTACCGCGACTTCAAGTACAACAGATGTCACATGTAATGGTGGAGATGATGGTTCGGCAAGCGTTCAAGCCGCAGGAGGCATTCCTTCTTATTCCTACGAATGGTCGAATGGGCAAACTGGGCAAACAGCATTTGACCTGGAAGCAGGAACTTACAATGTCACAGTTACGGATGCTAATAATTGCACATACATAGAAAATGTGATAGTTAGCGAACCGGAGGCTTATGTACTCGGCATCGTTCCAACAGGAGTAAGTTGCTTCGGCGATGAAAATGGTTCTATTCTAATAGAAAATGTAACAGGGAATAATCCACCTTATATTTATTCTTTAGATGGTGACAATTATCAAGCAAGCAACTTCTTCGGCGGTTTGGCTGGCGGCAATTATGACCTGTTTGTGCAGGATATTAATGGCTGTACAAGTAGTCAGACGGTATTGATTGACGAGCCGTTTGAATTGCTGGTTGATTTAGGGCTAGATGTCACGATAGAATTGGGCGATAGCACAGAATTATTTGCCCAAGTCAATACGGCAGACTCCCTGAGTTATAGCTGGACACCAGCTACGGGGCTGAGTTGTACAGACTGTCCGAATCCAATTGCGAACATTACAGAAACCACAACTTATCAGGTACAGATTACTAATGCAAATGCTTGTACAGCAACCGATAACATCACTATTACGGTAGATAAAAATCGGAATATTTATATTCCAAATGTATTTTCGCCGGATAATGATGGCACCAATGATGTATTTATGATCTATGGAGGTAAGGGTGTAGTAGGCGTAAATGTGTTTAGAGTATATGACAGATGGGGAGAACTTCTTTGGGAAGGCAAAGATTTCCAGCCTGATGATCCGAATTTCGGTTGGGATGGCACGATCAAAGGACAGGTTCTCAATCCCGCTGTATTTGTTTACTATGCAGAAGTCACCTTTATAGATGGCGTTGTTTTGCAATATAAAGGCGATGTAACGCTTGTAAAATAAAATTAGTCGATGGTCGGCGGTCGATAGTCCATAGCTGTTTTAGCATTCATTTTGCTTTGCAAAATGTGAGTAAAACATAGTAAAAGTCATAACACTTTTAAATTGCAGCCATCGACTATCGACCATGGACTATGGACTGTATGAAAAAATATTTGTCATTCATTCGCGTTAATGACAGTATTCTGACTGATTTTTTATAATTTAGCTGTTCCTTAGAAACGAAGCATATTCAATCCAAATAAATTAGAGGAATAGTTTTAAAAAAAAGAATAGACAATGAAATTGTTCAAACATTTAACACTGCTGATAGGAACACTATTCATGGCGGGTTCGATTAGTGCGCAGGATATCCACTTCTCTCAGTTTTATTTATCACCACTCAACCTGAATCCAGCGATGACTGGTGTGATGAGTTGTTCGCATAGGCTGACAGTGAATTATCGCAACCAATGGGCAAGCGTCCTGAAATCGAATGCTTATAATACCTATTCGGTAGGCTATGATGCCAGAATACCTGTAGGACGTTATGATAATTTTGGTATAGGCGCGAGTTTCTGGGGCGATCAGGCTGGAGAGCTTTCCTTTTCTACCATGGAAGCACGTTTACATGCAGCATATAGCAAGCGTTTAAGTGGCAACCGGAAAAAAGCGAATTACCTGGTAGCAGGTGTAGAAGCTGGTGCAGCACAACGGAGTATAGATTTTCTGGCAGCACGCTGGGGAACACAAAATGACGGCGGTGTATTTAATCCAAACTTACCAAGTCAGGAAGAGTTTGATTATAACAACTTCCTGTTTGCCGATGTATCTGCTGGTTTGTTGTGGTATGGGATTATCGATGAAAATACCAATTATTATGTAGGTGGTGCTTTCAGTCACCTGAATCGTGCGAATCAGTCATTCAATGACGGTAACGAAGACGACGAAACATTTGAAGCCTATTATAGCAAAATTACTGTTCATGCAGGAGCCGATTGGTTACTTAGTGATCGACTGGCTTTATTGCCGGGACTTGTTGTATTGAGTCAAGGACCTTCTCTTGAGATCAATGGTGGTACAAGTGTAAAATTCAAATTAGGCAATACTTCTCCAAGAGGTGGCAGCACACAGGCTTTCCATGTGGGAGCTTGGGCACGGGTTTCTAACTTCCTTGACCAGGGCGTTTGGATGGATGCAGTTATCCTTTCTACTCGTTTTGATTTCAATGAATTTACGCTGGGCTTTAGTTATGATGTTAATGTATCTAACTTGCAACCAGCCTCTAATTCAAATGGAGCTTACGAGCTTTCTCTGATATATAAAGTATGTAATCCTGACAGACGCGGCGTCTTCTGTCCTGATTTCTAAAGATATTTTCTGTTGAAACAAGAAAGCCGTTTATGTATGTCATAAACGGCTTTCTTGTTTCAACAGAAATTCAAAAATAGCTTTCTGAATTTGTATTTGGCGTTTGAATTTGTATTTGCTTATCTTTACCCTGTGGAAAACAAGCTACGACAAACTGCATCTCGATTTTCTGGTCCTTTTAGCGGCTTTCGCCTAAAACGTTTTTATAAAAAAATGATTGGGAAGGAGAAGTTATGCTTTGATGTGGGTGCAGTCGATGGACAGCATACAGAAGCTTGGCTGAAATTGGATTCCAAAAGTATATGTGTGGCAGCAGATGCAGCAGCTTTTGAAGATTTAGAAAAGCAATTTGATGAAGATGAAGCCCTCACACTTGTTCCAGCTATCCCAACGCTCGACATTCTCATTGCCCGGCATGGCTTACCCGATTTTTGTCGGATTACTTCCGTTTATGATACCGAGAACGTTTTGAAAGGACTCTCCAAACCTGTTAAAGCCTTGTCTTTTCCTTATGATATAACTAAGCTCACCGCAGCCATGAATTGCATTAATCGCCTGGAAAAAATAGGCGATTATGAATTTAATTGGTCTTATGGGCGCAACCTCGAACTAGCGAAAAAATGGACCAGCCCTGCCGGTATGCGGACTATACTTCATGGCTTTTCTGAAAATTATCGTTCCGGGGATATATATGTGAGGTGGCGTGTTCCGAGGTCATGATTTCTTCACCTTTGCTTGTTCTGTTTCATATTCTTTATAGGTGTTTACTGCTTTATTTTCAAATTCTTTTTGCAGCATGGTATTGCCAAGGGCTTCATGAACAATTGAAATTTTCATTTCTAATGTTGCTTTTCTTTTGAGTGCAATTGCTCCTTTTACATTGGTATATTCCAATCCTGTCTGATAGGTTTCCAATGCTTTTTTAAAGTTTTCCAGTCCCATATAGCTGTCGCCCAGATTTCTATAAATGAGTGCCGTGACTGGCGACATGACTTTATCGTCTTTTGGGAAACCTTTTGAGAGGCTTAATGATTTTTCCAGAGATCTGATGGCGCTTGTAAAATCTTTTGATGTTTGTGCTGATATATTATAGGCATTGCCTAAGTCATTATACACTATAATCTGTGCGCCGATGTTGTCAGTATCCTTGAAAATTTTAAGCGCTTCATTATAGGCTTCAATTCCATGTTCTGAAAGCTCATCTGCCATACATATCCTGCCATGTTTGTGATGACACCAAGCCAGCTCTTCCTGGTCGTCCATAAATCGGGCAATTTTTTCAGCAGCATGATAATACTTATAAGCTTCACCTGTTTTTTTCTCATTCAAAGCATTGTCCACATCCGATCTAAATTCAGAAGCGATGCCTCTCAAAATTTCCTGATCTATCCCACGAAGAAAGTTCATTTCAAAATCTCTTTTAGCATCAAATCCCCATTCATTTAGCATTTTTTCTTTGACTTTAACATATATTTCTTGGGTCTCCATTTCAATAAACCCTGGTGTGCCGCCATCAACCCAGGTCGCATAAATTTCACTGAACTTCCAATTAACTCCCTGATATTTATCAGGCTTTGCTTTTATGTAAGTCAGAAAACTATACACATCCCAATAAGTAGATTTTTCCATAGCCGTAAATAAGTCCATACCAGCAAAACGGCCAGACTCGACTACAGGAGATTCCATTTGTTCCCGCATGAGTTTGGCTACATAAATGGCTTCTTCCAGCAATTTAGGAATAAAATATTCATCGGCAGACAGCTTTTCTTTATCATAATTTGTGATACCATTCAACAGGTTTTCTGTGCCTTGTACATCATACATGCCGACATTCAGCCTATACATGTCATAGACCAAAGTATTTTTGACTTTAGAATTTAGATGAAAATCTTCATAATCCTGAGCAAAAAGAAAAGATATAGGGAGGAGTAGAAATATAAAAGGTAGTGCATTTTTCATAATTTACACGCGATTTACATATTGTAAATAATGAGAACATTTAGTGAACGTAATTTTACACAAATTATTTCATTAAATCATTGTGAAAAAAACTCAATGAAAAACAAAGAATTGAAGTACTTTTGAATGATTATAGCAGAACGCTAAAAGTTAAAATGTCTACAATACTAGAAATACATGAAATCAGTAAGCAATATCAATTGCGGCACGATAGGTCAGGCTATCTGAGCCTGCGTGATACTATTGTGGATGTATTTAAAAATAAAAGCCAGGACAAAAAAGGGGAATTTTGGGCATTAAAAGACGTGAACTTTGAAGTGGAGCAGGGAGAAAGTCTTGGGATTATTGGTCGGAATGGAGCAGGCAAATCCACTTTGTTAAAAATCCTTTCGCGCATCACACCACCCACGAAAGGCTATGTGCGGGCGCGTGGTCGGGTAGCCAGTTTGCTGGAAGTGGGAACGGGCTTTCACCCTGAATTGTCTGGTCGGGAAAACATTTTTTTCAATGGTTCTGTATTGGGATTAAGCAAAAAAGAAATCACCCATAAATTTGACGAGATAGTTGATTTTGCAGGCACGGAGACTTTTCTTGATACGCCACTCAAACACTATTCTAGCGGAATGAAACTGCGCCTCGCTTTTGCCGTCGCTGCCCACCTAGAACCGGAAATTCTGGTCATAGATGAAGTGCTGGCAGTAGGAGATGCTGAATTTCAAAAAAAATGCCTCGGCAAAATGGATGAAGTGAGCAAAAGTGGCCGCACCATTTTGTTCGTTAGTCATAATATGGCTGCAGTACGCACCCTCTGCACCCGCGCTGCGCTACTCGATGAAGGCCGACTCACGATGCTAGGAGAGACCGAAAAAGTCATCAGTCACTATTTAGAATCACAGGAAGACCAACTAGCTCTGGTTCACGACCTGAAAGACCTGCCCCGCAAGCAAAGCGCAGGCGGCTTACGCTTCAAAACACTGACATTCAACCAAACAGAATATCTGCCAGGCGACACGCTGAGTATTAGACTGGATTGTAGCGACGATGGACAAAGGTATAAGAATCTAAGCGTTGAACTGCTGCTTAGCGATGACTATGGCTACCCGATTATTCACTTATCGAATGATTTCTTGAATCAGCAAGTTCATTATAAACCTGAGGCCGCTTTTGTGTTTACTGTTCCTTCCTTGAATGTCCGACCAGGACGATACCATCTCCGCCTGTTTCTACGCGCCAATGGACAGATAGAAGACTGGATTCATAATGTGGCTACCGTACAAGTCAATTCAGGCAATATTTATAATTTCACCAACAGCAATCGAATCAGAGGGCTGGTTCAGCCAGAATTTGAGTTTGTGCAGACTGATTGAAAGATTACTTCAGTGTTTTTTCTTTCGGAATTGACCATTAATTGATTTGCACGCCTATTTCGCAATTAAACCCACCGCTTTTGCGAAATAGGCGGATAGGAAATTCATTTTTTAGCACCTGAACCAATTAATGGTCAATTCCGTTTTCTTTTTGCTGCGCAAAATGTGTGTGTCGCTCTTATAATATATGTGACATATTTTTTTATTCAAAAGTTTCAAATTTTATTGAAAGTTTTGAAAATTGTTTGTATATTGCAAATGAAACAACATTATAAAATAATGAAAAACGCACATAAATTTCTAAAAGTAGATTACACCATCCACCTGATTTTTGCTGGACTTGCAGTATTGCTTGCTGCATTATTGCCATTTACACAGTCTGCAAGCGGTATCTTTTTACTCTTATTGTGGCCGATTCTTGGCTTTTGGCAGGTGATTAGTGCCTTGATACTGTCTATTGGTTTCAGTGATAAAACTCGTCAAAAATACCTACTTGCTGTAGTTGGTTATTTTGTGATTTTATTTTGTGGAAGCTATTTTTTGGAAAAACTTGTCTGGCTCTGGCTGCTGTGTTCTTTTCTTTTTGCTGCCTGGTATGCTTATCAGACATATAAGGATGCGAGCTATACTCCAAAATCATTTTGGGATTTGGAATTTTAGAAAAATGATAGTTTCGTAAACTTGTGTATAAGCTTTGCGAGTAGCGAGTTTGCTAAACTTTCTATTGCTCGCGATAATGGAAGGTTTAGCAAACTTTCTCCTCACAAACCCTGCTCGCAAGTTTACCAAACCTATAATATTATGATGCTCATCACCTACATATTATACCTTCATGCAAGTGCGTGGCTTACCTTTTGGGTGGGGCATTCGTTGCACAAAAATGGGCGATATTTTCTGGTTGAAGCTTTTGCTGACGAACGTATTGCCGATGCCATCAACAAACTCCTTCTTGTTGGTTTTTATCTGGTCAATTTTGCTTACGTGCTATTTGTATTGAAAGAAAAACAAGACATCGTGGGAATGGCAGGTGTGATAGAAGTGCTTAGTACTAAAGTAGGTTTGATTGCTTTTACGCTGGCTGTGATGCACTTTTTCAATTTGTTTCTGTTTGCCACGTTCAGGCAGTATCGAATGGGTGCTTTAAAGCATAAATTATTGAATACTATTTTCGAAAAATTAAGCTCAAAAGGAATAATTTAAAAGTGAAAATAATGAAAAAACATCCAGAAATCACCGCAGTATTGAGCACATTAGTATTCTCGGTAGCCTTAGGGTTTTTCAGTGTAGAGATTCTGGGAGAATATGGTATATTGGTTTTTCTTTTTATCCCTTTTTTAATTGGTTTTTTACCACCTTTTCTGGTTGGTCACTACAAGCCATTAAACCGTTCTACTGCTTTTAAAATCAGTTTTATTACACTTTTTGCCTCTATTATTGCGCTACTTGTTTTTGCGATGGAAGGCATTATTTGTATTGCAATGGCTTCTCCAATTTTGGTTTTATTGACTTTGTTGGGATCTTACATAGCTTACGGGGTACACAAAAGAAAATACACTGATAATCCAGAAAACTATACTGTATTACTGCTTTTGGGAGCAATAATTACGATGGGATTTGATTATGTGAATGACAGGCCTACATTAATTCCTGTAAGGACAACCGTGGAGGTCAATGCCCCTATAGAAACAGTATGGAATAATGTCGTTACGTTTAGTAAAATCGAAGAGCCTACGGACTGGATTTTCAAAACAGGTATTTCCTATCCTACAGATGCGACCATAGAAGGAGAAGGCGTGGGTAGTATTCGGTATTGCAATTTTACAACAGGTAGTTTTGTTGAGCCTATCACTACTTGGGACGAGCCCAATTTATTACAATTTGATGTTATCGACCAGCCCATTCCTATGAATGAATGGAATCCATTTTGGGAAGTACATCCGCCGCATCTGGATGGCTATTTTCAATCTCAAAAAGGGCAATTTAGGCTGGAAAGCTTGTCAGCAAACAAAACCTTACTGGAAGGAACGACTTGGTATTATGTGGATATTCAACCAGAAATTTATTGGAAAACCTGGTCAGACTTTATTATTCACAGGATACACAACAGGGTCTTAGATCACATCAAAAAAGAATCGGAAACAACTCTTTTTAAATAATAATAAAATTCACCATTATGCTTAGTTATTCAGTCATTGCATACATCATCTACTTGTGGATCGGAGTAGGACTGACCCTTTGGGTTGCCCATATTTTATTCAAAAACGCCAAGGTATTCTTCAGCGATATTTTTAATCATAATGAAGAACTGGCACTGTCCGTTAATCATTTGCTCAAAGCTGGTTTTTATTTGGTAAACCTCGGTCTAGTCCTGTTTCTCCTGAAAAATACTTATGTCATTTCGAGCTATAAAGAACTGTTTGAAGTAGTGAGTGTGAAGGTCGGCGGTATTGTTTTATTGCTTGGCGCAATGCACCTTTTTAATGTGTATCTTTTGTTCAAATTAAGACGTAAAGCTGCCACGACTCCTCATCGACTTGCACTCAGTAATGGGGAAGAGCATCCTTATTTTGGAAAAAGCATCGAAGAAGAACTGGCAGAAATTAAAAATGGGGAATTGGAAGAGTAGCAGCGATTCCCAAAATGCTCTAAATTTTCCGAAGGTCAGGTGGGTTATTGAAACTTGTCTGGCCTTTTTTTATATACTTGTCTTAATTTCTGTATCTTTAGGCAAATTTTATTCTGGAATATTTTAAAATAATAACATGGCAATCAAAATTGGCGATACAGCTCCTGAATTTACCTTATTCAATTCAGACAAAAAAGAAGTTTCACTGAGCGATTACAAGGGTAAAAATGTAGTCTTATTGTTTTTTCCTTTGGCTTTTACAGGTGTTTGTACGAAAGAGTTGTGCACCATGCGCGACGACATTGCCAGCTATAAAAACCTAGATGCTGAAATTCTTGCCGTTTCGGTAGATTCTTTGTTTGTACTCGAAAAATTCAAGGCAGAGCAGAATTTAAATTTTGACCTGCTGGCTGATTTTAATCGGGAAGTTTGTGCTGCTTATGGTGCGCAATACGGCGATTTTGTGCTGGGTATGCGAGGTGTTGCCAAGCGTTCTGCTTTTGTCATTGATAAGTCAGGAATCGTACAATACGCCGAAATACTTGACAATGCGGGAGAATTACCCGATTTTGCGGCTGTCCAGAGAACTTTATCGGGTTTAAATTAGTTGTTTATACATCCGTTAGAAGATAAAACACGCGGGAATTTTATTTAACAAAAAAAATTAAATTGCTAAGTATTATGCACAGTCCCGACATACTAATCGAAGAAGACATTTTACTGGAAGACGACGTTGATACGGGTTCTAGTGAAGTGGCTCGACTTATTGTCTTTAATGATGATGTGAATACTTTTGAATGGGTCATTGAGTCATTTGTTGATGTCTGCAAACACAGTTCGCAGCAATCCGAGCAATTGGCCATGATTATCCATTTCAAAGGAAAAGCAACCGTGAAAACAGATGCAATGAATGTCATCAAGCCCATGAAAGACGCTTTAATTGACCGAGGACTTTCAGCGCATATTGAGACGGTGGAAGTTTGATCTTCAATATTTAAAGTAAAAGTCTGGTACAATGTCTGTATCTCACCAACATATTTTGTTATACGAAAAAGAACTTAATGAAAAGTTCGATGTACACATCAGAGAATCCATACAACAATTTCTGCCAAAATATATCTCTCCACAAGACCAAAAAGAACTGCTCCAATTCTTAAATGATTTTCCTGACAATTTAGATTCCAGATTTTATACAAGTTATTGAACTGGAAAAATATACGAAGCTTTTCGAATCAAAAGGCATTGCAGCCGAAAGACGAACAAATTTTAAGAGCAGATAAAGACTGGAGAAGGCTTTTTCACACGCCAATTCACGTTTTATCTGCATCTTTCTTTGTAGAAAAATAGTTTTGTATTCGGGCATTTTATTCTAAAATACTTAAATTGCCATTTATAAAAAATCATAATGAGAAATCAATTCATTTTATACATAAGTATACTGTTCTTATCCCTTGCGTGTACGCAGCAGCAGCGCGACAGCATTACGCCATTGCCAACGGCGATTGGGAAGGCGGGGCAGTTGTTGGTGGTATCTGAAAATGCGATTTGGGAAGGGCTGCCTGGTGAGGCTATGCGCGATTATTTATTGCAGGCATTTCCGGTATTGCCACAGCCTGAGCCTATTTTTGATGTCAAATACGTAGAAGCGATGAATCTGGCGCGACTTCAGCAGGAGTGGCGGGTGATTATTTTTCTGGCGGATTTGTCGCAGAACACCAAATCGACGAAGGAAGTGACAAAAGTCATTGGAAAAGAAGGCGTAGAACGGGCAAAGATAGATTTTGATTATAATACAGCCGTTGTGGAAAATATGTGGGCAGATGGTCAGATTATTATTTATTTGTTTGCACCCAATAAAGCGCAATTGCTGGAAAATATTAAAAAGAAAGAGCAAAGTATTATCAAAAAGATAAAAGCGGCGGATGATAAAAAGATACGTGCGAATACGTATCAGTCAGGAATTAATCGGAGTTTGGTCAATGAAATTAAAGATAAATTTGGTATCGCGATGAATGTTCCTGGTACTTATCGTTCTGCGGTCATGGATTCTGTAAAAAAGGAAATGTGGATTCGTCGGGAAACCGGAACAATCAGCAGCAATATCCTGCTTCGGGTTTCGGATTATGATAAAAATACGCAACTCAATGAAGCCAGCATTATTGCCATTCGCGACAGCCTCGGTAAACGCATGATAACGAGTGCAGCAAAAGGTTCTTACATGGCTTCCGATCAGGTGAATCTTCCGATTCAATACCAAAAAACGAGTATTAATGGTTTGTACGCATTGGAAGCGCGGGGTTTGTGGAATATGAAGAATGATTTTATGGGCGGCCCGTTTTTGAGCTATATGATTTATAATCCCAACTCACAAAAAGTGGTATTTATAGATGGATTTGTCCACGCGCCCGGAGAAGACAAACGCTCCTTGATACAACAACTTGAAGTCATTATACAGTCGCTGAAATTTTAGCGACTATTGCGATTAATATCCGATTTTCCACACACACAAACACACAATCCTTGAACTCCCTAACTTAGCTACTTATGTCCCGTTCTGTTGAAAAGCTCACCGATGAACAACTCGTCTTGTCCTACCAGGATACTGGTCGGCAGGCGCATGTGGGCGAACTCTTTAGCCGATACAAACATCTGGTTTATGGGGTTTGTCTGAAATACTTGAAAGAAGAGGAAGAGAGCCGCGACACGCTCATGGACATTTTCGAAAAATTACTGCGTGATTTGCATCGGCAAAAAATACTGAATTTTAAGAATTGGTTGTACATTACCACAAAACATCACTGCTTAGATAGGCTGGAAAAACGGGAAAAAACCGAAGAAAGACTGGAAAAATTAAAAAAAGATGAAAAAAGTTCGTCCGAATTTATGGAATTTTCGGAAGAAGAGAGTCTTTATAATAGAGGCGGTATTATTGTACAAGCTGACCAGCTTAAAAATGCCCTGAAAAAATTGGATGAAGATCAACGAATATGCATGGACTTGTTCTTTATTCAGGATAAACGGTACAAAGAAATCGTCGCTGAAACCAACTATACATTAAACCAGGTCAAAAGTTATTTACAGAACGGAAAAAGGAATCTGAAAAGGCTGCTATTGGAGGAGATTGGGTAAGTTTTGACTCAATCAGCATTTTACAAGTATGAAAGAAATATTCAAACAACGGGACTGTTTATCTCAGGACGAGATTAAACGGTATCTACAAGAGGATTGTAGTAGGAAAGAGGCGCACGATGTAGAAAATCATTTATTGGACTGTCCATTTTGCAGAGATGCAGTGGAAGGTTATGCCAATACGCAAAATTTTGAAGCGGTTGAGCAAGTTTTGGAAGAAGCATCTCCTAAGCTTGAAGTGCAGCCCGATGATAAAGTGGTGCAAATGCCGCCTCGCCCTCCACGGCGTATGTTTTTACGCATTGCGGCAGCGATTTTATTCTTATTGCTGCCTTTATCTGCTATTTTGTATTGGGGAGCGGGCAATGAAAATCGACATTATGCAGATTATATCGACGCCATTGACGTGAAAAGCAGTCAACTTGCTATGCGTGGTAATGCAGATACCCTAAAAAAAGCAGAAGTTTTTTATCAGGGCTTACAGGCTTTTGATGCTAAAAATTATCAAAAAAGCGTCACTTGTTTTAATACTGCCCTGCGTGAGCAGCCTGATGATTTGCAAATTGCATTTTTCAGTGGTCTGGCACATCTGAAAGCTGGACAAACTGACGAGGCTATTCCTTTGTTGGAAAAGGTTTTAAAAAATAAAAACGCTGGTTATGAAACAGATGCCGCCTGGTATCTGGCACTGGCTTATGTGAAAAAAGGTAATACAGCTCGGGTAAGAAGTTTGTTGACACTAGTCTTAGCCTCTGATAATTATTATAACCAGAAAGCGGCGGAGTTGATTGGGAAATTATAATTGTAGAATTGAGTGCTCGTGAAATTGTGATGGCGATTTTTTGCAAGGCAAAAAATCTTTTACCCCTGAATCAACAGTAGTGTTCGATTAAAGTATGGAATAGTCGGCAGACGAAGGATTTTATGAAAATTGGTGGTTTATCCCCTTAAATATGCTGTATTTTCAACCGAATTCGTCTGACGACAACGGAACTTACTCTATCATACTTTAGTTGAGTACTATCGAATCAACTAATGGTAAACAATGGTTATTCACTCATTCCCCCATTCATTCATTTCTTAAGCCCTCTACGCTCCATTTCCTTTACAATAAAACCTAATTCCCGGCTCATGTCGCCCGTCACGGCAGCGTTTTCTTTGGCACGTCGAATGAGGTAAGGAACGACATCGGCAATAGGCCCATAAGGGACATATTTAGCAACACAGAAACCAGCTTTTGCCATATTGAAAGAGAGGTGGTCACTCATACCGAGTAGCTGGCAGAAGTTGAGGTGTGGATGCCCTTTACTTAGGTTATTGCGCTCTATAAGTTCGAGCATATACCAGGCACTTTTCTCATTATGCGAAGCATTACAAAAAGCAATCTCTTCGTATCTGTCTATGCAAAACTTGACGGCAGAATTAAAATCTTTATCGGTAGAAGCCTTGTCGCGTTGTATAGGCGAGGCATATCCTTGTGCTTCGGCACGGACATTTTCTTTGTCCATATACGCACCGCGAACCAGTTTTGCACCAAGAATATAACCTTTGCGTTTAGCCAGTTCATAAGAGTTTTTCAGAAAATCCAGTCGATCATGGCGGTATAGCTGAAAGGTGTTATAAATAATGACCTGTTCTTTATTATAGCGTTCCATCATGGTGCGTGCGAGGTAGTCGATGGTATCTTGTATCCAGCTTTCTTCGGCATCAATGAAAATGCCAACTTTATGTTCATAAGCAACATGGCAAATAGAATTGAGGCGTTTGAATAAAGCGATATACTCTTCTTTTTCTACGCCAGTCAGTTCTACGCCTGTTTGTACTTTTTCCAGTAATCCAAACCGACCCAAGCCAGTAATTTTAGTACTGATAACGGGTACGCTGTCATTTTCATTGGCAAAACGTACTGCTCGCATGGTTTCACGCATGGTGGCATTGAAGGCTTCTTCTGTGCTCTTGCCTTCTGCTCCATAATCGAGAATAGTGAGTACATTACGTTTGTGAAGCTGATCAACGGTGGGCTGACATTCGAGCAGCGTTTTGCCGCCGCAGAATTGTTTGAAAATCGTTTTTTCCACTATCTTATTGATAGGGAGACGCATTTTAAAAGCAGTGAGTCCCAGCTGTGAACCTATAGTGACCAGCCATTTTTTATTCATCATTTTGAACAACCAGGCAGCCTGTTTCAGGTCGGCATCTGATGTGCCTGCAAAAGCGATTTCTACATTGGAAAAATCGACTCCGCGCTTTCTATTTTTTTTTGAATTGACAGTCACTGTTTTTTTATGTTCATAAGTGGGTAAAGCAAATTTATTTATACTTCATTCCTAAATCAGGTTTGCCAGATAGACCAGGCTCGCTCGGCCTGTAAATATAACATTTCAAGTCCATTTTTTATATCTGCTCCATAGTATTTTCCCTGATTTAGGAAAATTGTTTTTTCTGGATTATAAACTAAGTCATATAAAACATGCCGTGAAGTTATATATTTATATGCTAATTTTGGAAAAGATTTTATATTTGGCTGCATACCAAGTGGAGTTGTATTGATAATAAGCAGATGGCTTTCTATTATATTTTTATTCAAGTTATCATAAGAAAGCTGTTGGTTTGATGGTGTTCTGGACACGTATTGATGAGCAATATTTAGTTTATTCAATACACTTGCTACTGCCTTTGCCGCACCACCTGTACCAAGAATTAAAGCCTGCTTATGGTATGGTTTCAAAAACGGAATTAAGGAGTGTTCAAAACCATAGACATCAGTATTAAAACCCGTTAATTTTCCATCCTCAATTTTTATAGTATTTACTGCTCCGAAAGCGGCACTTTCGTCAATTTTGTCTAAATAAGGAATGACGGCTTCTTTATAAGGAATCGTTACATTTAAACCGACTAATGTCGGTTCTTGTTCTAATAAAAGTGGGAGTTTATCAATATTGTCCAGCGGAAATAAATCGTAGTGCCAGCCCTCAATACCTTCTTGTTCAAACTTTTCTGCAAAATACTTTTTGGAAAAAGAATGAGACAATGGATAGCCAATTAAGCCAAGTTGTTTGGTCTGTGATTTTGTCGCCATATCATTTTAAACTTTGATTTTTCAAGAATTGTTCAATATTTTTTTTGATTATTAAATGTCACAATATTCGGACAATTTTTGAGAAAAATCTCTTTTTAGGGCTAATTTTATATTTAAATAGCTGATTTATAATGATTAACGTTTTTTTTGTTTTCTAATTGCTAACAAGACATATTTAAACGGATATATTTGGCGTTACAGATATAGAGAAGTGTTAAAATTAAGTTCTCCACATTTTGTATTTTTGTTCAACGACAAAATATATTAAGCATTGAACGGCTGATAATATGATAGATTATAAGACGAATATTAATACTGGACTGAAACAGATAGACAGTTACTTTAAATCTGCATTTTCTGTAGATTGTGTGATCTTTGGATTTGACGGCAAAGACTTAAAAGTACTGTTGGTCAAATGTCTGGATGAAAATTATTTAGGACAAACTGCCTTGATTGGTGATTTGGTAGATCCAAAAGAAGACCTTGACGAAGCGGCTTATCGGATACTAAAAAACAGGACAGGTTTGTCGAATGTTTATCTGGAGCAAGTAAAGGCTTTTGGGCGGGTAAACCGACACCCGACAGGCAGGGTGATTACCGTGGCTTATTATTCGTTGATTAATATTGAACAATACAAAGAAAATTCAGCATCCTATAATAATCAGGCTTCTTGGGTGAATGTGCAGGAGGTTGGCGAACTGGCTTTTGACCATAATGGAATACTGGAAGCTTCGCGGGATAGCCTCAAAAATAAAGTCCTGACGCATCCGGTCGGTTTTAATCTGCTTTCCGAAAAATTTACGCTGACGGAGTTGCAAAATCTCTATGAAGCCATTCTGGACAAACCATTGGACAAACGGAATTTTCGTAAGAAAATGATTTCCATGAATGTTTTGGTGGATTTGGAAGAAATGCAAAAAGATGTGGCGCACCGCCCAGCCCGCCTATATAGTTTTGATGAAAAACGCTATGAGCAGCTGCTGCAAAGCCGGAATTTTAATTTTGATTCCTGAGTTTTAGACCGCCTTCGGCTGAGAGAAGAGGGACTTTTTAATTGAAGGGTAGGCAGCAAACTTGCTTTATCGGTAGTGTACGACGTGCGTGGTTTTAGCTCGCATGGACACTCCACAGTCACCCGTTATAGCCAGTTTTTTTGTTTTATTTCATAAAACAATCTATCTCTACGCTCTCCCCATCCATGTTTTTCTTTGAAGCTTGATCTTTCAAATATTTTTAAATCCGGAATATCAATTTCATTCCTTTTCATGATTTTTAGAACTGTCACAGTCGGATTTAGTGTCCACTTACTGTACTCTCCAGTTCCTCCATACAAATTTCCACATCCTATCTCAATTACCGATTCTACCATTTCTTCCAAATCTGGTGAGGATTCCTTATATAATTTGTAATATTTTTTAATTTTTTCTTTTGTTAAAAACTCGTAATCTTCATACTTTTTCTCTTTATAAGTCTCTTCTATGCAACAGGGTTGATATTCTTTTATCTTCTCTTCCCACTTATCTAATGTATTTGAAGATGTAAACTCCCACAACAATTCAAGTAACTCCAACACTTCTTCATTGTTATGTAATTCTTTTAATTTTACAAATCTTTCAAGACAAATTACCCCCAATGCCATTCTTCCATTAATCGAAATTTTTTTTATACGATTTTCCATCAAATTTTTTATTTCTTCTGAAATGATCTTGTTCTACAACTTTAAGTATTTTAATTGGCTATGACTCAATGCTACCTGTAAATTTACGAAACTAGCACAAATTGGAGTTTTTTTTAGAATTTTACTTCTCAAAAATCCGTTTCAGAAAGGGATGTAAAAAGATGGCAGCAAGAATAATAGCTGCGCCAATATAAAAACTACCATTCATTTCCTGATCTTCTCGAAAAATCACCCAAGCCAGAATAATTCCATACACAGGCTCTAGGTTAATGGTCAAATTCGCTGTAAAAGCTGAAATATACTTCAGGGCTTTCAGGTTTAGCACATAAGCAAAAGTCGTACACAACAAAGCCAGAACAACCAGAAAAAACAAATCCATTGCCGAAGGCGTAAAAGTAGAATTGCCCAATAATTTTCCATAAAGAGGCGCAATCAGGCACAAAAATAACCAACCGCTGCCCAACTCCACAAAAGTAATCGCCATAGGCTCGGCTTTGGTCACCATGTTTTTATTAAGGGTAGAAAAAACTGCCGCGAGCAATGCCGAAATCAAACCCATGATAATACCTGTCGTATAATCTACATCCGAAAACTGAAAAATAATGTACATGCCTGGCACCACCAGCAAACCCAACATGACTTCATACCATTTGATTTTTGTTCGCCCAAACAAAGGCTCAATGAAAGACGTAAAAAAACTAGTCGTCGCCAGCGCACTCAACGTGACGGATACATTGGAATATTTCACCGCACCAAAAAACGTGACCCAGTGCAAAGTCACCACAATCCCAATTCCTGCCAATTGCAGAACCAGTCGCCTGGGCATTTGCCGCAAGGCTTTTATCACACCCGGCAAAAGCAAAAGACTGACGCAGGTAATCAATAATCGCCACCACACCACAGGCAATTCCGAAATCTGAATACCGCGACCCAGAATCGCCGTAAAGCCAAACAAAAAAACAGCAATATGCAATTGTAAATAAGCCCGACGAGTTGATGTCATAATTTGATTAAAATTTTAAAAGCGGGAACGAATTTAAGATAAAATGCGTATTGTTGTCATTACAATCAAAGAAATAATGAGAAACCCATACTTTTTCAACATGATAAAAACACTTCGTGAAAAAGAAGAGGTCATGTTGTACGAAAATATATTATCAAGGTCGGAAGAAGAAAAGAAAATGTTGCTGAATTTTCTGACTGCCGAATACCAAAAAGAAGCCACGCACTATCCATTCATTGCTCCCGATTTTCATGCGGATGCTGCTTTATGGGCTGCCGAGACGGTGTACATTGCCGCTCAACTGATGCTGTATCGGCAACACTCCATAGGCGAATTGGAAGAACTGTTTCCGACAGCCGAATTTTCTGTAAATGCATCTACCATGTTGTCGGTTGATTTGTGTTTTCGTTTTGTGCCGGATATGTTGCGTCAGTTGAAACTGATTGACCAGGAAGACTGGTTGATTGTGGTCTTGGAAAAACGCTTATCGCAATGGCATTATTCGGGGATCCATTATGAATTGCCGATAGAAAATCTGGACTTCGATGTCGTTTTTGCTGATGATTGTTTACAGCAATTATACTTGGATAGGATCGTGAAATATAAAAATACACGGCTGTCTAATCAAACTCGTTTCAATGCATTGATTCGAAGCAATTTTGGACTATTTAAAGATAACTACTGGAAAGATTTTAAAACTCAAAATCATGAATAAAACCGAAAAACTGAGCAAAGTACTCAGGTATATCAAAGATACCTTTGTCGGGAAAGATGAAATTATAGATTTGCTAGGTATTTGCCTGGTGGCAAAAGAAAACGCTTTCCTACTCGGCCCGCCGGGAACAGCAAAGAGTGCCATCGTGCGGACTTTGTCGCAGTGTATTGAAGAAGGCAAAAATTTTGAATACCTGCTGACTCGTTTTACCGAACCCAATGAAATTTTTGGACCTTTTGATATCCGAAAACTCAAAGCCGGCGATTTGGTGACCAATACAGAAGGCATGTTGCCAGAAGCTTCGATGATTTTTCTCGATGAAATTTTCAATGCCAACAGTGCGATTCTGAATAGTTTGTTGATGGCTTTGAATGAGAAGATCTTCCGACGTGGAAAAGAAACCCGAAAAATTCCAGCATTGATGTTTGTCGGGGCAAGTAATCAGCTGCCCGAAGACGAATCGCTCAATGCTTTGCTCGACCGTTTCCTGATTCGCGTGCGTTGCGATTATGTGAATCCCGACTTGCTGGAAGAGGTGTTACTTGCAGGTAGAAAACTGGAAAAAAACGAGCCAACAAAAATGCCGTCTATCAAGCCAGCAGATATTATTGCGATGCAGGAACAGACGAAAAGCATAGACTTATCCGTCATCAGAAAACCTTATGTTGATTTGATACACAACTTGAGAAATACTGGCGTGAAAGTATCGGACCGTCGGGCGGTGAAGGTGCAGAACCTCATTGCAGCAAGTGCGCTGATGTGTGGGCGAGATGCGGCTACTTTATCCGATTTGTGGGTTTTGAAATATATTTGGGACACCGAAGAACAAATTGAAATACTGGCTGGCGTCATTGACACCATTATAGAAAAAGATGATGCGCCCGATGCCCACCCGCAGGCTTTGTTCAACAAAATTCCCAATGCGGAAGAACTGATGAAAGAAGTCAATCTGCTGACCGAAAAATGGAATACAGGCAGCCTGTCTTTTGAAGAACAAAATGTCATCAAAGACAAATTGCGCTATGTACAAACACGCTGCGGCTGGATCAAAAACCAAGAACACAAACAGCATTTAACGACCGAAATTGAATCTTTATGGAAACAAATGCTTCAAGCGGTATAGCTTATTATGTGGTGATGAATGAGGCTGACCTCAACGATATGGCAGCCCTCCGACAATGGACAAATTTGAAAATTGCTTTTGATGCAGACCAAATTTGGGTCAGCAATTTTGAAGCATATCAGATTGACGCTGTCGCAGTGAAAAGCATTCCGCACAAAACGATTTATTATGCGAAAGCAGGTAAATTGTATCCACAAAACAGCTTGCTGCCGGCGCGTAATGAACCCGCTTTGCTGTGGACGCCAATAGAACGAGCTTTGCCGATTCAATTGGATGATTTCAACCATAATTATTTTGGTACAGAAGAACGACTGGCGGTAAAGTTGGTCGCCATTGATACACCAAAAGAGGCACAGGTGATGCTGACTTCACTGGATAATTTACGAGAATTTGCAGAAACTGCCCCAGCAGTCCGGTTGAAACCGCTAGAATGGGTTTTGTTGGACAATACAGAAGTCTTGATTTTTGGACAGCCTGTTTTGCCGATAAAAGGCAGTATGTTCTGGGTCAGTCATCATGCCATTTTACCAGTAGGTTATGATTTTGAATGGACTTTGCTCACAGCATTTATAAATAAAAAAATAAATCCAGATAAAGACAGTTGGGTGGTTTGGAATGAGGACGGGACTTATTTTAAAATTGCAAAAAAAGCGATTCGGCGGCTGACTTTAAGTTCAGTTAGACGGACGGTTAAAATGCCCTAACGCAGGTATTTCGCAAAGCGAAATACGTCCCCTCTTGAGAGGGGAATAGAGGGGTGTGTTAGGTAGAAAAGGGTTGAACGAATTGTATGCTCAACTATTTGTCAGTATTCCAGCCAACACACCCCTTTGGTTCCCCTCTCAAGAGGGGATGTCACCTCTTACGAGATGACCTAGTAAGGTGTAGTAATTTAAAACCAATTAAAAATAAAAAAAACAGAAGACCTCATGAATGTTCGAGACTACTTTCAGGCTTATGATGATTATTTCTGGCAATGGGAAAGTCCACGCTGCGAAGTGTTGGCTATCCCAAATGGCTCGACGATTGCCTATAGAGAACTGGTTTCAAAAATAGCGAAAGATCTTGCCCCGCAGGGCATCCCGCCTTTTGGATCTTTATTATTGGCGATTATTGCGACAAATCCGAAAGGTAGAACAGCAATTTTCGATGTCTTGAAAATTGTCAATAAAAAATTTGATACAACTTATGAGACTTTTGCAGAAGCGTATAATTTTTTAAATCTGCTGACAGAGTTACCAGAAGAATACAAAGTAGGACACCGAAAGATTTTACTTTTCCGAGCAATTTTTGAGGATGCGCACAACAGGTTTTCTCTAAAAAAATCGCAAATTGTGGTAGCCCGTTTGCGAAATAAAAGCAAAAAGTCTTTATCGTTGGCAACAACAGATTTGAGTTCTGCCAGAGCAATCAATGACTTTAAAGTCATCGCGCTTTTGTACCGAAAGTTCAAAACGGTTGATGATATTCTCCATAAAATAGCCAGTCTGCCCGATTTTGAAGACACGCTGGAACTGGAAGAAGAAGTCATCGGCGAAGCTCCTGAAGACTTGATTGAAGCACTGGAACAAAACAGCAAAACGCAGAAAGTCGGTACTTTAGTTAAGACGATTTGGGCGGGGCTGCGGATTCCGTTTCACAGTGTTATTCCAAGTCAGCAGCCGCTTGGTGGTGTGTCCGATCTGACGAATAAAGGCAATTTTGACCGCCTGCTGATTTCCGAATTTGCCAATGAGGAAATTGTATTCCTGTCGAGGCTCGCCAATAATGAAGCCTTATACCTCAGTCGGGAATCGCCGCCAGCTTCCAATAATATGAAGCGGGTCATTCTGATTGATGTGTCTTTGAAAAATTGGGGAACACCAAAAATCATGGCTTTTGCGACCATGCTGGCGATTGCCAAACATCCCAAAACGGACATTGAGTGTGAAGTTTTTGCTTTGGGCAAATCTGTGCATCCGATTCAATTTGACTCCATTCATGGTATTATTGACGGCTTGCAAATTGTGGAGGCTTCTTTGGATTGCTCAGAAGGGCTGGCGGCTTATTTCAAGGAATATCCTTCCGAAAAAGGACGAGAATTGTTTGTGTTGACAGAAAACAGCACCCAAAAACAAACTGAAATGCGCCGTGCCATGAATGAGTTTGGCAGCCAGATTAATTACTGGGTTTTCAATGATGCGAGCGGTTCTATTGATTTATATAAAAAATTAAAAAAGAGTAAAAAACATGTACAACATATAGAATTGCCGCTCAAAAGGCTTTGGAGTAAATCGAAGAAAAAAATTGCACCGCGAAAAACAAAAAGCGGGAAACATTATCCCATCATGGTCGCCTCTTCCCTGGGATATCGAGGTATTCGACCTGTTGGGAGTGAGTTTGTTTTTCAATTAACAAAAGAAAAATCACTGCTCCGACTTCGCGATGTGTCCATTGCAGGTATTCGAAAAGGCTGGGAAGTGTTTTACGAAAATCTTTCTGTTTATGATAATGAATTTGAAATCGGACAAGTGAAAAACGGTGAATTTGTTATCCTGCTTTTTCGGACTCAATATCGGGAAATTACGCTGCTTAATTTGCAAACAAAGGCAGAGAAAAAAATCCATTTTCACCAATGGAAATCAAGATATGAACAGGCTTTTATTTTTCATCAGGAAAAATTTTATCATTTGAATCACACTGGTGCTTGGTCTATTGATTTGGAAGGAAATGTAAATGAATCGGATATAGAATATGCAGCATTGAACGAGCTTTTTGTATCAAGAGGTAAAATAGTCAAGCAGGCTACTTTTGACCATCGTTATACACCGCCCAATTTGAAAAATGTCAAGTCCGTAGGAATAAATACTGCCTTGGAGTTGATGTTTAATGTTCATCAACTTTCTATAGACGCAAAGCGTATCATATTAAGGGCTGGAGAAAAGAGAGACTATGATATACTCGCTGAAAAGACAGCAGAAGGTCGCTTTGAATTTGCCGATGGAAGCCTTGTCGAGATCAATCGGTCGGGTTTTGCTATGCTGACAAGTAGCAATAAAAGTATTCCAACGATTTATGTTCCTTTGGTGCTTGATACGCAAATTGGCATTGCAACGGATGAGGAATTTGCAGGCTGGGTACATTATCAAAATGAACCGCTTTTTGGACTTTACCTGAAAGATGTTGGTACTAATAAGATCAATGTAATCAAAGAAATTAAAGAGATTACAAAAATCGGCTTAGGAGACTCAAAAGAACTGATGAGTTCCGCTCCCTGCGATCTTTTGTATTTTTGTACAAAAAAAGAGGCAGAACAAATACAGTGGGAATTTGAAGGACGTGGAGCTAAAGTCGATATTTATCCAGTCACGCCTGATTTTAAAGCAACGAAAGTAATTGATTCAGTAGTATTTTTTCAAACCTATATTGATCTATTTATAAATACCATCAAAGCGCATGAAACTACGCATAAAACCAGCTAAAGAAAATAGCTATCCACTTGGAGGTTTTTTGATAAAAAGCCCTTCCGTACAAGTATGGGTAGAGGAACTTCAAAGCCTGTCCTTCACCTTGCAGGATGTGCAGGTTTATCCGCTGCCTGGCACGGTTGCTAAATCTGTGTGGGGATGCTTTGTGGCGGTACATGGAGAATTGACGGCTGATATGGTGGGTAAAAAAGAGTTGTGTCAACGAGTATTTCCCAATTTTTATATTCCCGAAAAAACAAAGTTGACGCCGAGTCTTTCGGAGTCGGACAGGGCGGTATTATTTCCTTCTGCGCTCCATCTTTTTCATCCCGAAATTGGCTGGGCGGAGCAGGAAGCCACATTCGATTGGACAGCACATCTTGAATTGCCAGCGGAAAAAATCAGAACGATTATTCAGCCAGAAAACAGCGTTTTTATACCTCAGCAGATTAAAAGTTTTCAAATAAAAGCGGTACCGCCAGAAGAACTGATCAAAAATCTGGAAGAAAATCTATTGCCCGGAAGGGAAAAGATGCCGGACGACCCTTTGGATATTTTGGAAAAAGGTAGACTGGCTTTGTATCGCAAACTTTTTGAAAAACCGGATGATAAAGACGCTGAAACAGGCAGAACGGGTTTGATGAATGCTTTAAATTCTTTTGCTAAATCCATGTCGGATAAAGGAGAAGACTGGTCAGATAATTTGCAAGAGGATTTTGAACAATTGCACAAAAGAAACCAAAAACAGCTTGAAAAATTATTGGATTGGCTCAAGAAAAATCCAGAAGAAGCCCTGAAATATGCCATTCCGCTAGACGATAATCACTCGTCTCGTGGCGGTCGTGCTGGTGGCGATTTTATGCTATCGAAGCAATGGGGAAATCTTTCTCTGTTTGGGCGTCAGTTGTCGCGCGGCGGCGGTGGCTCGTATGATAATGGCGATGATTATTATAGGTTGCAGCAGCAATATGAGCAAACAGCGAAAGACCTGATTGCAAAAAAGCAGTACAAAAAAGCTGCTTTTGTTTATTTGAAATTGTTGAAAAATAATTATCGCGCAGCCCAAACGCTGGAAGACGGACAATTGTATCAGGAAGCAGCCCTCATTTACCTGAAACATGCCAATGATAAATTCAGAGCAGCCCAATGTTATGAAAAAGGCAATATGTTTCGGGAAGCCATAGAGCTCTATGAGGAGATGAACATGTTTGAACTCGTCGGAGATTTGTATATGAAATTGCAAGACAGAGAACATGCAGCGGTTTATTATGAAAAAACAGTCGATCAATTCAAAGCACAATATAAATACATGGAAGCCTCAGGTATTTATAAAAACAAACTTCAAGACCTGACAAAAGCACAGGCGGTTTTGCTGAAAGGCTGGGAAGAAGCACGCAGTGGGCATAAATGTCTGAATCAGTATTTTTCAAATATTCCCGACCTGAAAAAGCTAAAAGATGAAATTGATTTTGTTTATCACAACAAAGTAGATGGCAGCAATCGGGAAATTTTTCTGAAAGTCATCAAAAAAGAGTACAAAAAGAAGAACGAATTATCAGAAGATTTGCGCGAAATGGGCTATGAAATTATTGCTACGCAGGCAATAAAAAATCCGCGTATCGTGTCCGAATTGACAGAATTCAATCCAAGAGATAAAGAAATAAAAAAGGATACTTTTCGGTTTAATAAAGTGCGGCAATGAACGAAGCGATTAAAGATGAGATTTATTTTTTACATCGTAAATTTCAGATTCCTTACGGACAAGTTGCGATGAACTTTGTACTTTTACCAATATCCCAATGACCAGAACCAGACAATGAAAGATCTCGACATTATACTGCCTTGTTATAATCCGTTGCCCGACTGGGCGGAAACGGTTGTGCAGGCAATGTCGGAAACGCAGTCTGCTCTGCAGGATGTGGTGCTACACTTATATGTGGTCAATGATGGCTCAAGCAAAGGCATTCAACCGGAACAAATTGCCTATCTCGAAAAGCAGATTCCCAATTTCAAATACATCAGCTACGACAAAAACCGAGGAAAAGGATATGCTTTGCGCGAAGGTTTTCGCCACAGCAAAAATGAATACTGCATTTATACCGATATAGATTTTCCTTACACGACAGGTAGTTTTGTGGACGTTTTTCAGCAGCTTTGTGCATCAGAAACAGAAGTTGTAGCTGGGCTTCGAGATGAGCATTATTATAAAAATGTGCCGCTTGCGCGGAAACGCATTTCCAAAGTATTTCGATTTTTTCTACGGTATTTTTTCCGATTACCCGTCAGCGATACACAATGCGGACTAAAAGGCTTCAAGTCAGGCGGACGCGCTATTTTTTTGGAAACGACCATTAATCGCTATCTATTTGATTTGGAATTTTTGCACCTTGCTGCTCGCAAATATCCAAAAGGTATTCAGTCGGTGCAGGTAGAGCTAAAACCAGGGATTGTATTTTCCAAAATGCATATCAATACACTCGCAAAAGAAGGCTGGGGGTTTTTGAAGATATTTTTTCGGTCCTTGTTTCGTTGAGAAGGTGTGCTATTCTTCAAGTTTAGAGAGACGGTCAATTTCATCTATGGAAAGGCTTAAAATATCAGCAATTTCCTCATTTACGAATCCTTTTTCCTGAAGCTTTAGAATGGCTTTTTTCTTGTATCGGTCAAACTTCTCTTCCGATTCTACAATACCTTGCCATTTTGCATCTTCTATGATTGATTCCTGAATACCCATAGGCTTTCTTTTTTGTCAATGGTCTGTTACTTTTCAATACTGGATATACGGACAACTTCGTCTATCGAAAGGTTTAAAAAATATGCAATCTTCTCGTCCGAGAACCCTTCTTTCCTAAGTCTTAGGATAGCCGTTTTCCGTTCCTTGTCAAATTTATCTTCCGTTTCTACAATACCCTGCCATTTTGCATCTTCTATGATTGATTCCTGAATACCCATAGGTTTTCTTTTTTGTAAAATAATTTCTACTTCGTTTTCAAATTTACGTTTTATTTCCGGTTTTTCAAAATTTGCAACTTTGACAATAAAGGCAACAAGGTCATAAATTCGCGCTCTGGTATAACCCAAATCAAACAACCTGCGAATCAACCTGATATACAATTCAGCGATGTGCGCTTCGCCTAATTTTCCTTCCTTTAAACCATACCAAGCCGTCTCCATAACGACCGCAAATGGGTTCGACTTGTCCGCAAAATCATCCAGTGTTTTATCCCACAATTTATACGTTCTAAAACTGTATCGCATTTCTGTCCCCAGACAGGAACGTACATATTCTTTTGGATGAAATGAAGCAATATTATCCGTATAAATCGCCAAAGCCGTGATGCGCCCCCGATATTTTTCCAATATTCGGTAATAATAATCGAACATCCGTGCCGCAAATTCAGGATCTCGATATCCCTGCACTTCGATGTGAATCAATATCCATTGCTCCTCACCTTTCTTCGTGTAAACTTTAACGAGTTTATCTGCATAACGTTTCCGGCTTTTCGATCGTTTGAAAATAAGATCTAGTTCTTTATCCAGAAACTCAAAGCCTTTACTCAAATCAAACTCGTGTATCGCATCAGGATAAAAGAAGTGAAGAAAGTCCTCGAACAGATCTTCAATGATACCTTTCCACAAGGCGTCTTTATTTGTTTTTATAGTTCCCACATATATAAAGACGGCGAAAACATCTTTTTTCCATAAATTTTTGAATATTTTTTTTCATATTGGGTTATGAAATTCAAACTACTCATAATTATTCCCCTATTTTTTATCGCCTGCCAACCCGCACAGCAAACAAAACCAGCAACAGAAATGCCAACACTCGACCTCACCCTGGAAGAAGCCAATCGACTGGCAAAACTGCCCATGAGTTGTATCCAAAATCCACTGCCCTATAAATCGGGTGTTGTGATTGCAGATGAATCGGATTTGCAAATGCCGCAGGTGCATCATCCGGCTTTTTATGGTTGTTTCGACTGGCATTCGGCGGTGCATGGACATTGGGTGCTGGTCAATTTGCTGAAGCATTTTCCCGAATTGGATGACAAGGCTACCATACGCAAAATGCTGCACGAAAATTTATCAAAAGAAAACATTTTGACGGAAGTCGATTATTTTTCACTGAATAAATACACCAAAAGTTTTGAACGTACTTATGGTTGGGCATGGTTGCTCAAACTGGCAGAAGAATTACACAGTTGGGAAGATGAAGATGCTAGAATATGGGAAGAAAATCTCAAACCTTTAACGGACTTGGTCGTAGAAAAATATATTGAATATTATCCCAAACTGGTTTATCCCATTCGCGTAGGCGAACATACCAATACGGCTTTCGGGATGACTTTTGCCTGGGATTATGCGAATACGACAGGGAATAATACACTAAAAAATGCCCTAGAAAGTCGGGCAAAAAAATATTACACCAAAGACGTTGGCTGCCCGATAAGTTGGGAGCCGAGCGGTTATGATTTCCTGTCGCCATGCCTCGAAGAAGCGGACATCATGCGGCGCGTATTGCCAAAAGCAGAATTTAAAAGCTGGTTTGAGCAATTTCTTCCACAACTGGTCAATCCTGAAACCGCTGCGCTTGAGCCTGCCGTCGTCAGCGACCGTTCAGATGGAAAATTGGTGCATCTCGATGGCTTGAATTTTAGTCGCGCTTGGTGTTTGTACAGCATTGCAAAAGACCATCCAGAATGGGCGCACCTCACTAAAATTGCGGACGAACACCTGGCTTTTTCTTTACCCAATATCGTGGACGGCGATTATATGGGGGAGCATTGGCTCGGCTCATTTGCTTTGTTTGCGCTGAATGCGAAATAAATTCAAAACAGTATCAGTGGCAATATCAGTTTCAGTAGCAATATTAGCGGGCGGATTTTCCTTTAGGAGCTAGAGGCGAGGGAGAGCAAATGCAAATGACAAACTCAAACTCAAATGACAAACTCAAATGACAAACTCAAACTCAAATGACAAATTCAAACTCAAATTCAAGCTTTGACTTGGAATGTATTTATCATAACACGCCGCTGGGCGTCGTAGAAATCACAGGAAGTGACAGAGGCATTGCTGCCTTACGGTTTGTGGATAAAATGGGGACAACTACATCCGTTTCTTCCCTTTTGCTGTCGCAATGTGTAAAGGAGTTGGACGAATACTTTTCAGGTAAAAGAAAGCATTTTGATATACCAATGGACTGGTCAGGCGCGACAGATTTTTATCAGCAAGTCTGGTCGGCAGTTGTACAAATTCCCTTAGGGGAAACAAGAACCTACGGACAAATTGCCCAGCAACTTGATCGACCAAAAGCTGCCCGCGCTGTCGGTCGTGCCAATGGACTGAATCGGCTAGCGATCATTGTTCCCTGTCATCGGCTGATTGGCTCGGATGGAAAATTGCGGGGTTATGCTTATGGGTTGGATAGGAAACGGGCTTTGCTAGATTTGGAAATTTCTTTTAAGTGATGAATTTTTCCCGTTCCTAAGTTGTACATTACTGATAAATACGCACAAATGAAAAACGAACAACCACCACCAATCTTCCGTTCCTGGCAACAATTCTACGCCTTTGTACTCATCGTACACGTCATCGTCATCACCCTATTTTACCTGTTTACCAAGTATTATGAATAAAAGTAGTACAGGCATTTCTGCCTGTGCATACATAGCAAAACAAACACTATGAATGGTTTAGACTGGCTAGTACTTGGTGCTACATTGATATACATCATCGGCTACGGCGTGTGGAAAACACGAGGCATCAAAACAACAGAAGGCTATCTGCTCGGCAAGCGCGAACTGAAGTGGTATACCATCGGCTTGTCCATTGTGGCAACGCAGGCAAGTGCGATTACTTTTTTGTCTACGCCTGGGCAGGCTTTTGAGGAAGGGATGGGTTTTGCGCAATTTTATTTTGGGATGCCGATTGCGATGGTCATTCTGGCGGCTTTTTTTATTCCGGTTTTTTATCGGCTGAAAGTCTATACGGCCTATGAGTTTTTGGAAACTCGCTTTGGGCTGCCTACCCGGATGCTGACAGCCGGGCTGTTTTTATTATCAAGGGGACTGGCGGCTTCCATAACGGTGTATGCACCTGCAATTATCCTGTCCTCCATCATGGGCTGGGGACTGAATACGACGATTCTCATCATGGGAGCGCTGGTGATTTTTTATACGTTTGTGGGTGGTACGGATGCGGTAAGTCAAACCCAAAAACAGCAGATGATTATCATTCTGACCGGAATGGTGATTGCCTTTTTTATTTTAATACAATTGCTTCCACCGGACATCAGTTTTAATGATGCAGTGCGGGTAGCGGGCAAAACAGGCAAACTAGAAGTCGTGGATTTTGAATTTGACTGGAATAATAAATATAATATCTGGACAGGTATTTTCGGCAGTACTTTTTTGTTCTTATCCTATTTTGGAACAGACCAATCTCAGGTGCAGCGTTACCTATCGGGTAAGTCGCTGCGCGAAAGCAGGCTGGGTTTACTGTTTAATGGTTTATTCAAAGTGCCGATGCAGTTTTGTATTTTGTTTTTGGGTGCAATGATTTTTGTGTTTTACCAATTCCAAGAACCGCCTGTCTTTTTCAATCAATCTGCCATTCATCAAATCAACCAAACTGAATATGCAGATGAACTGGCCAGTTTACAAAGTGCCCATGAAGCTAATTTTCAATTAAAACAAGAAAAAATCCGCTACCTCGTGGATGTCATGCGTGAAGGCGATGAGAAAAATACGGATGAAGCTCAGCAAGTCATGTTACAAGTCGATGCGGAAGGCAAAGCCATCAAAACACAAGTCAAACAACTCATCGAAGATTCTGGCATCAATGTCAAATCCAAAGATTCGGATTATGTGTTCATCACTTTTGTGCTGGATCATTTGCCGCATGGACTGATTGGTTTATTGCTGGCAGTGATTTTTTCGGCAGCCATGTCCACCACCGCTTCTGAGCTGAATGCGCTGGCGACGGCTTCGACGATTGATTTTTATAAAAGAGCATTTGTTCCCGACAAAGACGATGCACATTACCTGACAGCTTCAAAGTTATTCACGCTCGGCTGGGGTATTTTGATTCTGATTTTTGCAGCTTCGGTATCTTTATTCGACAATCTGATAGAGGCGGTAAATATTGTAGGCTCGTGGTTTTATGGCGTTATTTTGGGCATTTTTCTGGTGGCTTTCTTTTTCAAGAAAGTAGGGGGAAAAGCCGTTTTTATAGCAGCCATCATCTCTGAAATTATCGTGCTGAGCATTTTTACATTAGATTTTTACGAAATTTTCAATATCGCTTATTTGTGGTTGAATATGATTGGCTGTATGGCGGTTATTTTGCTGGGGATGTTGTTGGAGCAGATTGTTGGGAATACTGTGAGAGTCGATGGTCGATAGTCCATGGTCGATGGTCGATGGCTGCAATCGCGATGTGATTTTATTTTGCTGTGCAAAATACTTTATAAAACAGAAATTTTGTCAAATCTCAGCTATGGACTATCGACCATCGACTATGGACATTTTTCCCTAAAAAGCCGCTTTAAACTGACTCAAGAACCGAACATCATTCTCAAACAAATGACGGATGTCATTGATTCTATATTGCAGCATCGCCTGACGCTCAATACCCATACCCCAGGCAAAACCCGTATATTTTTTACTATCAATACCACAATTTTCCAAAACATTGGGATCTATCATACCACAACCCAAAATCTCTAACCAACCTGTACCTTTGGTAATTCGGTAATCATCTTCATTCTTCAAACCCCAATACACATCCATTTCTGCACTTGGTTCGGTGAACGGGAAATAAGACGGGCGCAAACGGATTTTAGTCGAGCCATACATTTCTTTGGCAAAATAGTACAAAGTCTGCTTCATGTCCGCAAAAGAAACATTCTCATCGACATACAAACCTTCAACCTGATGAAACTGACAATGCGATCGTGCAGAAATCGTTTCATTTCTATACACACGACCTGGCGCAATGATGCGAATCGGTGGTTGCTGTCCGGTCATCACCCGCGCCTGTACAGAGGAAGTGTGCGTCCGCAACAACATAGAAGGATCATTCATCAGATAATAGGTGTCCTGCATATCGCGAGCCGGGTGGTCTTCTGGCGTATTCATGGCGGTAAAGTTGTGCCAATCGTCTTCGATTTCCCGATCTTCTGCCACCACAAAACCAATGCGCTGAAAAATTTCAATAATCCGATTCATCGTGACCGATACTGGATGGCGTGAGCCGAGCGTCAGCGGTTCGCCGGAAGCTGAAGTGTCAATTTGCTCAACGACATTATCTAGTTTTGCTTCGAGTTCTTCCTTTAGGCTGGCAAATTTTTCTTCGGCAGCAACTTTCACGCTGTTGGTCAGTTGACCATATTCGCGTTTGCGCTCATTGTCCACATTACGCATTTCTCCAAACAAACCTTTGACCAGTCCTTTGCTTCCAATATATTTGATCCGAAATTGCTCAATCTCCTCTGCTGTTTTCGGCTGTGCAGTCTTGATGGCTTCCAGAATACTATTTGCTTTGTCGAATATTTCTGCTGACATTTACTTGAATGATGAATGATGAATGATGAATGATGAACAGGGGCGTGTTTGATGATAAATGTCTAATGAATACTAGTGCCAAAGGCACTAAGTTTTAAGACATATTAGCCCCGCAATTTATCAGAAAAAAGTGGAATATCGAATATCGAACAAGGAATATCGAATTTCGAAGTATGTATAACTAATTTTAAAGTAAAATAGGTTGTAAATCAGTTATTTAATTTTTATATCCTGCTAAAAAAGCCTCTCCGTTTTAGCAATTTAACGTATTAATATTTCGATATTCGGTGTTCGATATTCGTTATTCGATATTCAAAATGTACTGATTTATTTGGCGTCTGCACGTTCCTAAGTATCTTTATTTTTCCTTTTATAACGGACATATAAAAACATAGCCAGTCCAAGAAGTGCGGCTAGCAGGATACCGAATGGCCATTTGCTGTTTTTGAAGTTATTGAGGTGGAGTTTTGTCGCTTTTTCGCAGCGTGCCTGTCCGACCATGTCTCTGGGAAGGTAGGCGACGAGTCCTTTGCAGCACTTTTCGGTGTCCCAGACGTAAATGCCTTCTTCTATGCAGTATTCTTTGTTGAAAAATTCTTGTCCGCAGCGTTGTTCGTTAAAGTCTTCTAATAAGCATTTGCTGCCATCTGGAAAAGTGCAATAGTCGATATCTCCTTCAGTGGTGACTTCGTAGCCGCGCTGCATGCATTCTTTGAAAATTGGATTGATGGTTGCCTGTGTCGTGATGGTACATAGCAAGAAGGTGGAGAGTAGGATAGTAAGCTTTGTCATATTTGGATATTTATCAGATCAGATGGTTTTATTATAGGACGGCATTTGTGTTGAAAGACACTTTGTGTATTGGGTGTTTTTTGAACCACTGATTCCTATAAACTACAGACGGTGAAAATGTAAAATTGGGGGCTACTATTTCAACTTGGCTTAAGTTCCGTAGTGTAGATCTGCTAAAATGCTTTCCTGCATGTCCTGGTCTATCAAATTTGTCCAATTGATTGTTTTTTCTAAGTCGTAGCCGGTGAGACGGTTGTGGTAGTAAAATAGCAATTCTATATCTGGTACAAATAGATTTTTTTCTTTGTCGATGGTCAGGGGTCCTTTGGGATGGAATACGCCGAGGTTTTGTAATCCGTTATTAATGATTGGTTTTACATCATCTGTGATGTTGCTGGACAATTTGAGGGTGTTTTTTGCTGCCATTTCTTCTAGTTTGGCTTTGACGGCAGCTACGGCATCCTGAAATTGTTGTGCTGCTATGTGTCGGTCTTCTGGCGGCAGGCGCAATAAACCGTAGAGGTCCAGTTGGGCATTGCGGGCTTTCAGCATGTTAAATGCCGTAAAAGCGACGACATGACTGGTTAGAACAATATTTTCTTTGTGGTATCTGTCGACCAGAATATCGGCGAGGCGACGGGTGTATTCCTGGTCGCGTTGTAGGTCGGCGGTGACTGCTCCATTGGTCATGAAATAACCTTTGAGGTCTATGATATTGCCTTTTTGGTCGAGGCTGTTTCCGTTTTCATCTACAAAATTGCCCATGACATCTAAAGGGCGGCCAAAAGACAATTGAATCTCAGAACTGACGGAAAATAGTCTCCACATGAAGCGCATAGTTTTCCAAAAGGATAAAGGTTGACTATTGGAGAGGTAAAGTTCTTTACCTGTTCTTTTTAAATAATCAGAAATCAGGTTTCTGGCTTCCAGTACAAAATTATAACCGATGACTAGGGGGACGATGAATATTTTCTCGTCTTTGTTGTTCATGAAATGAGTCCGTTGTGCTTCGGTGACTGTTCCTAATAAACCGAGCTTGAGTTTCTTTTCCAGGCTACCCGAACGCTGGCGTGTACCGCCAGGAAAAAAGAGGGTGTGTGTGCCGTGTTGTATAGAGAGGTTGGAAAATGCTTTGAGTGTTTCCAGATAAATGCCATTCTTTTTTCGCCGATCCACTTTGTAAGCCCCTAGTCGGTTCATAAACCAGGATAATATCCTATTGTTGAATAAATTGAGTCCTGCGCCATAAGACATTTGCCCTATGCCGAGGCTGTCCATTGCCCAACCGAGCATGATGGAATCCAGGTTGCTAAAATGGGTAGGGACGACAACAAGCGTACCCTGAGTAGATAGTTTGCGAAGCATGTCTGTTTCGCCGTGCCGCTTGAATCTTTCGCGCAGCATGTGCCGTCTGCGGCTATAAATACGTTTAAAATTTCGATTGGCTGCTGTGTTGAGGAGGCGACCAAAGCCGCTGGTCAGGAAGCGTCTGGCAAAGCGGTGGGTCTTGATGCTGAATCCTCCTGCAATTTCATTGGCGTAGCGGCTGACAATGGTGCGTAAAATTTCATCATTAATGGCTTCTTCGTCTTGCGTACCTCCTTTGCCTAATATTTTTTTAAGCTTACTGCGCAGTTTATTCCAGAAGGCAATCTCATTTGGAGGATCTACTTTCCAGGGTTCTTCACGTGTGCGAAGGCGTTCTTTATAAATGGTGAGCGCAATTTCTTCGCCGAGTTCATCCCGCCGTGTTTCCTTGATGCGCTGGACGGTAAATTCTATCACCTCTGCTACAAATTCTTCCCGTTTTGCATATAGCTTGCGGATGGGCCACTGGGCATGGTCTTGTAGAATATACGGATAATCTTGATTCATGTAATTTAACGATGAATGATAAATGGCAAATGTTCAATGTTCCTCTTCTACCTTTTGGTTTATTGTTTCTATAAACTCCAGAATTTCTTCTCGTCCTGTTTTAGCGGTAGCGGAAGTAATAAAATATTGGGGCATTTCTTCCCAGGTTTCCAACATGGCGGCTTTAAAGGCTTCTACATTTGCTTCATTTTGAGGTGTTTTTTGTTTGTCTGCCTTTGTGAATACTATGGTAAAAGGGACATGCATTTTGCCGAGTTGCTCTATAAATTCCAAGTCATTTTTTTGCGGCTTTTGCCGAATATCAATCAGTACAAACGTGCAGGCCAGGCTGTCTCTGAATTTGAGGTAATCCCGAATCATACGTTCAAATTCTTTGCGCTGGGTTTTGGACACTTTGGCATAGCCGTACCCAGGCAAATCTGAAAGTAGCCATTCGCTATTGACTAGGAAAAGGTTGATTAATTGTGTTTTTCCTGGTGTGCCAGACACTCGTGCGAGGCTGTTTCTGCCAGAGAGCATATTGATTAAAGACGACTTTCCGACATTGGAACGACCAATGAAGGCATACTCTGGTCGGGTATCTGCCGGACATTGGCGATAGCTTGGAAAACTACCTAGAAAATCGAGATATTTTATTTTCATTAATTTTGTTTTGCGATTTCTCCTACTAGTATTTTTGCATAAGCATGAGGGGGCGTTTTAGTGTCGTCGGTATAATTTCTAGCTTGTGTAATTAATAATAAGTAGTATTTTTCATCTACCTCAAAAATGATATTGCTTCGAGGTTCTACTTCTGTAAAATTGACATAAGTTTTGTTCCCGTCTTTACTGAGAATGTTATAACCAACTCCTGAATTGTCGCTTTTCATATTTATCTTGAATGGAAAAGCGTCGATATAGGAAGTGGAATTTGGTTTTTCTTTATTGGGATAAAATGTTGCTCGGCTAAAACTGCCTTTGGTCTCCAATTCTATGCCTGTAGCTGAAGGCTGCGGTGGATTTGTGCCGAGCAAACTAGCAAGGTCCTGTTCTGTTAGATAACCAAGTGCTGTGCCGGAACTATTTTTTATCAGTAATTTATTTTCGTTTTTTTCAATATTTCGTCGAATGTTTTCATAACCACTTTCAGGGAATTTGTCGAAGGTTTTTATAGTGCCATCTGGCAAAGTGATTTTAAATTCATTGAAAGGCTCACCAGTTCCGTCTAACAAATATACGCCTTGCGGAATTTCAATATTAGCTACAGCGGGTGCATTATTGGGTAAGACCTGTTTTGCAATTTCTGCAATGAGCCCTAGCACAAAAAGAAGCATGGAAAAACGGAGGAAAGTTTTCAAAAACCCCAGCACACTTGCCCGAACATTATCTCGCCCACGTTCCATCGCAAATAGAATCGCTGTGATGATAAAAAATAATGCGCCGATACCCATTGCGCCATAGCGTAAATAATTTAATCCGCTGTCCAGCCAGCCTGTGGTTTCGGCTTGTAGTAATATAATGGTGTCCATAGGTGTTCTGTTTTTAAAACAAAACAAATTAATGAAAAATGTGGTATGAAAACAATTTATTCGGGTTTTTCTTCGGCAGTAGGTGTTTCAAGTATATTGTTTTCGACATGATTTTCATCAGAAGTATTATTGTCTGATATTGAATCGACAGCTTCGTTATCTTGACCATTTTGTGTCTCAACGGATGCTGCTTCTTCCTTGAAAAATTTCCGATTAAACAATAATAAAGAGACCGCGCCCATAAAAATAGCGGAATCGGCAACGTTAAAAATAGCACTAAAAAATAAGAAACGGTCGCCACCAAAAAAAGGCATCCAATTTGGAAAACTACCTTCAAACATTGGGAAATAGAACATGTCGATTACCTGTCCATAGAGCCAGGGCGTCGGCGAACCAGGAATTACATTGCCTTCGAGAAACACGCCGTAAAACACACTGTCTATGGCATTGCCAATGGCGCCACCAAGAATCAAAGCCAGGCAAAACAGAAATCCTGTGTGCGCTTTTTCTTTAATTTGAAGATAAAAAAAGTATAAAAGTGCTGATATTGCCAATAAGCGAAATATAGACAGTGCAGCTTTAGGTATGATGGTCAGCCCAAAAGCCATACCTTCATTGAGAATGTAATGAAGTCGTGCCCAGTCTAGCCCCAATATCTTAATCTCTCCCATGTAGCCCAAATCCATATACTGGTACACCAGCATTTTGGAAATCTGATCGATCAATACGACGATGAATACCACCCAATAATATTTTTTATACTTCATTATTCTGAAATTGGCTGCAAATATAAGAAATGCAGGGGAATTTATTGTTGATGTTCGTCAATACAAAAATTGTAAGAAGGTAACAGTGTGAGGCTGATTTATGTTTTCTGATGGATTTTCAATTCGTTTTCCATCCTTAAATATGTTTTCGGTGCATAATTGTTTTTTTAGAAAAATTATATATAGATTTGCGGCAGATACTACTCTACAATTGTACACTACGTACAAGCTATTTTTTTAACTCGGTTAAAAATACCTGAATTTTTACGAGCTTCTACACTCGAGATTCATGTGTTTTTTATGGTAAATGATGTTGTCTTCTAAAAAGCTGTCCATGCTCAGATTTTAGAAGGATGACCTTGTATTGCCATGCCAAAAAAAATAATGTATCTATGAAAACCTTTATCAAACTAATCGTTCTTTTTCTATTATTTCAAACTACAACAAGCTATTCCCAACTCATCGGTGGGCGCGACAACGGGCAACAGGCACCAGGCGAAGTTAAAGCATCAGCCTTGAGTGCAGGTGGGGTTAGTGGCGATGTCAGTTTATTCAATGGAACTTTTGGAACTTCTTATAATCTGGGGACAGTCAGTACACCGGGTGGATTAAGTTATTCGGCTACTTTATCGAGTAGTTCGTCGCTTGCTTCGGGGGATAACCTGATACAAACAGCAGGAATCCCTTATGGTTATGGCTGGAATGTAGATATACCCATGATTAGTATATCCTCTGAAGATTATAACCATTACAACCCTTCGGAACTAAATCAGTTTACAGGTGGTTCTTCATCGTCTCCTGAACCTATTCCGTTTCCTTATCTTTATAAAGAGGGTGAGTTATACTGGTATGCCCCTACCTTAAATATACCTGGTGTGGCAAGTGGCAGAATGGTGTATAAATATACGGACAGCTATCGGGGATCTGAACGGGCGGTTTTTGTACTCCATAAGTTTGAGCGATATATAGAAGCCAGATTTGATGGAAGCAAATGGGAAGTTCTTTTAGATGATGGGACAACATATCATTTCGGTATAAGGCAGGCTAAGCAACGGAACGCCAATAATAGACGCCATAATCGAAATGAGCGTGTTGGAGCAAAAGTTAGCGAAGAACAAATAGTGCCTAAAGTAGAAACACTGGCATGGTATATTAATAAAATCAGCCATCCCAACAAATGGGGCGACATATCATTTTTATATGATACCTATGGAGAATTTGATTTGTTTCAGGAGTTCAAGCAGAGAAGTTTAGCGCAGGCCATTCAGGTATACACCTGTGCAACTAATTCAGAGCCTACGCTAACCCGAAGTGTATATAGTGATATTTTTCTTCGCTCTATAGATGCCGGAACAGATAGATTAGAGTTTGATTATCAGTCAGAAAGCACATCAGGAACATTTGATTTATATGCTCTAAATGGCAATCCGGAGCAAAGGTTCGATTCTTTATATACCAAAGAAGTCGTTGCTGCCTGGGGAGATATGGAATCATTTAATGATTGGATAAGGTATAAACACCTTAAAGCAGATGGCCCTTATAATGAGGCTACGAATTCTATCTACTCAATAAGTCCTAACAATCCCTATATCGGTAAAAACGTTTCTGTGGGATTAGGATGCGAGGATAATTTTTTATACGCCGAGCAGATAGCTGCATCTACTAATGTTGCCCCTCTGGATCATGGTTTCTTAGAATCTCCTTTATTTGGCGAAGATCTTTCCTCAGGAGATATGTATGAAATTCGTATAGAAGTCTCTAACCCTTTAAAAGCAAATTGCAATTTTGACATCAATATTGTTGCAGGAGATAATAGTGTAAATTTCCCACAAACCTACTATCAGGGAAACCCAGAACATCCTTATGCAGGAAGATGGAATGCTAAAAGAAGTGAGACTGTTTTTACAACTTTTAATCAGGCGATCAAATGGAACTCTTTAGCAGACAGAACGTTGGTCGATCCAACTTCTTTTACGATGTCCAACTTCTTTTCAATGCCTGCTCTTTTACCTGAATATGAAGGGATACGTATTCAGGTGGGACCTGCAAATGCTGATTTGGACTACGACTTGCGGGGAGATCATCCTTCAGGATATGCTATGGTAGATAATGTAGGCGGAACATATTACCCCAATACCTGCCTCGCTTACCTTTACGAGCATCCGCTTTGTCAGGCTGGATGCCTTCCTTCGTCGGGAAGACTTTTGGATGGTCATAATGTAAGTCCTAATTTTGGTGTAGGACTACCCTGGCACATGGTATTGCCTATATATACTGATATTGACCAAACTCAGGATTATTGTAGCTTGTTCAACCCAGTGAATAACGGTCTTAACTTTTGGTGGGAAAATGAGCCAGACGACCCTTCTCTGACCCTTACTCCTTTTGATAATGTACCAACATTGGCCGATGAGAATGTCAAAATTACCAAAGTCGAACTCATTCGCCATGCCCGTAATCCATACATGCTGAATCAGGTCAGACATTTAAAATTAAATGGAGTTCACAACAGTTCGGGAACAGGATTTGAAGATGGTTGGCAGTTAATGAGTAAGAAAGGTTTTCAATACGACGAAATGCAATTGCCAGGATATGACGTGTATGAAAATTTTGTAAATGTCGATACAATACCTGGGAGTGGCATTCCTGGTACTGTGGATATGATAGCAGTACAATATGCTCCACAATATGAACAAAACATAGATAAAACCCGCAATGTATTTCTGCTCGATAAGATTGAGGAACTTCCAATTCGTGACCCTGGACAGTATTTGGATCATCCGACTACTCACTTTGCTTATGATACAATGTCTTATTTTTACCAAAGTGACCAGGCACATACACTTTACAGTAATTTTCCCACGCACTCAAGTCACGTTTTACTAACAGGAATTACAGACCCGCTCGGTAAACAAACGCAGATCGTTTACAACGAAGAACCAGTAGTCGGAGCCAGTTTTATTTATATAAAAAGACCGACTTCCACACCACAATATGATTGTTCATCTCCTATAAAATCTGGATACCCTTTTACTTCCACTGTGCATTATCAGGTCGAAAGTAAAATTCTTACAGATGCTGACGGTATTCGGCAATGGGATTATGAATATTTTGATAGAAAATTTATACAGGATTATACGCCAATACCACCGAATATGTCCTGGGATATAAAACTTAAAACAAAATATGGGCATAGCCAGACACTTGTGACAAGTCCCGAATTGGTTTCCGGCAATCGCCCTTACACAAAATATTACCATTATAATATAGGAGAAGATATAAATGTTGAACTTGGTAAACCCGCAACAATATCTGAAAATGACGGATTATTATGGGGGAAACTGTATAAAACCGAACAATATGACGGAGCAGATAATTTGCTCAATAAAACAGAAATTTCCTATGAATTTCAAAAAGCTTTTGTTAGGGGAAAGCTTAGGACAAGGCACAACAAAAATCTGATGACAGATAATGGAAATTACCCACTCGGACATGATTATATTGATAGAATTATACCCGACTATGCAAGTCCCAACCCAACGATAGATAGTATATATCCTACTGTTATACCAACATCACCAAATGTACTTTTTCCATGGGAAGTTTCTGCTTTGACGGATTATTATTATAATGAAAACAGACTTAACCCCGAACCTCTAACAGCCCCTTTACCCGTAGATAGCACATTAGTAAAAGATTGGATTACGTATTACCGAGATGTACTCATTCCATATTATAATGATGGGATTAATAATGGATATGGTTTTCATGACATTCAACGCCCTCCTCATATCACAGAGTGGATATATTCGTTATATCCTTTTCCTGAATATTACGCCTCTGCTCCCGATACAGTATCTGAATATTATGCCGCATTGGAAAGATATGAAATGTATCAGAACTACTTCTTTCAGGCTTATGAGCTGTGGAATGAAAATTACTACCTTTTTTCTCCAACATATACCGCAGAATATCCAAGCATAAGAGGACTTAGTTGTTTTAGTGGAATGAAACCTTACGAGTCTGTATTTGAAAATCATATTCTAGCCTATCAGGCTTCCTATTATCTAGATAGTTATTTTATCAAAACAGCTCAAAGCACAGAAACCGCCTACGATAATTCTTGTTCCGGCAGTGTAGATTCTCTTCAAACCATCACAGAATACGAATATTACGATGCCGATGAAACTGGATCAACCACCTCTGAAGGCTATGACATCCTGCTACACGGCAACACCAACTGGCAGCAACTACAATGGGAACCTTCCTGGCAGTTATACAAAAAGAAAAGCTATTCGCCACAGCATCCTGACGCTTATACCGCTACAGAATATTTCTATTATTACGACATGATGAATCAGGAGCATATTCCTGTAAGCATGAATAAAGGTTTGGGTGATTACCTGCAAAATCTGGATGATGGAAATGATAAATTATTTTATCCGGTTCACTGGAGTTGGAAATATAAAATGCGCAACATTGCATTTCAGGAACGTGTCACTTCCAAAGCTCCCGGACAGGATGCCATTAGTCAGTCCACCTATCTGACCTACAGTAATGAATGGAATGATATATCCGTTTTTTCCAATGAACAATTAGAAGACATTATATTGAATGAATGTGACGCAACAGGCAATGGGGGAATGACATCGGTAGGAGGTTATGATAATTGCCTGATAGTAAATAGTGGAGATTGCTATAATCCTCCTGATGCCATGACTACTGTGATTGGGGAAGATAATTCTTGTTACTGGTGTCTTATAGCAACCAGTGAAGATGTGGATTCTCTTACAAATGGAGGAGAAAATGATTCAAGACAACTCATTGACTTAGGCTATGCCCACAAAGACAATTTGTTTTATCAGACAACAGAAATTCAGACGAATGAAGTGATTAAGAGTACTTATCAAAGTGTTCCTGATGCTAAATATGCCATACTCCGTTTCACAGAAGATGCAGCAAATACAAATAATTTTCTCCCAGATTTTCCATACTCAAGCCTCAAAACACATAAAGTGATAGAACGAAACATGTATGGGGCAGTACAACTGGAAGAAGATGAAAAAAGGCTGAAAACACGGTATGAATATACTGGCGTTAAATCACAAAGATACTGGTATTGCGACAGTATATATGACACTTCCATTGGAGTAATGATTATGGATTTGGTTAATGTTCCAACTTCCATCACCGTAGGCGTAGGACTGCCGGACTCGCTGACCACACATTATACCTACCATGAAAATTACAGCATAGACAGCATCATAGACCCGAATGGGAAATTGCTTACTTATGGATACGATTATTACGGACGTCTGCGATTTACTTATCTGAATGGACAAAAAACAGGAGAAATCGCCTATCACCAATGGAATAGCGACCACAGCAAAGACTTCGAAACCCGAATGCTGGATAATTATGTAGAAACCCGTACTTATAATGAAATCGGCGAGAATGAAAGTATGATAGCAAGAGCTTATGTAGATCCGCTTGGTCGCAGTGCGATTACAGCTACGCACAAAGCCTCGACTTCCAGTGAACTCATCGTAGCAGGTGGTATAGATTATGACAACTGGGACAGGCAGACAAAACTATACAAACCGTATTTGTATAATTCAGGTTTCAATAGTTTGTCATATAATATGCACCAGGCTTTATCGCCTAATTATGCTGAAAACCAATACGAAGACACACCACGTTCCAGAGTATTCAAGTCTGCGAAATACGGCATCGACATCAATACCTCCTCGCATACTGTAGATAATGCTTACTGCCTGATAAGCGGCGATGTCGCTGCTACTGAACTGGATTTGAACACTGACGAACAAAACCTTTTATTCTCTGGCACTCCCTCAGCTTATCGCCTGATGCGGACACAGATGACCGATGAGGATGGCAAAACAGCCATTGAATACACCAATGCCGTCGGACAGAAAATTGCCACAATGGGCAATGATGGTACGGATAATATCATCACGCTATTTGTATATGACAGTCGGGGGCAATTGGTCGAAGTCATCAATCCTAAAAAGCAGGAAAGTGCTTATGTTTATAACCTGTTGGGACAATTATGCGAAAAAACAACCGTAGATGGTGGCACAACAAATTACGTTTATAACACCTCCGGTCAGGTCATCATAGAAGAAGATGCAAAATCAGCAGCCGAAGGCGCAGCAAGATTTTATGAGTATGATAAATTCGGACGTCCGACAGAACAGGTTTATTACAGCACATCAGCCTTGCAACAAACAGGCATCATAGATAGTCTGGATGCAGCCCAGGAAACAGCCTGGATGTTTAGTGGCGGAGCTTCTGGTTCAGGCAGTATGAGTGGTTTTATTCTTGAAAAACGTTTTTTCTATGGAAATGATTTTGATGCAAATGAGGCGTCGATTTCTCCAATTGCACAAAATAAACTTGGCAATCTGGACAATGAAAAAGGACAAGTCAGCCATACCATCAGCTACGATTTACAGGGTAATCCAATTGAGTACCGCTTCATGTCTTATAATGAAAATGGCTGGCTCGACTGGGAAATTGTTCAGTTCAATGCAGAAGGACTTAGTCTGACTTCACAGGGCAGCACAACAATAATTGACCTGCCCGATTATAATCTACAAGGCAGCCTGAAAACCCAAAATATAGACCTGAATGGGGATGGTCTTGATTTTCAACACCATTATACCTACGATGATTTCAATCGACTCAATGAAGTCTATATCAGTTATACTGATGATAAACAACAAGGCTATAAAGTCGCTTCCTACACCTATAATGACGCACTTGGACTAGTGGATGAAGTGAAGTACTACGCTTCTGGCGATAATGGGACATTGAAAAATCAGGAGATAGAAACCATCACACACAGCTATGACATCCGTGACCGGCTGACTGAACTAGATGCTGGCTTATTCAACTGGCGCATGTTTTATGATAACGATAACCCGACACAGGCACAGAATACGACAACAAGCTGGAACGGGAACATCAATTCAACACAGGCAACATATAAACTAGCAGGAACAACCAATGCCACTGCCTTAAATACATTTGAAAATGAAAGCACCTATGCTTATACCTATGATGGACTTAATCGACTGCGCGCAGCTGCCTGTAGAGGCTATCTAGGGAGTGTCGGATCAACGGCTTATACCTACGATAATATTGGTAATTTAAATATTCTCAATCGGATTACTGAACAAGGGATCGTGCCTTATAATTATGTCTATGAAGTAGGAACAAATCGTCTTCAAAGCGTAGAAAACGGACCAACCCGATATACCTACGATCCAAACGGCAATATGCTCACCGACACCAAAAAGAACCTGACCAACACGGTGTACGGACGTGCTAATCTGCCACAGCAATTATCAGTTGGAACAGACACAATAATTCATTATCTTTATGATGTAAACGACATGCGGATATACAAAAAGTTGGATTCCGCAGCCGTGACGGTGTTTAAAGAAGAATATTATCTCCGAGATGCAACAGGCAGAGAACTTGCCATTATAGATGATACGGGCAACATCGTCTGGTATATCTATGGAAAAGAACGGATAGCCAGTACCAATGAAGCTCCTCTTGTTTATGAACTTGATGTGAAAGTCTGGCTGGAAGGTGCTTATTCGGAGCAGAATGGGCTAATGACGACGGGACTTAATGAAAGAGGTCTATTGCCTGGACAGACTCCGTTCAACGAATTAGTAAGTTCAACACCTATCGGGCAGCCTTATAATGTTTCTCCGTGGTTTTATCAGGGCAATGAAGGAGATGACTACGATGAAAACAGTTATGCTACTACCGTAGTGGACTGGGTACTACTATCTCTCAGGACAGAAATTGATACCACAGCCGAAATTTTCAAAACGGCTGCCTTGCTACACAGTGACGGACAGCTTGAACTGGCTGAAGGTATTTTTCTTCCACGCTCGCTGGCTACGGACAGTGTGTATGTCGTCATAGAGCATCGCAACCACACCGGCATTATATCAGCCCAAAAGATTGGTCTGACAGATAATATTTTGCGCCATGACTTTACTGCATCCAACAGTGCCGCCACAGGAGCAACAGGACAAAAAGAAATTGCTCCCAGTGTGTGGGCAATGCTTGCTGGCAATGCCATCACATTACCTGGCTCACAAAGTGACGATATCAATGGACAAGACAAATCCGAATGGGCGGTAAATAATGGTAGCTTCGACCGCTACCTGTCCAGCGATTTCAATCTAAATGGAGATGTCAGCGGACAGGACAAAGTACTCTGGGCTGAAAATAATGGGACATTCTGTGAATTGAAAATTAGTCGGGCTTATGTTGCACAGCCTGTAAATGCGCCTGTTCCACAGCTTAATTATTATCTTTATGACCATCTGGGCAACACGCGAGTGACTTATAGTGTTGAGGTATTAGGAGTAAATAATATCAGTTACACAACAGAATCTGCTATGGACTATTTTCCTTACGGAAAAGCCCTGCGCAGTTTTGGTAAGGAACGATATTTGAGTACGCACCATGAAAGAGACACGGAGACGGATTTTGATTATCGTGGGGCAAGGTTTTATGATGCGGATGTGGCTAGGTTTAATTCGCTTGATCCTTTGGCGATGGATTTGGCAGCTTGGTCACCTTATAATTATGTACTGGCAAATCCCAATGCTTATACTGACCCTGACGGAAAGTGGCCGACTCCCGATACTGTATGGGATGTAGGAAATGTAGTATATGGTGTTGGTAGTTTGATTAAAAACGTTGCCGCAGGAAACTATGTCGGTGCTTTTGTAGATGGTGTAGGTGTAGTTATTGATGTTGTAGCGACGGCTGTACCAGTTGTTCCGGGCGGAGCTGCAACTGGTCTAAAGGCTATTCGAGAGGGGTCTGAATTAGCGGTTAAAAATAGTGATGAAGTGATAGAGTTTAGTGCTGAAGCTGCCGGACAAGCAGCTAAAGATATGACCGACGAAGCAGGAGGCGTATTATACAATAACGGTTATAGAAGTGCTGATGGCAAGTTCGCAAGTCCTAAAGGAGATGCACCAGCTGCGGGAGCTAATGCAGAAAAATCTGTTTGGAACGCAGTTGAAGCTAAAGATGGATGGTCTGTTACAGAAGGTAGAGTTTACGTTAAAGATGCAGGTGGCAACGTAAGAGTATATGATGGTGCTGCACATAGTCCGAATGGGAATAACATTGGTTTAGAAGTAAAATCGGGAGGAGCCTCTAGAACTACTTCCCAAAAAAACTTTGATACCAATTTGAATTCATCAAGTAAAAATACGGTGCAAGGAACCGGAAAAAATAAAGATTTAACAATTCACAGAGCATTAGAAATAAGACATCAATGAGATTAAGATTTGACTACCACGGTGGGGAGAAAACTTTAAATACAGTTGTAGCATCAGAAATAGATGATGCCTTAAAAGAACTGAACTCTAGTACCAATTCTTATGTTATTTTAGAGTCTGGAAATGACTATATTCAGTGTGCTGGAAGCACCGATCATTTAACATTAGAAGCAAGGATATATAACTTGGATGGCTCTTTTAAGCATTACGTAATAGGTAGAAAAGATACCAGTAAAGTATGGCACACAATTGAATGCAAAGTAGGACCTATAAGAGTTTTAGGGCATGAAGACCTTAGTATAGAGGATGCTAAAAGTGTATTTAGCTATTTTTATAAAAATAATGAGATTTCTCCAGATTATAACAAAAGGAATGCTACTAAGTATTATTTGCAAAAAAGCTAATCTTATTCAGATATAAATTACATTCTTTTTACAAATGAAATATCAAGACGGGGCTTTACGCCCCGTTTTATTTATGCTACGGTCTCTGGAAACAACAACACATTTTCTGAATTGCAACCTAGGCAATACGCGGGTGGACGTACAGTGTTGAAGTAGTAGGGACAAATAATATCAGCTACACAACTGAATCTGCTATGGACTATTATCCTTATGATGAACAAGTGGTGCGTAGCAAAAATGATTCGGGGAATCATTTTAACGCCGTGAACCGCGAAGCGGGAGGGTAAGCTACGCAGTTTTGGTAAGGAACGCTATTTGAGTACACAGCATGAGCGGGATACAGAGACTGATTTTGATTATCGTGGGGCGCGGTTTTATGATGCTGATGTGGCTAGGTTTAATTCTTTGGATCCTTTGGCGGCGGACTTTGTGGCTTGGTCGGCTTATAATTATGTGTTGGGGAATCCAAATACTTATATCGACCCCGACGGTCGAACTGCTACGGCACCTCAAGATGATATATTGTTGGATGAAAATGGAAATGAAATATTTCGAATTGAAAATGATCAGATTGATAGGTATTTTATAGATATAGACGGAACTTATGTCCAAGTTAACAGCATAAATACTGTCAAAGGAGATCCAAAATCACAGAATCCTTGGAATGGATGTTCAGTTGTATGTCTAGTTGAAGATTTAAAAAAAATAGTAGCAGAGGCAACAGAAGGTATTGAGGAAAGTTATTTATCTGTTTATAGTGGAATATTTCATGAATCGCAGGAAGGTGGACATATCGATTTTGTTAACTTATTTGAAGATGGTACTATTTATGAAATTCAGGGAATTTATTATAACTCTCACGAAGCATTAAACTATCTATGGGGAGCAGCATTAGACAACCTAGGCGTAAATATCAATGATGCAAATGGTACAGCTATAGGCTACCATTTTGTTGCTTGGTCAAGTGAGAAAATTAATGGCGGTGACAGATATGCTAGGGCAGGTCCTGTGAATGAGTTTAATCACAATGCAGCGATTAGGACAGGTTACAATTTGTTTGGAGAACCACCTTCTCTTGTTAACTGGCGATCCAGACTTGATTATAGAACAAACTATAATGATGAAAGTAGAGCAAAAATTAAAGCAAAAGGCGAGAAGGCAACACGCTGGTTAACTGGCTGGTAATAAAACTAACTAATAATGAAACATTTTTTTATTGCAATTATACTTTCTTTTTCTTTGGGTTGTGGTTTAAGTGATTCTATAAATCAAAACCAAGTTATAGAAATAGCAAATATTCTTCACAAAACAAAGAATATTACAGAAATTGATGACTGTACTCGCTCTAAAAAATTTATTAATGGTAAACAGATAAGAATGCGTATAGTTCCTTCTTTTGATGATTCAAAAAACAGTTTAAGTAAATCTTATTATTATAAAGATGTTTTAAAAGCTGAAAATATATCCGAAGATGAATTTCTTTTTTTTACAGAAAAACTTAAAGACTATAAGTTAAGGCATTACTATAGAGAAGGTGAGCTTTCCATTTTTGTACAGGGTGGTTTTCTGGGAGATATACGCGGAATAATTGTCGTTCATAATTCCAGTATTATACCAAAAAGTGAAATCCATTTAAGAAATCGATATGTAATTTCTGTAAATAAAAAAATATCAGAAAATATTTATACATTCACAGGAAGTTAAGATAATCATTATAGTCTCGTTACTGATGCTTCTTCTCAATCACAAGAGATGGCTATGAATGTTTTCTAAATTTTCTGAAAAAAACTAACCCGAAATTGGAAAGCAACTTCGGGTTTATCATAAAGGCAGTCAATATTCAATTACGAGTAGAATATTAGCGTCACTTCTTCTGAAAAGAACCAGAAAATGACCAGCCTGCATTGGTGGAGGCTTCAACAGGACAGTTAGTATCAAGCTTAAACAATTAAACCATGAACCCATTAATTGTAATTGGATTCATTATAATATTCATTCTGTCTACTCGCATTTTGACAAAAAAATACATTAATTGGATGTACTTAAAAGTTGAAGATGCAATCAAAGAAAGAGTAGAAACAGATACTTGAAAAATTAGATTAATTGAACAATGGATTCATACGGAATATTTTTTCACTAAATCTCTGCTCCTGATTTTAAAAACGAAGATGAAAAATAGACTTAAGAATTGAAAAGTATTTTCATGCTTTATCAATACTTTTAATGTATCAAACTCATTAAACGGGGCTTCACGCCCCGTTTTATTTATGCTACGGTCTCTGAAAACAACGGCACATTTTCTGAATTGCAACCTAGGCAATACGCGGGTGACGTACAGTGTTGAAGTAGTAGGGACAAATAATATCAGCTACACAACTGAATCTGCTATGGACTATTTTCCCTACGATGAACAAGTGGTGCGTAGCAAAAATGATTCGGTGAATCATTTTAACGCCGTGAACCGCGAAGCGGGAGGGTTAGCTACGCAGTTTTGGCAAGGAACGCTATTTGAGTACGCAGCATGAACGGGATACGGAGACGGATTTTGATTATCGCGGGGCGCGGTTTTATGATGCTGATGTGGCTAGGTTTAATTCTTTGGATCCTCTGGCGGCGGATTATGTTAGTCTTGCTGCAATAGAAAGAAAAAGCACACTATAGATGTAGCTTTGAACCCAATTTCCATACAAATTTACTATCTTTAAGTTATAATATATTGGTCAGGGCAAACGCATCAAAATTTTAGTCGTGTTCTATCAAAGCATCGTTGAGCAAATTCCGTTGTCGTCAGACGAATTCAGTTGAAAATACAGCATATTTTCGGGGACAAACCACTAATTTTAATCAAATCCTTCGTCTGC
>CALFBH010000101.1 GCA_937951615.1 uncultured Saprospiraceae bacterium | reverse complement strand
TCTGGGGCATTGTCCCAATCGTAAGTGTAGGGCATTGTTCCGCCATTTACCGTCAGGTCAATATCGCCGTCGGCATCGCCGTTACAGAGAATTGCATCGCCTGTGGCAGAGGCAGTGAGGGCGGCTGGCTCGTTGATGGTTGCTGTGCCTGTGATGGTACAGCCGTTGGTATCCGTTGCGGTTACGCTGTATGTGCCAGCAGTCAAATCTGCTAGGTCTTCGGTATCGTCGTTATCGCCTATGCCGTCATTGTCCCAATCAAAAGTGTAGGGTGCTGTGCCTTCTGTTATGGTGATGTCTATTGAGCCATTTGCGTCACCTGCGCAGGCTAGGTCTGCGGGAGGTGTTAGGGTCAAAGTCAGTGCGAGCGGCTCGGTGATTGTGCCTGTGCCTGTGGCGGTGCAACCGTTGGCGTCGGTGACCGTTACACCATAAGTGCCAGCTACTAAATCTGTCAAATCTTCGGTATCGTCATTGTCGCCTGTGCCGTCGTTGTCCCAATCATAAGTGTAGGGTGCTGTGCCGTCGGCTACTGTGATTTCTATTGAACCGTTTGTATCGCCATTACAGGCTAGGCTGTTTACATTATCGACCGTTAGCGTCAGTGTTGTTGGTTCAGTTATTTCAGCGGAAGCGGTTGTTGTACAGCCATTCGCGTCCGTTATGGTTGCGGTGTAAATACCACCGCTTAATCCAGTTGGATCTTCTACATCTGGGGCATTGTCCCAATCGTAAGTGTAAGGCATTGTTCCGCCATTTACCGTCAGGTCAATATCGCCGTCGGCATCGCCGCTACAGAGGATGGCATCGGCTGTGGCGGAAGCAGTGAGGGCTGCTGGTTCATTAATCGTTGCTGTGCCTGTGATGGTACAGCCGTTGGCATCCGTTGCGGTTACGTTGTATGTGCCAGCAGTCAAATCTGCTAGGTCTTCGGTATCGTCGTTATCGCCTGTGCCGTCATTGTCCCAATCAAAAGTGTAGGGTGCTGTGCCTTCTGTTATGGTGATGTCTATTGAGCCATTGGTGTCACCTGCGCAGGCTAGATCTGCGGGAGGTGTTAGGGTCAGAGTCAGTGCGAGCGGTTCGGTGATTGTGCCTGTGCCTGTGGCGGTGCAGCCGTTGGCGTCGGTGACCGTTACACCATAAGTGCCAGCTACTAAATCTATCAAATCTTCGGTATCGTCGTTGTCGCCTGTGCCGTCATTATCCCAGTCGTAAGTGTAGGGAGCTGTGCCGTCGGCTACTGTGATTTCTATTGAACCGTTGGTATCGCCATTACAGGCTAGGCTGTTTACATTATCGACCGTTAAGGTCAGCGTTGTTGGTTCAGTTATTTCAGCGGAAGCAGTTGTGATACAGCCATTCATATCTGTTATTGTTACGGTGTAAATGCCGCCGCTTAATCCACTTGGGTCTTCTACGTCTGGGGCATTGTCCCAATCGTAAGTGTAGGGCATTGTTCCGCCATTTACCGTCAGGTCAATATCACCATCGGCATCGCCGTTGCAGAGAATTGCGTCGCCTGTGGCGGAAGCGGTCAGTAATACTGGTTCTGTAATTTCTGTCATGCTGGCAATCGTACAGCCGTTGGCATCGGTTACGGTTACGCTATATGTGCCGGCTGGTAGATTGATTAGGTTTTCGGGGTCGTCGTTGTCGCCTGTGCCGTCGTTGTCCCAGTCGTAAGTGTAGGGCGCTGTGCCGTCGGCTACGGTTATACTTATTTGTCCATCTGAATCGCCATTACAAGCGAGGGCGAAACCTAGTGTAATGATTGCCGCTAAGGCGCTTGGTTCAGCTATTGTTGCTGTGCCTGTTGCGGTACAAGCGTTGGCGTCGGTGACCGTTACACCATAAGTGCCTGCTGCTAGTCCTGTCAAATCTTCTGTGTCATCATTATCGCCAGTTCCGTCATTGTCCCAATCAAAAGTGTAGGGTGCTGTACCATCGGCCACTGTAATGTCTATTGTTCCATCTGCATTTCCGTTACAAGCTAAATCTGGTGCTGCATCAACGGATAATGTGAGTACATTCGGTTCTACAATGCCTGCGGATGCTGTCGCGGTACAGCCATTTGTATCCGTCACTGTCACGCTGTAAGCTCCGCCGCTTAAACCTGCTAGATCTTCGGTATCGTCATTATCGCCTGTACCATCATTGTCCCAATCGAAAGTATAAGGAGCTGTTCCTCCCATTACCGTAAGGTCAATATCGCCATCGGCGTCGCCATTGCAGAGCATAAAATCACCGACTGCTGCTGCTGTAAGTTGGGCAGGTACTGTGATGGTTTCTGAATCGGAAATTGTACAGCCATTCGCATCTGTGATGGTTACATTATAAGTCCCTGATGCTAACATGGCAAGGTCTTCTGTATCGTCATTGTCTCCTGTGCCATCATTGTCCCAATCGAAAGTGTAAGGAGGTGTGCCACCGCTTACTTCGAGGTCTATGCTGCCTTCATTTGCTCCTGCACAGAGGTTGGATGTGGCCGTTGTTATTGAGGTGAGTTCTGTTGGTTCGAGTATTTCTGCGGAAGCTGTCGTTGCGCAGCCATTCACGTCGGTTATTGTTACATTATAAATACCTCCGCTCAAATTCGACAGATCTTCTGTATCGTCGTTGTCTCCTGTGCCGTCATTGTCCCAATCGAAAGTGAGTGGGAGTGAGCCTCCTGTAATTTCGAGGTCTATTGCTCCTGTTGTTGCATTTGCGCAAAGCACATTCGTCACTGTCGGCGTGACTGTCAGCAATGCACCTGCACCTAGATTTACTTCTTGTGTTGCTGTACAGCCATTGACATCGGTTACGGTTAAGGTGTATAATCCTGAGAAGAGGTCTTGTATCGTATCTGTTGCGCTGCCATTACTCCATGTGTAAGAAAGTGGCGCTGTTCCTCCCGATGCCGCAACTTCAATAGAGCCTGTATTCACATCCGGGCAGGGAGGGATAACTGTGTTTTCTACGAGTATGGTAATAACTGGTGGTTCGAATACATTAAGTCCTGTTGTTGTTTCGCAGCCACTGGCATCCGTTACGGTGACCGTTACTGGACCTGGCGGTAAATTGGAAGCTAATGGACCAGTATCGCCATTACTCCATGTATAGGTATAAGGTGTTGTTCCGTTGCTTGCTCCAGCTTCTGCTGTACCATCATTCGCTCCTGTACAGGTAATGTCTGTATTGTTTAAAATAAAGGCTACTGGTGCATTTCCAGGTGCGACGAATACACTTTCATCGTCTGTGCAACCTGTTCCATTATCCGTTACAGTAACACTATAAGTTCCAGAAGCTAAGTTTGTAGCAAATGGCAACATTATGCTTCCATCATGTGACCATTCGTAGGTATAATTTCCAGAGCCGCCAGCAACGCTGATGACTATTGCCCCATCGTCTCCGCAGGTAAGTGGTGTCGGGCTTAGGGTAAGACTCGGCAAGGCATTTACCGTTACTTCAAAGTCTGCTGTATTTGGGCAACTATTTCTTGAGTTGGTAATTGTTGCCACGTAAGTGGTTGTAACTTGTGGGTTTACTTCTATTGCTGTTTGAGAAATCACATTGACGCCTATAGTTGGTGTCCAGGTGACTATATCGTCTGGAGCTATTCCATTTAGTGTAAGGGTGGTCGTTTCTCCAATACAGATTTCATTGTCACCACTTATTGTCCCTACTGGTGTTGGATCGACCCAAAGCCAGACAGTATCCAAGGGCGAATCTCCACAACAATCTGTAGAAACAGAAAGGGTAATTTCAAATGGTGCTGCTCCACTTGCGGTATTAAATTGGGATGAAATATTGGGTACGCTGCCAGGGTTGGTTATTGCACCATCAAAAGCCCAGTTGTAGCTATCTGCTGTGACTGATGTATTAAAAGCAGCAAAATCGCCTACACAAAGCAGGAAGGTATCTTGCCCTATTTGTGGGGCATCATTTAAAATATCAGGGATAATCACATCCGCAAAAGAGACATTGTGAAAACCAGTATATACATCAAAACCATTAATGACATCATAACGATCAATATCGCTGAAGGCGACTACTGTATTTGCTGCTGGATTGGGTGCAGGTCCGCTAAACAGATTGCTTGGTGCAAAAGACCATGATGCGTTTGGTCCGGTAAAATCAACGTCCAGTTCTGTACAATTGACGTTGCTGGCTGTGATTTCTGGTTGTAGGGTGAGGTCAAAATTGCTGATGCTTGTTGCTAGTGCATTTCCATCAATATAGATATTCATAGCTTCTCCATCGCCACCGCCGTTACCGCCTGATCCGCCGATACCACCGTTTCCACCGTCTCCACCAATACCACCTTCTCCTGATTCGCAGTTATCCGCTCCCACACTACCGCCGTCACCTCCTACGCCTCCTGTACTTCCTGCACCGCCTGTGCCATTGAGTCCTAATGCACCTGCTATTACGTTGCAATCTACTATGTTTCCGCCTGCTCCATTGGCAAATAAAAAGACGCTAAAAGAACCACCGCCGCCTGCGCCGCCGGTTCCTGCAGTTCCGCCACCGCCACCTGCGCCGCCACCACCGCCGCCGCCACCGCCATCAGCTGCACCGAGCGCACTGCCCTGTCCACCGCCGCCGCCGCCGCCGCCGCCGCCTTCTCCGTCTGTTCCACTTAGTCCATCTGTTCCTAATCCTCCTGGAATAAAAAATCCTCCGAGGTATGTTGCCGCTGCTCCACCTGTTCCGTTTGTTCCATCTACTCCATCATTTCCATTTGCTCCTGCGCCTCCATCTGTAGGCAATCCGGGATAATCGCAAGAAGCACCGATAGCTTCATTAAACCCTTCTCCAAGCGAACCACCAGCTACGCCTGCGGCAGATGCCTGACCTGCTCCACCATTTGTAAATGACCCTCCAAATAGTCCCCAGGTTGCGTCTCCTCCATTTCCTCCACTTCCTCCAGCAGTTGGACCAGCTCCGCCTCCGGCTCCTCCAGCTCCTCCACTTGCTGAACCTACAACACCTGTATCTCCTGACAATCCGTTTGCACCGTCTATACCATTTGCACCATTTGCACCATTTACGCCAGCCACACCATCAGAAGCATTTCCAGCAAAAATCTGACAACGTACAATATCATAAGTTGAACAGCCTACGAGATGAAGTCCATAAGTGGACATTCCTTCCTGTCCGGTTGCGATTGCGTCATCTGTTGTGATGGTCAAATCCTGTAAACGGAAGCCTGTTGCTCCATTGGCTTGTAATGCGACTAAGCGTTGTGCATTAAGCGGGCCTTCTGGATTATTGGCTGTTCTATTGATTGTTGTTGCGCCTGCCGTACTGGTTTTTATCCAGGTTGTGGGGTCAAACCCACCTTCAAGCGTAAGGAAGCTGGATAAATTTAGCGGTGCATCAATATTATAAGTTCCTTCTGCGACTTTGATAACACTGTTGTTACACATTGCCATAGCCAAACCACTTACGATGTCTGTTGGATTGGCTCTTGAGCCGTCTCCTGTTCCATTTGTGGTAACATATATATTTACACAAGCAGCAGGCGGTGCTTCGTCGAGGTTGACATAAGCGGTATCTGCCGGGCCTGCGCAACCTTGTGCATTGGTCGCTATTACGGTATAAAAAGTACTGGATACTGGCGTTGCTGTGTATGGGCTACCTGTTGCAATAGAAGTTCCTGTTTCGTCAAACCATTCCAATGTAGCACCTGGCTCAGTAGAGGCTGAGAGTACTGCACTTGCTCCATTACAAATATCTATATTATTGGGAAATACGCTGACGGTTGGTGCATCAACAACTTCCACGATTACATCATCTCGTGCTGAACAACCATCATCATATTCGGTCGTTACTGTGTAAACTGTTGTAGAAGTTGGTGAGGCATCTGTTGTTGCCGTATTCGGGCTGGATAAGCCTGTTGTTGGCGACCAAGAATAGCTAATAGCATTGGGCGCACCCGTTGTTGCATTTAAAGTAGCTGTTTCACCTAAACATATTTGCTGATCCGGGCCTGCATCTACTGGCTGGTTCGGATTATCAATAACATTGACCGTATAGGTATAAGTATTTGAGCCTAATAATGGACAGGCATCATCTGTTACTTGTACTGTAAATGAATTGGCACCTACATCATCATCTGTTGGAATCCAACAAAAAGTACCTGTTGGTTCACTTCCTGGACTCACTGTAAATGTAGCGTCAGCGATTGCTCCATTCCATTCCATCAAGATGTTTTGCGGCAACATTGGGTCGGTTAATTCAACATCATAAGATTCGACATTAAAACATAATTCAACACCAATACATACATCAATTTCAAAAACTCCAGTTCCTGTTGGGTTAGCTGGATCTGCCAATCCATCAATACCTGATGCTACTGGTAATGTATTTGTACAGTTAATCACTGTAAATTGCATATCACGGACAACTTCACCGATTTTTACGCCGTCCCGGTATTCTTCTACCAATACACATAATACGCCGACCTGAACAATATCTGGCGTAAATTCAATTGCTCCTGTAACAGGGTCTATGAGTACTCCGGTACTGGTTGATAGCGGATTTGTTCCATTATAAGGCGGATCAATATAAGTCACTGGTGCGCCAGGGGCATCCAGGCAATCTACCAAACTAAATACAAGACTATCACCATCCTGATCGACTGCACCGTGATTGTAAAAAACTTCCTGTCCTACACAGGTAAAAGGTGTTGGAATATTCAAAAATTCGGGAGAGTTATTGCAGTCGGAAACAGTATCATCCAGTTGGGAAGTCACATAAAAATCCTGTGATTGCGGAGAGCCTACTGTTGTAATTGCTGCATTCCGGCAGCATTGTGTCCAGGATAGCTCCCAATCACTACAACCTGGTGGCAGCGTAATTGTCCCTGAATAAGTGTATTCTTCTACACCATATAATGCATTTGTTACACATTCGTCTTCTTCGCTTGGGCAAAGTGGTGTAATAATGGTTGGTGGTCCCTGCTGCGTAACCGTCATCGTCAAATCTGAGCCACAAGAGGGTGAGCTGACATTAATGGAGTAACTGCTTTCGGGTTCAATTCCGTTACAGTCTCGAAAAAAGCTAAGGTTAACCTGATACTGATTCGGTCCTGTACAAACATAGGTCAAATCGGCTCCCATTGCGTGAGAGGCTTTCAATTCACTGGGCGTTATCAACATCCCCAAAAGAGCCATTAAGAGGCTGGCGTAAAATTTCGTCATAGTAGTCATTGTGTTCGAATGTGTTCTGGCAAACGCCGTTCAGAAGGCCTTCTGAATTCAGATTGGAAATCCAACAAAGCGTTGACTGAAGTATAATTGTAGAATATTGCACTCCATTGCTTCACTTCTTCATACTTATAGTAGGCCCATGACGACTGTCCACCATTTTCTAAAGGCAGCGTTTTTCAAACCACCTTTAAAGCAGACAATAATTATAATTATAAGACTTTATCTTATTTAAGTAAAAACAAAGTCTGGTTTTCAATTTCCCAATAGGAAATGACAATAAACAGCTTTTCGGACGTGCTTCGCGCTCCGCTAATTCTTATGTGTAAGTATTCGACAGGTAAGGACTAAGAAAGGTTGCTGAATCCCTATCATTCCGCACGGATAAGAAGCCAGCGTATTTTTGTGATTACAATTATAGTGAAAAAACATAAAACAACCTTCTTTCGCTTACATAAATGTTGTAAAAAATTGTAATTGTCCTCTTTGTGTGTGTGATAAAATGCTTTTAAAAGTCAAAAAAGTGATTTTTAAGTAAACTCTAATTACCTTAGTGCAACTAACTTTTGACTATATATTCAAGTATGAAGACTTCCATTTACGAAAGTTTCAAACATCAAAAATCTCAGGGTAAGAAGAGTTTTGTTGTACTGATTGATCCCGACGAGGTCAAGACTAAAAATATTGACCGTATCGTTCAGCTCGCTACTCAGGCAAAAGTGGATTACTTTTTTATGGGTGGCAGCCTGATTATGAATGATACACTAGACTACTCTATTTCCCAAATCAAAGAAGCCAGCAACATTCCTGTTGTACTTTTTCCTGGGGGATCTCTGCAACTCAGTTATGCTGCCGATGCTATTTTGTTTCTTTCCCTGATTTCTGGTCGCAATCCTGACTTGCTGATTGGCAAGCATGTAGAAACTGCTTCTTTTTTGCATGCTAGTCCGTTAGAAGTCATTTCTACTGGCTATATGCTGATAGATGGTGGAGTGGCGACTTCCGTTTCTTATATGAGCAACACTTATCCGATTCCTTCCAACAAGGACGACATTGCTGTGGCTACTGCGCTCGCTGGCGACCTGATTGGTATGAAAACCATTTATATGGACGCGGGGAGTGGAGCGCGAACTCCAATTAGCGAATCCATGATTCGGTCGGTCAGCGAGCGATTGAATATTCCACTCATTGTTGGCGGTGGTATTCGGAGTGCCGAGAAAGCTTTGTCCAATGTACAAGCTGGAGCGGATATTATTGTTGTCGGCAATGCCATCGAAAAAGATCCTGGTTTGATTACTGACATGGCTGCTGCGGTGCATAGTATTTAAACTCAAAATAAAAAATACCAAATCCCAAAATCTGATAAAATTGTTCCCTTTGGAACTTATTTTCATTATTAGTCGTTGTGTTTATGACACTGTTTTGACAAAGCAGCCCTATGTTTTCCTGTTCAACCCATCCCCAGCCCTTCCCTTAAAAAAGGAAGGGAGTTGTAAATCAGTTTACAATGAAATATAAAAAAGCCCTAGAGTATGCCAGAACAATGAGGAAAAGCCAAACACCAGCAGAGCAGTTTTTCTGGGAAAAAGTCAGGAGACGCAGGTTTATGGGGTTAAAGTTTAATCGACAATTTGTCATACAACATTGGGAACAGATGGGAGAAAGGTTCTTTTTTATTCCCGATTTCCATTGTTTTGAGAAAAATTTACTGGTAGAAATTGATGGAGGTATTCACAAAGAGCAGATAGAATATGATAGGGGTAGAGAAAACATTTTGAAAGAAATGGGTTATCACATCATTCGATTTGATAATGAAGAAGTACTGAATGAGTGGGATAAAGTAGCCAAAAAACTGGAAAATTTTATTAAAAGCATATAAACTAAATCACTAACTTACACTCCCTTCCTTTCACAAGGGAAGGGCTGGGGATGGGTTGAACCGAGCGAATAAACTAAACGATTTTTTCAAAAACTAAAAACCACATAATTATGAAAGCCGCATTTATAACTGGATTTTTCGCCATACTAGCAGCAGTAGTAGGTGCTTTAGTTGGTAGAGAGACTATGGAGTTTAATATTAACATAGATGGTGACACACAAACAATTCGTCCAAAATTTGATTTGGTAATTAAATTAGAACACCCCACTGCAACATACACATTCACAAATCTAGAAGCCAATTAATGCCCAAACAAGGAATCGTAATAAAATCAACGGGTAAGTGGTATGCTGTCAAACTAGAGGACGGGGAGCTTGTGAATTGTAGGATTCAGGGTAAATTCCGCTTACGCGACATGAAACTCACGAATCCTATTGCTGTGGGCGATCATGTGATGCTGGAGGTGGAAGATGGGCAGGAAACGGCTGTTATCAAAGAAATTTTGCCTCGCCGTAATTATATCGCTCGGCAGTCGCCGCGCAAGAAACATTTTATACATCTGCTGGGGGCTAATGTGGATCAAGCCATTGTGATTACGACTATTAAAAACCCTTCTTTGAAACTGGGTTTTATTGATCGTTTTCTGATGACGACAACGCCTCATGATATTCCTACAACGATTGTTATCAATAAATCTGATCTTTATGAGGAGGAGGAGCGGCTGGTGTGCGCGGGTTTGCAAAGGATTTATGAGCCTATTGGTTATCCTGTTTTGCTGGTTTCAGCTTTGACGGGCGAGGGTGTACCTGAGTTGCGGGACTTATTGAAAGATAAAATTACTTTTGTCAGTGGTCATTCTGGTGTGGGCAAATCCACTTTGGCAAACGCCATACAACCCGACTTGGATCTTTCTACACAGGAAATTTCTGATTATTCGGGTAAAGGACAACACACCACGACTTTTGCAGAAATGCATGATTTAGCTTTTGGTGGCGGTCTGATTGATACGCCCGGTATCAAAGAACTCGCTTTTATCAATATGGAACCGCAGGATGTTGCGCATAATTTTGTAGAATTTTTTGCGGTTTCAAAAGATTGCAAGTTTCACGATTGTCTGCATATCAAGGAACCCAAATGTGCCGTAAAGGCTGCACTCGAAGCTGGGACGATTAGTGAATTGCGTTATCAGAGTTATTTGAGTATTATGGAAGGGGTGATGGAGCAAAATTCCTGGGAACGGGAGATGGATTGGTGAAGAGAGACCGCCTTCGGCTGCGGGAAGCGAGACCACTTTGTTGAGAGACCGCCTTTGGCTGCGAGAAGCGAGACCACTTTGTTGAGAGACCGCCTTTGGCTGCGAGAGGAAAGATTGTGCCTTCCGGCACTGCGAGACCGCTTCGCTGTGAGATTATGCCTGCGGCATTTAGAGAAGGGTATGGCAATCGCATAAAAATATTTTTTAAACCACTAAGCGCACTAAAGGACATGAAGCGGATAGCCATCGGCTTGTATAGCGTAAAGAACACGAATGAATTTTCCTTTGTGTTCTTTATTATCCTGTTAGTTTTAGTGTTCTTTAGTGTTCTTAGTGGTTAGAAAATGAACACGTATAAGACTAATTTACTTTTATGCGATTGCCATTTAGAAAAGGGAGACTTTATTTTTTTTACTTCGTAAAATTGCTTTTTTACAATCGTTGTTTTCACATTTAGCGTAAGCATAAAAAAAGCCCGCTAGACTATTTCCAGCGGGCCACCCTTGCCTAAAAAGAGACAATTCTGAGGAAAAAAACGAATTGCCTCGAAATCAAACCCATTTTATCTTTCATTCAGGATATTCCTGAAATTTCTTTTAATAAAGAATACACCCCATAGACGCCCCTGTCATCTCTTTGGTTGCACTCATAGGGAAAAAAAATATTTCACAAATATAAACTTCCCTTATCAAGACTTTCAAGCTCTTACATTGCCTCTGTTTTACAGTAATTTATATGTTTTAAATATAAACAACTTGTATTCGCAAAAAAAAACTAATTTAGAAATCTTTTTTTCTTAGAATTTCGTAAACTATTTTTATATCTTGAACAATTCTTAGAAAGTGTATCTAAACAGTATTGAATATGAAAGGAATTATTTTAGCCGGTGGCTTGGGGACAAGATTATTTCCGCTGACACTAGCCGTGAGCAAGCAATTAATGCCTGTGTATGATAAGCCGATGATTTATTATCCGCTTTCCACTTTAATGATGGCGGGTATCAATGAAATTTTGATTATCTCTACGCCTTATGACCTTCCAGGGTTTAAAAAATTGCTCAAAGATGGTTCGCAATTTGGTTGTCGCTTGAGCTATAAAGAGCAGCCCGACCCGAATGGACTAGCGCAGGCTTTTGTCTTGGGTGAGGATTTTATTGGCGACGATAGTGCAGCCCTGATTCTGGGTGATAATATTTTTTACGGAACAGGCTTGAAGGAGTTGTTGCAGGCAAGTGCTGCACCAGAAGGTGGTGTTGTATTTGCTTATCCGGTATCCGATCCTGAACGATATGGTGTGGTGGAATTTGATGATGATTTTCGGGCTATTTCTATAGAGGAAAAACCAGTAAGTCCTAAGTCTAATTATGCTGTTCCTGGATTATACTTTTATGATAATTCGGTTGTGGAAGTGGCTAAGAACTTGAAACCCAGTGCGCGTGGCGAATACGAAATCACGGATGTGAACAGGCATTATCTCGAACAAGGTAAACTGAGAGTCGGTTTATTGGATAGAGGAACTGCCTGGCTGGATACTGGTACGCACCGGTCGCTAATGCAGGCTGGGCAGTTTATTCAGGTAATTGAAGAGCGGCAGGGCTTAAAAATTGGCTGTCCAGAGGAAGTGGCTTATGAGATGGGGTATATCACTGACGAGCAGCTTCAGCAGCAGGCTCATGCTTTGCGGAAGAGTGGGTATGGTGATTATTTGTTGGGTTTGTTGAAGTAGGGAATTTTCCATTTTGGAATTTTATTAAACATATCCCTGCGCCTGCAAATTGAACAACTCCGCATACTGCCCGTCTTGCGCCAGCAGTTCATCATGAGAACCCAATTCTTTTCTCCTGCCTTTTTCCAAAAATAAAATTCTATCTGCCATGCGTACAGTAGAAAAGCGGTGAGAAATGAGCACAGCCGACTTGCCTTGTATTAGTTCGGCAAAACGCAGGAAGACTTCATGTTCAGCACGGGCATCGAGAGCGGCGGTCGGTTCATCGAGGATGAGGAGTTGGGCTTCGCGCATATAGGCACGAGCGAGGGCTACTTTCTGCCATTGTCCACCGGAGAGTTCTACGCCATCGGCAAAACGCTTGCCGAGAATTTGCTCGTATTGATGGGGCAGTTCTTCTACCACAGGATGCGCGAGGCTTTTTTGAGAAGCGGATTCTATGAGTTCCATATCCGCTACAGCATCAATTTGCCCGATGGCTATATTTTCTGAAGCTTTCATTTGAAAACGAACATAATCCTGAAAAATAATCCCAATTGCTGCCCGCAATTCTTTGAGTCCATATTCACGTAAGTCGACACCATCCATTAATATCCGGCCTTCTGTGGGTTCGTAGAGTCGGGCTAATAATTTGACCAAAGTTGTCTTTCCTGCTCCATTTTCGCCCACCAAAGCCATTTTTTCACCAGCTTCTAAGTGAAAAGAAATTCCACGCAATGCCCACTGCTCACTGCCGGGATATTTAAATCCCACATTGTCAAAAGTAAAACCATGTTGAATGGACTCTGGAATCATCACGGGTTTTTCAGGTGATTTTATATTGGGAACAATTTCCAAAAAGTCAAACAAATCCTGCAAGTACAAAGCACCATGCGCAATGGCGGTAAAACGCTGCATCATAGCCTGCAACATACTCCGCATTCGACTAAAAGATCCCGCCAGGAAAGTCAGCGTACCCACTGTGATGGCACCACCCACCGTTTGTATCACAATAAAAACATAAGCACCATAATAGGATATCGTACCAAGCGCGGATAAACACACGCCCCAGAGATAACGCTTGATGGCCAGTTTTTTATTGGCTTCATAATATTCATCAGAGACTTTTTTGTAGCGTTGGGTCAGGAAGTCGGACAGGTTGAAAATTTTGACTTCTTTCGCTGTTACATCACTGGCACCGATGTAGCGCAGGTAGTCGAGTTCGCGGCGTTGTGGCGTCCAGTTCCGGATAAGGGAATAGCTGCGATGATTGAAATGGCTTTCGCCCAAAAAGGCAGGAATGACCGCAATAATCAAAATCAAAATCAGCCAGGGACTAAATGCGATCAGCCCGATACTCAGAAATAAAATCGTTATCATGTCCTGCAATTGCGACAAGACCTGGGACATCAATATGGTACGCCCTACGGTTTGTCGGCGGGCGCGTTCCAGTTTATCATAAAAATCAGCATCTTCAAACTGGTACAAATCCAGCGAAGCGGCATGTTCAATCAGTCTGACAGAAGTATAATTGGCAAATAAATCACCCAGCAGGCTATCCAGTAGCGTAATACAACGATTGATAATCTCAGAAATGACTGCGAGTCCAAGTTCCAGCCCCACCATAATCCAGAGATACCGCATGTCGCCACCCGTCCCACCAGGCATCAGCGCGATGACTTCGTCAATAATTTCCTTACCTATATATAGCATCAAAAGCGGAATGGCAGATTTGATGATTCGTAGGGCGATATTCCCTGTTGTCATGCCTCGATGTGTGTGCCAGACCATGCGTAAAAAGCGCGGTAGGTTTTTCAGGGCTTGAAATTGTTCTTTAAATCCAGTTTTTTTCTTACTCATTATCTAACTTTACTCGCGTTACGGGTTGGTGAGTTGCGAGTTGCGTGTTAACGAGTTGTGAGAACACGCAACTCGTAAACCCGTAACTCGCAACACGCACAACCCAACAACTTAATAATATGACCACATTCATCCTATATATCTACTTTGCTTCGGCGGCAGTACAACTCATTTACTGGGGACTCATCTTCAGTCGCTTTGCTTTTTATCGATCAGAACAACCGGAGCCTAAATCGGAAGAGCCAGTTTCTGTTGTGATTTGCGCTCGCAATGAGGAAGCAAATTTACAAAAAAACCTGCCACGTGTATTAGAACAGGTTTATCCTGATTTTGAAGTCGTGGTGGTCAATGATGCTTCGACAGATAAAACAGGAGAAGTGCTGGAAGGGTTTCAAAAGCAGTATTCAAATTTACGTGTAGTGACAATCGGGCAGGATGAGGTACGAACAATGCAGGGAAAAAAATATGCATTAAGTAAAGGAATAGAGCAAGCTGTTCACGAATTGTTGTTGCTTACAGATGCAGATGGCTACCCTTCTAGTTTGGACTGGATTTCCGAAATGAAGCGATTTGTGACAGGGAAAAAAGAAATTTTACTGGGTTACGGTCCTTATTTTGAAAAAAAATCAATTTTAAATAAATTTATTCGCTTTGAAACGATTTATACCGCGATTCAATACTTTTCTGCGGCAATTTGGAAAGTTCCGTATATGGGTGTGGGACGAAATTTGATGTATCGAAAAATATTATATGTTGAAAATCAGGGATTTAAGAATCATTCAGAAGTGATGTCAGGCGATGACGACTTGTTTATGAGTGAAGTAGCAAATGCTGATAACGTTACGATATGCCTTGAAAAAAGTTGCTTTATCTACTCAGAAGCTAAAGAGACTTGGACAGATTACTATAAACAAAAATATCGACACAATTCTACTGGAAGTTATTACAAAACAAAGCATAAAATATTATTGGGAGCATTATCATTGTCACATTTTCTGTTTTATTTGTCTTTTTTAAGTTTAATAATCCTTCACCTTAGCATTGTAAATACGATAGCGGTATATCTGTTTAGGCTAACAGTGCTATTTGTGGTTTACGGAAAATCAGCAAAAAAGTTACAAGAAAAACATTTTACAATCTGGATACCTTTTTTTGACTTCTTGCTGTTCATTTATTTTATCATGTTGGCACCAGCATTGGTGTCAGGAAATACCAAGTCATGGGAGTAAATCAAACAAGAGAACAGGCAACAGGGCCAATTTCGGATTTTCCGATCAATAAAAATCTATCCGATCGTGCGGTAGAAGATTACGAAATAGTACAACGTGCAGTCCATTATAAGGAAGAACGCGCTTACACGGAATTGATGAGTCGCTATAAAGATGCGATATTCAATATGATGCTGAAAATGGTGCACAACCGTGAAGATGCAGATGACCTTACGCTGGAAGCTTTTGGTAAAGCCTTTAGCAAGCTAGCAACTTATACACCAAGATACGCTTTTAGTACTTGGTTGTTCAAGATAGCAATTAATAATTGCATTGACTTCATTCGGAAAAGAAAATTGAGCATGCTTTCTATAGATGACCCGATAGAGGCAGATAATTCACAAGATTATTCCAGCAATCTGCGTTCAGGTGGGCTGGATCCGGAGCAGTCTTATATCAGAACTCAGAAATTGAAATTGATGCGCAGCTATTTGCGTAAGCTCAATACAAAATATAGGCTGATGATCGAACTTCGGTTTTTTGAGGAGCTGACTTATGATGAAATTTCAAGAGAATTAGAGATACCGCTTGGGACAGTTAAGGCACAATTGTTCAGAGCAAAAGAATTATTGTCGACTTTGATGGAAGGCTCACACCGTAGCGGCCACCTTTGAGTACGCCTAATTAGAAATCAAACCTATTTGAGGAAATAGTAAAAACAATCCGAATGGTATAAAAAATACACGTTTAGCGATTTAAAAATTTAAGGGTTTTCATTTTTTGTAGTAAATCAATTCGACTAGGCAGGACGCTTTCCGTAAGGAAGCGTCCTTGCTATTTTTACAGTGATTGGTCTCCTGCTCGGGATGGCTATATTTTAAATAAATTTTGCTATCAAAAAATCAATTATCTTTTTAAAAATTCTATAACTTGAAAGGTGTTTTTTTATCATAATAATTGTATGTTTGTATTGGATGGCAATTCTATGGTGAAGTAGTTTTTTTGTGTAAACCCAACTTCAGAAACTTTATCCACAAACAATTTTAATTTAATCCGATTTACTACTTAGATACACCTAACAGCTATTAAAAACCCAACGCTTTTTTTAGCCTCACTATTCTATCTTTTCACTACGGTGTAAGGGGCAGGATAGCTATGTCAAAAACAATCTATTTTTCCCAGTGAAAATATAGCAGGCTTTGCTATGTCTTCACGATAAAAAAAGTGTGAACAATGAAACGAAAAGAATTAAGTATTATCAATTCCATTATGGAAAATGCCCGGGAAGCAGGCATCATTCAACAATCTGCCAATGGCTCAGAAAACCAGCGCGGCATATTACACATACAGGGCAAAGATGTCGCAAATTTCAGTTCCTGTAGCTATCTCGGACTGGAAACTGACGGCCGCATTAAGGCTGCCATGATTGATGCCGTTGGGCGATATGGCTCGCAGTTTTCCTGCTCCAGAGCTTACGTGTCTCATGGATTTTATGAAGAACTAAATGTCCTGCTCCGGCAGATTTTCAAAGCACCGGTACTGATTACACCGACGGTGACGCTCGGTCATCAATCGAATATCCCTGTACTGGTCGGTGAAAACGATGCGGTGATTCTCGACCAGCAGGTACACCATTCCGTAAAATCGGCGGTGGCTATGATTTCTGGCGATGTGGGCAAGCTAAGCCTTGTCAAACACAACCGCATGGATAGGCTGGAAGCTGCCATTGAGGAGCTCCATCAGCAATACGAAAAAGTGTGGTACATGGCAGACGGTGTGTATTCTATGTATGGCGATGTCTGCCCAATCGGGGAAGTCTATCAACTCTTGGATAAATACGAAAATTTCCACCTCTACATAGATGACGCACATGGGCTGGGCTGGACAGGAAGGCATGGCGCCGGCTACATTTATAGCCAGGTAGAACATTTTCATCCGCGCATGTTTTTCACGACTTCACTAGCCAAAAGTTTCGCCGCAGCGGGTGGAGTGATGGTATATTCAGATGAAGAAACGATGCAAAAAGTCCGCAATTGTGGAGGCACGATGACCTTCTGCGGTCCTATACAACCAGCGGTACTAGCTGCGGCTATTTCTTCGGCATATATCCATCTTGGTGAAGGAATTTTTACCCGATAAAAATTGCTCAATGACTCTATGACTTATTTTGTGAAGCGATGCCGCGAGTTGGGTCTGCCATTGGTGAATGATGAGCTGACGCCTATTTTTTATATCGGTGTAGGTATGCCAGAAGCAGGTTATAAAATAGTACAAAGGTTGATGAAAGCTGGCTATTTTGTGAATCTTGCCGTCTTCCCCGCAGTCTCGCAAAACCGGACAGGCATCCGCATTCCCATCACGCTCAATAATACAAAAGCACAAATTGACGGTCTGCTGAGTACCATTGCAACAGAACTGCCAAAAATCTTGCAGGAAACGAATTATCAGATGGAAAAGATTTTTAAGACTTTTGGTATTCAGCAAATTACGGCTACTTCTTCTCCGATTTCAAGTATAGCTTCCCGATAACGCAATGTTTTATTATAGCCTGTAGCGTCTTTGCTTTGCTGTCCGTACTTTTTCAGAAATGCTTCTAATTTTGGAATAGCATCTCGAGTTGGGTCAGATTTATAACCGAAGTCTTTTGTTATAAAATCGTCGTAATGTTCAAATATAATATGGACTGAGTCGTTTCTTTGTTCCAGCAAAAAATCAACTGATTTTGTTTCGCTGATAATCGAAGTATAGGTAAAATTCGCTCCCATAGTAGGCATGGCAGCACGACCTATTTCTACTGTAACTTTATAATACACACATTCCCGACCGGATAATGGCGCAATTAAAGTTTGTTCAAGTGGAGCAACCTTGCCTGTTATTTTAGCATATTCTCTGTTTTCAAAATCAGCTATTCTGAGACTTTTTTCTTTTTGCAAACGGCGTTTCTCTCTCGGATTGTTTTGAAACCACCAAGTCATAAATATAAGTCCTGCAACAAGGGCGATGCCAATACAAACGCCAAGAATAAGGTAAGGGACAGATAATTCCATAATTCTGTTTGTCCATATATCAATCTGATGCGGAAAATGTTACCCTTTTCTTCAGGAAATCAATATCTCCAGATTTCTGCCCAATCCTATTTCTATTATTTTTCTTAATGTGCTTAACTCAATATCTGATTTATCATTTTCAATTCTTGAAATATAATTTTTAGTCGTGCCACTTTTGAGGGCTAACTCTTCCTGTGTCAGTCCTTTTTCTTTTCTGGCTTTTTTGATTAAATGACCAACTCTGTAGGTAGCGTTTCTTTTTTCATCGGCTATACTACACTCATATAAGACAAGCGGATCCAAGTCAAATGGCGCATCAAATTCAAGCCCGTTCGATAATTTTATTTTTTTAACTAAATTCTTCCATTGTAGCGTTCCTTCATTCAATGTCACTGCCTGAAATACTTTTTGATTCATCAATTCTCGCTGAAAAGGATGATTTTTAGTATTCCATTGCTCAAATAAGTCCTCAAAATTTATCACCCGATGTTCTCCATTATTAAAGGCTACATATATTTTAAAGCCCTTAATTTCATTGATTCTAATGATGCGTGCTATCTTTATTTTTCTCATTATTGCAATGTTATGAACTTAAAGTATCCCAAATTTCCATCAAAACATCCTGATTCTTCTTTGACCATTTAATTATTTTTTTGTGTTGCTTGGGAGGTAAATCACCTTTTAGTTTTGTCAAGGTTTTTATCGCTATCAAGTTTTCATATTCAGCATATTTTGCATGAAAATGTGGAGGTGCATGGTCATTATAATACAGATCAACTTTGATTCCGTCAATAAAAAAGAAAGTCGGCATTTGGTTTGTCTTTACAAAGATATAAAAAGTGTCCTAGTTAGGACACTTTTAAATAATTTTATTCCGGTTATTAAAAACCCTTTATTATAAAGACTGCCTAAAGCACTTTTTTCCATAAATATTCTGACACTTTATTTTTGTGTTATAATGAATCGGCAAGCATGTTTGGGTCACTTTCGCCCTCCATTCCCAAGACATAATAACCACCTTCTTCAAAATTAAAATTTTCAAATACTTGGTGTTGAGCAAAAGCAAACTGGACACTTAAGAGCAAGCTGATTTGGAATAGTCTTTTCATTTTTTCCGTTTTAGAGCATCTTTAAAGGTTAATTTAGCCGACAATTCTACCAAATGTAAGCCTTTTACACAATTTATTAGCCGCATTATACATTGTAATCAATGCATAGCCTTATCTTTGCAGCCCGAAAGTTTGCAATGTCTGTATTGTTTTATAGTTAAAAGGAGTTTTTGGCTTCACCAAAAATCGCAATAACAATTTCACAATCACACCATTTCACAATCATAACTTCCGAGTTATTAACATTAATTTAGGATTTCAAAAAGCAGCAAAGGCAGATAAACGGGCGTTGTATGCGTGTTCAAAGTTTTTGCTTATCTAACAAATGTCTGGAAATATCCATTATGGAAATTATAACCAAAAATATGAGACAATTTTTTGTCGTACTATTATCAACTTTTTTATTTGCTCTTCCTTTTGCGGAAGCCCAAACCCCGGTGTCTGAAGCAGAAGAATTTACGATTGGCGGTATTGATGTCGAGGGTGTGGAATTTACCGAACCGAATGCTGTTATTGCCGTTTCTGGTCTGGCAGTCGATCAGAAAATTCGTTTTCCTGGTACAGAGGTGCCCGATGCCATTCGCGCGCTTTGGCGTTTGCGTTTGTTTACGGACGTAGAGGTTTATGTAAGCAAACAGATTGAAGATGTCGTTTTTCTGGTCATTGTGGTCAAAGAACGTCCGCGAATGTCTCGCTATTCTTATAAAGGTGTCCGGAAAAGCCTGCATGATGATTTGAATGATGAGGTGCAACGCTTTATACAGCGTGGCGGCATCGTAACGGAAAGTGTCAAGCTGAATACTCAAAATGCTTTGAAAGATTTCTTTATAGAAAGAAGTTTTCAGGATGTAGAAGTGGATGTTATTGAAATTCCTGATTCTACAATGTTCAATTCTGTACGACTGGTCTATGACATTGACATCAAGAAGAAAATACGGATTGGCGAAATCACGATTGATGGCAACGAAGCCCTTTCGGATAAAAAGATTCGCCGTTTGATGAAAAACACCAAGCGGAAGAAAAACTGGTTTAAGCCTTCCAAGCTCGTAGATGAAGATTTTGAAGAAGACAAGCGTACCGTTATTGCCCGTTATAATAAACTAGGCTACCGTGATGCACAAATCATGAAAGATTCTGTTTTCAGAGTCGGCAATAAATTATACATAGATATGTCATTGCGCGAAGCGCAGCAATATTATTTCCGCGATATTTCATGGCGGGGAAATTCTATTTATACCACAGAAAGACTGCGGGAAGTACTCGGTATTGAAGCTGGCGATATTTATAATGAAGAACTACTGGAAACTCGCCTGCGCTTCAGTCAGGATGGACGTGATGTCAGTTCTTTATACCTGGACAATGGTTACCTGTTTTTCCGAGTCGATCCGGTAGAAACGACCATTGAAGGCGATTCCATTGACATGGAAATTCGTATTTTTGAAGGTCCGCAGGCGACTATCGACAAAGTAACGATTGCCGGAAACGACCGGACACACGAACACGTGATTCGTCGGGAGTTGCGGACAAAACCCGGACAAAAATTTAGTCGTTCAGATATTATTCGTTCTCAACGTGAAATCATTGCACTAGGATATTTCAATCAGGAAAATCTGGGCATCAATACGCCCGTCAATCAGCAGCGCGGAACAGTGGATATTGAGTATGTGGTAGAAGAGCGTCCTTCGGATCAATTGGAGCTTTCAGCTGGTTGGGGTGGACAAGGACGTGGTGTCATCGGTACACTTGGGGTGACGTTCAATAACTTCTCACTTCGTAATCTATTTGATCTGGAGAGCTGGAGTCCACTGCCACAGGGAGACGGACAACGTCTTTCTTTGCGTGCGCAAACCAATGGAAAATTCTTCCAGTCTTATAATATGTCGCTGACAGAACCCTGGCTGGGTGGCAAAAAACCTAATTCATTTACGGTAGCCGCCTTCCATTCTCGCTCTACGAATGGTGCGCCAAGATTTAGTGGAGACAAAGCACAAGGGATATTAAATCCGTCTTATCGCAGACTCGCCATCACAGGCTTATCGGTTGGACTCGGAACACGTCTGAAAAAGCCGGATGATTTTTTCGTATCTAATACAACGTTGAGTTATCAAAATATTGATTTGCGCAACTGGCAAGGCTTTATTCTGGAAGAAACACAATCGCCGATTTATGTAGGAACTTACCACAACCTCAGCTTGAATCAAACGCTTGCGCGGAACTCTATAGATAGTCCGATTTTCCCAACCTCCGGTTCTAAATTCTCTTTATCGGCACAACTTACGCTGCCTTATTCTTTATTCAAAAAGGAAAACTCTTGGAAACTTGATTCGGAAGAAGCTTCAAGACTCGTTGATGAAGAAAATGGCAACCTGCAAGATGCCGGTTTTACCATGATGACAGAAGCTCAGGGCGAAACTTTTATTCGCGATCAAGAAAATTCTCGTAAATACAAACTGGTAGAATACCATAAATGGCGTTTTAACGCTGAATGGTATTCCAAAATATATGGCAAATTTGTCGTGAAGGCTTCCGCTAAAATTGGTATGATTGGTGGCTATAATAGAGACATTGGAACGACACCTTTTGAGCGTTTTGAACTGGGTGGCGATGGAATTGCCAATTATAATATTGAAGGAAAAGACATTATTTCTTTGCGCGGCTATGAGGAAACTCAACTTTCGGGCAATCAGTACGGTGCAACTGTTTTTGATAAATTTGCATTGGAATTGCGTTACCCGCTTTCGCTGAATCCTTCTGCTACGATCTTCGTACTGGGTTTTGTGGAAGGTGGAAACGCCTGGACAAATTTCAGAGATTTCAATCCATTGGATATGCGTCGCTCTACAGGAGTGGGGCTGCGGGTTTTCCTGCCGATGTTTGGTATGCTTGGATTTGATTACGGAATTGGTTTTGACAAACCGGAGCTGCTCAATTCACCAACAGCTAAATGGTCGGATTATGGACGCTTTAGCATTATTCTTGGTTTTGAGCCCGAGTAATTTGGTTGATTGAGTAATTGAGTTATTAAGTTATTGGGTATTGATTATTTTGCTTCGCAAAATATTTTCATTCAAAACAATACACACCTAATAACTCAATCAACTTAATACACTCAATAAGCACACCTCTGTTAAGTTTCTGTTAAGGCAGGTGTAATGTAAGAATAAGGAAAAATAGCAATGCATTGACAAACAGTCATTTAGTTGTTTTTTGGAGATAAAAAATCAATTAGAGATAAAAATTGGCAAAGGGATTGCAATAATCGAAATTAAGATCGCATCTGAATGTTCATTTCATTCATCATTTATCATTCATAGTTCATAGTTCATCATTAAAAAAGCCAGTAAAACTTTCTAAATATGAAAAAATTAATCTTAATCGCAATTTTGGCGGTTTCCGCTACTTTCACAGCGCAGGCACAGCGCATTGCTTATGTTGATGTCAGCAAAATATTAGATCGTGTTCCTGAATACGCTACTGCACAACAGGATTTGGATGCTACGGCAGAAAGGTGGAAAAAAGAAATCTCGATAGAATACGGCAAAATCGAGGAAATGTATCGCAAATATCAGGCACAAGAAGTACTGATGAGCGAAACTGCTCGCCAACAACGCGAAGAAGAAATCGTGAACAAAGAAGGTGAAGTACGCGAAATGCAAAAAACTAAATTCGGCCCACAAGGCGACCTGTTCAAGAAACGGCAGGAACTCGTCAAGCCGATTCAGGATAAAGTATATGCCGCTATTCAGAAGTATGCCACTTCACGCGGATTCGACTTTGTTTTCGACAAATCTTCTAATCCGGGTATGCTCTTTGCAGCACCGCACCTGGACAAGACGGATGATGTACTCAAACAACTTGGATACTAAAAACTGACAATCTCCCCCTTTGGAGTCTGCATTGAGCGGTGTCGAAATGGGGGCGCAGGGGGAGGACAACTGAACAGAATTGCTCAATTTTCCACCTCCTAAAGATTCAGCAACGACTAAAAGAATTACTAATTACAAAGCCATTTTTCAATAGAATAAAATTTAAAATCATGAATTACAAATCACTCATAGGAAAGTGGGGCGTGTTGATGTTTGCCTTGATCTGCTTTGCAGCAGGCAATGTAAACGCTCAAAAAATCGGACACATGAATTCTCAGTTCGTATTTTCTGAAATGCCCAAAACAAAAGCAGCTCAAAGCAACCTGGAAGGCTATTCCAAGCAATTGGAAAGCGATTTTAAAGCCAAAGAAGAGGTTTTAGGAAAAAAGATACAGGATGGAGAAACACGTTATGCAGCAGGTAATATGACGCAAAACGAATTACAGTCTTTACAGGCAGAAATCCAGAAGCAAGGAGCTGAGCTAGAAAAAACAAGACAAAAATTAGGACAGCAATTAATGGAAAAAGAAGCCAAATTGCTAGAGCCACTTAGAAGTGAATTCGTAGCTGCAATAGAAGCTGTCGCTAAAGAAAACGGGTATAATTTAATTATTGACTCTGCTGCTATTTTATATGCAGAAGATGCGGACGATGTAACTGCTTTGGTAAAAGCCAAACTGGGTATATAGTCTTTGTCCTATTATTATTTTTTAACATTATAAAAAACGGACATGAATTATATACAAAAATTAAGCGTGTTGGCATTTGCTTTTATTTGCTTTGTTGCCAGCAGTGCAACTGCTCAAGTCGGACACATCAATTCGCAGGTCGTTTTTGCTGACATGGCAACGACTAAGTCTGCTCAAAGTCAATTGGAATCAGAATCCAAAAGACTAAGTGAAGAACTGGGCAACAGAGAAAAAGCATTGCAGCAAAAAATAGAAGGCGCCAAACAACGTGCAGTGAATATGACTGCCAATGAAATCAAGGCATTAGAGGCGGAAGTTCAGAAAGAAGCAGTTTCTATAGACAATGATTCTAAGAAATACCAAATGGATTTAATCAATAAAGAGCAGGAATTACTAAAACCTGCTGTTGATAAATTTCAAGGAGCAATAGAAGCTGTTGCCAAAGAAAACGGCTACAAATTTATCCTTGATTCCAGTGTATTGCTGTATTCAGAACCTTCTTCTGACGTCACCAGCAAAGTGAAAGCAAAACTGAACTAGAGATTGCATTGATTCATGGTTCTATTGTTTCATTGTCTCACTGTTCGACTGTTACATGGTTCGATTGCTTGATTGTTACATGGTTATTTATTTTTTGCTACGCAAAAAAAACGATACAAGGATATAACAATACAACAATGAAACAGTACAACCATCTAGCTATGAAACAATGTAGCTGTGAAACAGTGAAACAATGAAAAATACACAAGCTATAGGAATATTTGATTCCGGCATTGGCGGCCTCACGGTCGTCAATGCTATTCAAAAAGCACTCCCTGAAGAGCATCTTGTTTACTTCGGTGACACCGCTCACCTGCCCTATGGAGACAAATCTGCAGATGCAATAAGATTCTACTCTCTCAAGATTAGTAAGTTTTTACTCGAACAAAATTGTAAGATGATCGTCATCGCATGTAATAGTGCGTCATCGGCGGCATATAAGACTTTGCTAGATTTCTTTAGCGGTCATACTCTCTTTGTTAATGTGGTAGATCCACTGGTCGAAGCAGTAACTCAAAAAGGCTACGATAATATCGGAGTAATTGCCACAAAAGCGACAATTCGTTCCAATATATATAGAGATAAAATCAAGCACAACTTACAAAAGGCTACCGTCCATTCTATGGCAACACCTCTTTTGGCTCCAATGATCGAAGAAGGTTTTTTTCAAGGTAAAATCAGTCACTCTGTGATAGATACATATCTAGGAAGACCAGAATTCAAAAACATAGATGCTTTACTACTTGCTTGTACGCACTACCCATTGATCAAAAAAGAGATTGAAGAGTACTTTGACTACAAAGTTGATGTCTTAGATAGTACTGACGTAGTTGCGACTAGAGTAAAACAGTTACTCAAAGAAGAGGATCTATTGGCTCAAAAGCGAACCCAAAAGAACGAATTCTATGTTTCTGACTACACTCAATCATTTGAAGATACAGCTGTTGTCTTCTATGGTGAAGAAATAGAATTGAAAACGGCAAACATTTGGTAAATCATAAAAATAATCAAGAATGAAAAAACTACAACAAGTTTTTGTAATGCTAG
>CALFBH010000100.1 GCA_937951615.1 uncultured Saprospiraceae bacterium | reverse complement strand
AACGCATCAAAATTTTAGTCGTGTTCTATCAAAGCATCGTTGAGCAAATTCCGTTGTCGTCAGACGAATTCAGTTGAAAATACAGCATATTTCCAGGGACAAACCACTAATTTTAATCAAATCCTTCGTCTGCCGACTATTTCATACTTTGAACACCGCATTAAATTTAAATTGGGAAAATGAAGAAGAAAAGTCGGCTGACGATGGTTGCTTATCCACACATAATGATGATTTTCAGGACGATGAACTCCTGAATAAATTGAATCGTCAGACGACTCAGGTTGCTTTTTAATTTGATGCGTTTGCCCTAAATCACCAGTGTACCAATACACTAATAACCCAACACCCCAACACACTCAATTCCCATCCTTCTTTTTCTTCCGACCCCAAGGCGGCAACTTAATTTTATCCTTCAAGTCATCCAATTTGTCTTTAGCTTTATCGCCGATGACATCACCGACTTTATCGCCTATTTTATCATTGATGAGCGTATCGACTATACCACCTACAGCATCACCGACTTTGTCTTTCACCTGCTCGGTGGCCTTATCTACTGCCTTGTCCACTTCTTCATTGACTTTTTCTGTTACTTTGTCCACTTGTTCTTCTACGACTTCGGTGGCGGCTTCTACTTTTTCATCTACAATCTCGTCGGCTTTGTCCTGGACGGCTTCTACTTTATCTGCAACGACTTCTTTGACCTGGTCTTTCACTTCTTCTTGTACGGTTTTACCACTGGCACTTAGGAATTTGACCTCTATTTTTGGCTTTTTATAATTGCCCGTCATATAGACTTCAAAATTGACTGTTTCACTTTGTGCGATGTTTACGCCGAGCTTGCCGGCTTGTTTGCTGAGGAGGTCGAGTCCTTTATTGGCGGCGGCTCCGGCTACATTGCCTTCCAACTTCGAGCGGGGCATCAGGAAGTTGAGTTTGTAGTTCATATTTTCCTGTGTGAGTGCGTGCTTGCCGTCCCCTTTGATGCGAATGCCTTCGTATAATTGCTCGAATGGCTTGAGGATAAACTGACCGTCTTTGATTTCAAACCAGTTTTTCGTGTCCTTCAATTCCATTTTTTTAAGGGCTTTAATATTTAGCGTTTTGCCTATTTTTTCCAATGGACCTACATTTGCAAGAACAGCATTTACCGTATTGACAAGTCCATCGGCAGTCAGCGTATTATAATCGAGTGACATGTCGGGTTTCAGTTCGCCTTTGAAAGCCATTTCTGAGCTAAAAATCCCTTCTACAAACTCTATCATCGGGGCAATAAGTTTGACAGAATTAAAGGTGCTAAAAGACTCCTGAAAGTCTATTTTTTTCATTTTATATTTAAAATCGAAAGCTGGCTTTTCTGGATTGGTCGTGGCATAGGTTCCATTCAATCCGATTTGTCCTTTAAGCGTATTCGCAGTAAAATCATTGATGGTCAATACTGAATTTTCCAAATCCATATCACCGCGCATGTTCTTAAATTCCATATTGTCATAGAACAAAGTCCCAATCGTAGCATCTAAATTCACATTCACATTTTCCGGTAAGGGATAGCCTTCTTCACTTGTTGCTGTTGTGCTAGTTGCCGTTGCTTCTTCTGCGCCATACAGTTCATTCACGTCAATCACATTTGATTCCAATTTGATATTACCCAGTAAAGTTTCTCCTTCGTATAAATAAGGCATTACATTGACCAGTTTACCAGAACCTCTCAGGTCGCTCTTGCCAATGCGCGTAAAGAAGTTGTCCAATTCTGCTTTCTCTGGCGTGAAATTACCTTTCGCTATGGTATTTTTCAGTTCGTAATCTTCATATACAATACGTTTGGCATTTGCATTTAAAGTAAAATCAAAACGGTCGGGAGCTGCTGCCGTCCCGCTTGGCTCTTCTTTTGCTGCGCCTGCGGCGGTATTTGTTTCGCTTCCTGCGGTGTATAATTCGTTTAAATCTATATTATCAGACGTGAAAGTTATGTCTCCTTTGATAACTTCATTTTGATATAAATAATCGAAGATATTTTCTACTTTTCCCGTGGCTTTTAAATCAGTGTTGCCCAACTTAGTTGAAAACTCTGACAAGTTCATTTCTTCTGCGGTCAGGTTGCCTTTCGCAATGGTATATTTCAATTCATACTCATCATATAAAATGCGCTTAACATTGGCGTCCAAATCAAAATCAAAACGGTCAAAAACTTCGCCTGACTCCGCTTCTGCATCTGGTGCAGTATAATTTGCAGTTGGGCTATCTGGATCCGTTTCCTCCATCCATTCATTGGCATCTATTAGGTTGGAGCGCAGGGTCAATTGTCCTTTCATCGTCGTTTCCGGAGAAAAGTAAGCGAGAACATTATCAATCCGGCTGCTGCCCTTAATATCACTTTTGCCCAGCTTTGCATCAAAATTCGGGATGTCCACATATTGAGGTGAAAAGAAGCTCATTTTTGCCGTTTTGATGCCAACAGGCGGCATATCTTCGGCTTTATAATTGACATTCGACATCAATAAATCACCACTCATATTCACCTGGTCGTACTGCTCCTTTTCAATATAAGACATGCGGGTGTCCACATCCACATCGGCATCAATCAAACCGCTGATTTGCTCTACTCCTTCCATTGGGAAGGCTTTCGCCAAATCATTGAGGTCGATTTTCCCTTTGGCTTTGGCTTTCACCTGCGGGTCGCTCATCGGTGTGCGCAGACTGAAAGTGGCATCGAAAGGATTATTGCCCAACTTGATATGAAAAGCGGGTACATCAATGGTCATTTTATCAAAATCACTGTCAGGACTATTGATGTTCGCTTTCGCGCTAATATCGCTGACACCCATCGGCAGGTCGGGATATTGAAAACTAGCATTATCGACATCTAGATTGAGTTTGATGGCGGGCATTTTTTTATCATTATATGTACCTTTTACCGAGCCGTCTAGTTTCATATTACCCGATGCTTTCACGCCGTCAAAGTTTTTGGCGTAAGCCCCTGGAATCATCGACAATAAATGTTTGAAATCTGTTTGTGGGGCTTTAAAATCCAGATCCATATTGATGTCATCGCCTGGCATGGCTACCCAGCCTTTGGTATCCAGTTTCAGGTCATTCAGACGAATGTCATTTTCAGAAATGGTGTATTTACTGGTTTTGGCATTTACTTTTACCGTCAGGTCAATATCCGCTTTTGCTTTATTGATATAAGTCACGCCGCCTGATTTCAGGGTCAGTTTATCTGCCAGCGTATTCGTCACCAAGTCGTAAATAGACAGCGTAAAATTGCCTTTACCAGTATGGTTGAGTCCGGCTACTTCCAGATAGGTATCTGAAGCTGCATCGTCATAAGTAATCTTCGCATTCTTCAACGTATATTTTTCCAAGGCGACCTGATAGGCATCGTCGGCGACTTCTTCCTTTTCTGTTTCTTCTGTTGCTTTCGCAATGTCGTAATTGGCGCGTCCGTCTTTGAGGACTTTGACATAAATCTCCGCATCATCAATCGTAAAAGATTTGACCACAACAGGCTGATCTTTATCCAATACAGATTTGACGTCCAATGTCAAATCAAATTTGCCAATATCCGCCAATTTTAGTCCTTCAAATTCATCCACACCTTCCACCACAATATCACTCATACGAATGCTGAAATTGGGAAAACTGCGCAGTAAAGACAGCCCAATATCATCAAAGTCCACTTTCGCATTGATGTTATTATTGATTTCCGTTTTTGCAGTCGCTACTATTTCATCCTTGAAGAAATAAGGAATGGCAATGGCTACGCCAATCAGTACTACAAAAAGCACCAGAATGAGTAGGAAAAATCGTTTGAGTAGTTTCATAATACAAAGGTCAGGCTAATTTCATACCAAAGCAAGTGGATTGGGGGAAAAGTTGAAAATCAAACCAATTACCGAATACCCTAATTTCCCAATGTCCAAAGTCTATTTATACAAAAAGGTTTTAATCTCACCATCGGGCAAAACATAGCCTCGATACATACCAGCAGTATTGAATGGCATGGCAATATTCCCATATTTATCCACGCCAATGATGCCGCCTGAACCGCCTTTGGATTTCAATTTATCATTCACTACATAATCGGCTGCTTCTACAAAAGGGCTGCCTTTGTATTCTACCATAGCAGAAATATCATAAGCCACCAAGTAGCGCATAAAATACTCGCCATGCCCTGTACTCGAAATCGCGCAGGTGTTGTTATTCGCATAGGTTCCTGCGCCTATGATGGGCGAATCGCCTATGCGACCATAACGTTTATTGGTCATACCGCCCGTGGAAGTGCCTGCGGCCAAATTGCCAGCTTTATCCAGTGCGGCTGCGCCCACTGTTCCGTATTTATAATCATTGTCTTCAGTCCGAATCATAGAGCTTCCGTCTTCTTTTTGTTTGGCATTTTGCAAACTTTTCCAGCGGCGTTCTGTGTAAAAATAACTGGTGTCTGCCAATTCTAATCCCTGTTCTTTGGCAAAAACATCTGCTCCTTTTCCTGTCAGTAAAACGTGTTTAGATTTTTCCAATACTGCACGGGCAGCACGAATCGGGTTTTTGACCCGACGTACTCCGCCAACTGCACCTGCGTTTTGGGTTTTGCCATCCATGAAAGAGGCGTCCATTGCATTGCGTCCGTCATTGGTGAATACTGCGCCTTTTCCGGCATTAAACAAAGGCGAATTTTCCATAATCATGATTGCCGACTCGACGGCGTCCATGCTGCTACCGCCATCTTGCAGCACATTATAGCCTGCCAGTAGAGCTTCTTTTAGTTTGTTGTGGTATTGTTGTTCCAGTTCAGGCGTCATATTTTCTTTCAAAATCGTGCCTGCGCCGCCGTGTATTACAAGGGCATATTCGGCTTGTGCTTTGGTGTCGGGTGTCGTGGTTTGACTTGGTGTATTGCAGGCTAAGAAAAATATCCAAGCCATTGGAATCAGGTATTTCATAGTGTTTGTTTTTGTGAAAGTACAAATTCAAACACAGAAAACTAGGGTAAACGCACCAAAATAATCTATTTTAACACGGGCTAATATGGCGAAAAACATGTCGCAGCTACGCAGCTAAAATGCTGTTGGTCGACTATTTTCTACAAACATTTAGCATCTACGAAGCTTGTTCAGCATTCTTGTTGGAAATATAATAGTTAGTCTGGGAATATCGAATTTTGACAAACTTTCAAAAAAGGCTATATTTGTCTGATTGTACAATAAACTATCAACAACAACCGACAGCCAATATCTTATTATGCCCAATCCTTACGACGATATATTTGAAGCTTATGATGACGAAGACAAAAAGCCTCAACACAGCTTCAATCCTGATGAATACGAGGAAGAACAAAGCGATAATAAAGATGCCTTGGATGAAATTCTGGAGCGTATTGGACAATTCAATCAACTGGCAGAGTCTTTCTCGAAACTGCTCAGTAAAACCCGTGCAATAGAACATAAAGTCGATAAACCCATCACCCGATTTTTCCTTGCCGTCGAAGATAAATATCACCAGGATAGCCTGGCAGAAGAACGACAATACCACCAGTTATTGATGACTAAGTTTGAGCGGCTTATTGTGCCTATGCACGAGCTGGCAAAATCGCACCTCCAAACTATTCAACAATTCAACCGAGACATTGATAAGGATTATTATTCTGTTGAAAAAACGGACAGAACGGTACAATCAGATAAATCAACTGCCATTGAAGGCATTACGCTGCAAAGAAAAATACTTGCCGATGGCAGCAATAACCTCACGATCTTAAAAGATGCTTTGGAACGCGCTGAAGCCCGCATAAAAGACTATGTAGATACGGGCGGCGAAGACCATATCTCTAAGGCAGAGTTCGAAATGATTGTGCAAAAAGGAAATCAATTGACCAGTGGTCGGCAACATCAATTCGACTATTCTTTTTTCTCTGTGAATTTATTGGACAAAACGGCTATTTCGCTCGGCATTTATATGAAGGAGACGACTGCGCAGTACTTGAGTAAGTTGCGCTATGCTTTTGGGGAGGATTAGTTATTCGAGCAAACGTTTACTAAACCTCCGTAGGTTTAGTAAACGTTTGCTCGAAGCCTCCATGTCCATTTTTCTTAGTACTGTCGAAGATCCACTGTTCATACTTAGCATTCGCTTCCACTTCCCATTTCATCATACAAGGCGTGTCGTAAGGGTGTAGTTGCTCCACTTCGGCACAGACGCTTTTCCATAAATCTGGGCGGGTTTTTACTAGGCTGACAAATTCGTCGCCCTGTTCTGTTTTCCCCTGCCACCAGTAAGCACTTTTGATGGGGAATATATTGGCGCAAGCGACCAGTTTTTTCTCTATGAGATGATTGCTGATGTCTTGTGCTACTTTTTCTGTGGGATGGGTGATGTAGATTGCTAGGAACATGTGTTGATGTGTTGTGGTGTTGTTGTGTTGTTGTGTTGTGGTGAAAAGCACATCAACACATGGCGTACTTCAACACATCAACACAATTTCAAAATCGTTCTACTTCAATAATTTCTACCCGTCTTTCCTGTGAGGCTTCTACGCTGTAGATTGAGTTGCGCGGGTCATTATATGAATCGCTGATGCCTTTTGGGGCGGTTGTTTCGCCGAAAGGCGTTTCGTAGAAAATCAGTTGTCCTGAATCTATGTAGGGTTGGAATATGGCGATTTCGTAAGTGTTGAAAAAATTGCGGACGCTGCTGATGCGTCGCTTGGCTAGTTTTTCATTATAATCACTAGGGGCGCGTGGACTGGTGTAGCCTTTTATCGAGACTTTGATGTGGTAGCCTTTGTTCAATCCTCGGAGTAGTGTGGTGGAAAATAGGTCTAAATTTTCGTAGCCTTTGCGGACTTCATACTCGAAAAAATCATCTACTTTCCATTTCAGGCCGACATCGCCGCGTGCGTGTTGAGTTTTATACAAGTCTTTTAGGGAATAATAGTAGAGATAGGTTTCTTCATAAGTTTTTCGGGTGGAAATTCGGACGGTGTTGGAGTCGGGTTCGTCATTGTGAAAATATAGGGTGACGGGTAGCAATTCTTCCAACTCCTGCATGACAGTCTTGGCGGGTGGTGGCGGTGGCAGCACGACAACTGGTGGTGGCGGAGGTGGCGTCGGTACAGAAGGTGGTGTTTCTATCAGTAGTTCTTCGGGCAGGTCGATGGTCATTTGTGGCACGGTAACGAAGGTGACAGAACTGCTGTCTTCAACAAATTCTTCGTCTTCTTTCATGGATAATGTGATGGCGTAAATGTCGTTGCAACAGGCTTCGTTTTCTGCTAGGCTTAGCGAGCCGATTCGATTGGAAGAAAGATAGCCTGTAGAATTATCGGCATTGATGACAAAATAGACGTCATTATAACTACTGTTCAGCGGGTAGCCTGCATTGATGGGTTTTGTCCAGTTTTTGTCTTCCAGTCGGGTATTGAAAATATCATGTCCGCCGAGTCCTTCGTGCCAGTTGGAGCTGAAGTACAAGGATTGCGAAGCAATATGAAAAAATGGCGTCATTTCATCGTCAATTGAATTGACACTTGTTCCCAAATTGATGGCATTTCCATAATTGCCTTCTTTGGAAATCTCGCTGTACCAGACATCTAGTTTTCCTTGTCCGCCTGGTCGATTGGAGGTAAAAAACAGGAGTTCTTTATTGCGCAGACTATCATAACCTACATTGGGATGTGTCGCAGTATAGCCGGGTATATTGACATTATTGCTCAGTACATTTGCTCGTCCCCAAGAGCCATCTGATTTCTTTTTTCTCACATAAATACTGCACACAATATCTTCACTGCTTCCTCCTTCACAACGGGTGAAATATAAGCGATTGCCATCGGGACTCAAGGCGCTGTTGGCAGCGTGTTCGCCTTGTCCGGCAAAGCCTGAAAGTGGCTTATTTTCTGCCTCACCGCCTGATAATAATAGTTTGCTTCGGAATCGTTCTCTGCCTTCTTCGTCTTCCATTTTGAAACGCATGGAGGAGTAAAATAGGCTGTCGCCCATCTGGTGTGGCGCGAACTCTGAGAATGGCGTATTGATGCCTGTGTCCACCCATTCTACTTCCACATCAACGGTGTCTATGAGCAGTTGTTTGGCGAGTTTGCAGGCTTCTATTTCTTTTTTTGCTTTTTGATGATAAAAGCTGTTTTCTTCTGGGTCGGTTACGAGGTATAAACGGAATAAACCAGCCGCTTTGTCGTATTGTTCCAGGCGTTTTTTGACATCTCCCTGCCAGTAGGCGAGTTGGGAGAAGCGGTTTCTGTCTCTGGTTTTTGCTACGACTGCATAGGATTTGTCCGCATCTATATAAGCACCAAATAAGCGGCAGGCTTGTGCGAATTTATAGACGGTATTAGACTTGTTTCTTAGCTTGATGGCTTGTTTGTAGTATTGCGAAGCTGCGTAGTATTCCTTTTCGTCCATCGCTTTGTCTCCTGCTCTTTCGTAAGCTCTTGCGGTTTGTCCAAAACTCTGTATGGCACAGCAGGATAGCAAGACGATTAGTCCACTGATCAGTATTCTTTTCATGGTTTTCATTGATGCTCAGATTGTGTTGTAATCAAAGATACAATATCGGTGGGAATTTCAGTAGTAATTTAGTGGCAGTTTCAATAGATTAGGATGGTTTCATTGCTGAAATTGCTTCATTGTTATTGTTTTTTGCTGCGCAAAAAATCACGATAACAATTTAACAATCATAGCAATAGAACAATTTGCACCAAAATCTGACTCAAAAGATATAAAATTTAATTTACCCGACATTATTAACCCGAAGAACTACTAAGATTTTTTTCACAGTGTATTAGGCAGTTTCCAATTCCAGTACTGTGATTTCTGGCCACATTCCTACCCTGCCAGGGAAGCCGAGGAAGCCGAAGCCGCGATTGACGTAGAGGTATTGTTCTGCTTCTTCGTATAAGCCCATCCAGCGTGGGTAGCTGTATTGTGCGGGACTCCATTTGAAGCCGGGCAGGTTGAGTCCAAATTGGAAGCCATGTGTGTGTCCGCTCAAGGTCAAGTGGATTTTCTTTTGGTGTGGCAATACTTTTTCGTCCCAGTGCGTGGGGTCGTGGGACATGAGGACACAAAATTCCTCTTCTTTGATGTCGCCGAGGGCTTTGTCTAAGTCGCCCAGTTTGGGGAACCAGCGGGCTAGTCCCCAGTTTTCTACGCCGAGAATATTGATGTGTTCTCCGTCTTTTTCGATTCTTGCATTGGCATTATTCATCAGCTCAAAACCCATTGCTTTATATTTCTCAAAGAAATCTTGCCAGTATGCACTGTCTTTTCCTGCTTCTCTGTCCTCTCTTGGTACACCGTAATAATCGTGATTTCCCAAGACTGAAAATTTGCCCTGCGTGGCTTTGAGTGCTTTAAAGATATTGATAAATGGATCGATTTCTTCTTTCTGAGAATTGACCAAATCGCCTGTAAATAGAATCACGTCAGGGTTTTCGTCATTGATCATTTGTACCCCTCTGGCTACGTCCTGTTTGCTGTCTAGTCCGCCTGCATGGATGTCCGATATTTGTACAATTTTGAATCCATTGAAGGCTGGCGGTAGGTCTTTGAACTTGAGTTTTACTTTGTTTACGGTATAACGATATTTACCACGAGTAATTCCATACAACATGCTCGTAAATGGAATCGCAGCAATGCCAGCCGCCGCAAGGGTCAGAAAACGACGGCGTGAAGGCAGAAAGCCCGTTTCTCCGCCATCAGACGCCCTGAAGTGATCGAAAACACCGTATAAAACCCGTCCACCATCTTGCATAAACATCAATGCTCCAAAGACAAATTTAGATACAAAAGCAGTGAATAATATTCCTATGTAATAATTGATGGTCGTGCTTCTAAAGATGCTTCCTTGTCCCATCAATTGGGAGACTTTATAGAAACAGAAATACACAAATAAACTGGTCAGGATATAAATGACCTGATAAGCTCGCAGCGATTTATTTTCTGTAAAAACGGATTTTAATCCAAAGTAAACATATAAATCGAAGAGTAGAATGACGCCTATGAAAATTAAAAAACCTATACTGATACGCATTTTATATTGTTTAGATTACGAATGGGATTAATTACGAATTACGAATCGGGTAATTACTAATTTTTCAGTTGCCTCACCTAGCCTCTCCATCCTGCGGCGGAGAGGGACTTCGCCTGCGCTTGTTCTGCTTCGCGAACTCGCTGGACGTTTTTCAGTGGCAGTAACAGTGGCAATTTCAGTTGCAATGAGGATCACACAATATCCTAATTACCAGTTACCAATCAACCAATCACCATACTAACAAAATCTAGTGTCGTCTGTTCAATATTTTTGGAATTTGCTAGTGCGCGGATATACGCGCTGCCTATGATGGCGCCATTAGCATAACGGCAGGCGGTGCTGAATGTTTCATAATCTGAAATGCCAAAACCGATTAGGCGGGGGTGTTGGAGTTGCATATTGGCGATGCGTTCAAAATATTCAATTTGCTGGGGCGAGATGCCTTTTTTTGAGCCGGTAATGGCAGCACTAGACACCATGTAAATAAAGCCACGATTCAATTCATCGACCTTTTTGATTCTTGCTTCGCTGGTTTGGGGCGTGATGAGGAAACTGATATTGAGCCCGTTTTTTTCAAAGAGGTTTTTATAGTCCTTTTCGTATTCAAATAAAGGTAGGTCGGGTAGAATGAGTCCATCTACACCAGCTTCTACGCATTGTTCTATGAATTTTTCTTCGCCATATTGCATGACTTGATTGAAATAGCCCATCATGATGAGTGGAATTTCTGTCTTCTTTCTGGTGTTTTTAATTTGCTCAAAGAGCAGCGGCAAAGTCATTCCGTTTTTCAAAGCTACTTGTCCGCTTTCTTGTATAGTCGGTCCATCGGCAAGTGGGTCGGAGTAAGGCATTCCAATTTCTATCAAATCTGCTCCTGCTTTTTCCAGACTTAGGATAATCGTTTCTGTGTCGTCCAGATTTGGATAACCTGCCGTGAAGTAGATATTGAGGATGTCTTTCTTTTTGTTCTTGAAAAGTTGGTCTAATCTGTTCATGATTAAGATTAAGTCTAAGTTTAAAAGTATTAAGACTCTAGATTGCGCATCGGGGCGTTTTTTTTAACCACTAAGTGACGAAGGAACACTAAGATTTTTTTTGTTTCAGTGTAATAAGTTTAAGTATTATTAGGCATTAAGAATGTCACTTTTGGTGACTCTATATTTAAACTTAAACTTAAACTTGAGCTTAGACTTAAACTTATTTTTGCTCTGCCCTCATCATTCTGTCTTTTCCGCTCATGTCTTTTTTTATAATGACATCAGTGAATCCCATTTCTAAGAGTAAATCCTTTGTGGCTTTGCCTTTACTTTCATGTATTTCAAAATATAATTGTCCGCCTTTTTGTAAATGTATTTTGGCGAAAGCCGCAATTTCCCGATAAAAAATCAGCGGGTCTGTGTCTTCAACAAATAAAGCGAGTGCGGGTTCGTATTGGAGGACGTTTTTAGACATTTGCCCTTTGTCTTTTTTCAACACATAAGGCGGATTGCTGACAATGCAGTCCCATTGAGGCAAAGCTGCCCAGGCATTTCGATTTAGGATGCTTTCATGTATAAAATGAATGTCTGTGTCTAGCTTTTTAGCATTATCACGGGCTATTGTTAAAGCTGTTTTGCTGACGTCCATCGCGCTCACATTGAGATTGCTTAGTCGTTTTTTTAAGGTCAAGGCAATACAGCCGCTTCCTGTCCCGATGTCGAGCAACGATTTCCCTTGCCCAGCGTTTGTTTCGCGCATATCCTGAATGATCCAGTGTACCAGTTCTTCCGTTTCTGGTCTTGGAATCAGTACACCTGTGCCCACTTGAAAACGCAAGCCATAGAAATCTGCTTCGCCAATGATGTACTGCACAGGCTCTTGCTGTAATAAACGTTTTTTTATGTCTTCCAATCGCTCTGTATCCACTTGCTCCATGTCCTCGACAGGGTTTCTTTTTTTTATGGCAAATACATCTTCAAAGACAAGTCGCGCTATATTTTGCGCTTCTCTTTGTCCATATAATGCGATAAGTGTAGTGGACAATTCATCTTGAGCGTGTTGGAATGTCATGCTGCAAAGGTACAAATTCAGTGGCAATACCAGTAGCAATATCAATTTCAATAATTGTAACAGTTTAGTCCATAGTCGATGGTCCATAGTCCATGGTTGTCGTCCAATAATGCTCCGTTTTTTAGTTTTTCACGCATTTTGCAAGGCAAAATGAAATACTAAAATGACTTGAATACTAAAATACAGCCATCGACTATGGACTATTGACCATCGACCTCAACTCTCCAAATGATTTCTTAGTTTGAGTTGAACAATGAACTATTTTAGCTTATTTTTACGTTTAAATAATGCTTAAAACTATTTTGAAATAAAAGAAGCAAAAGTTGTCGCCATTCGTGAAAACAAGAAAGAACAATATGAAGAGATGTTACTGACTGAAGCTAGGAAAAAAGGATTGCCCATTTATGGATTTGATAAGTACTATAATTTTATTGAAAATTTAACCTCGGTAGATTATAAGTATTTCCATCCTAAATTGAGCGATTCCGACAAACTCAAAGTCTGCTATCTGACGGACGAATATGAAGGATTTGAAGCATTTATAGCCTATAAAAATCTGCCCTATGAATGGCGCAGAATTCCAGAACCAACACAATCTCATCAAGAACGGGCAGCATTTGTTCAAAAAATAGCCTGTGCACAAAATGAATTTAGAGGCTATCCTGCTGGACCTGGAATTAGCTGGATTGTGCTTGACAAGAAAATGAATAATGCCTTAGTTTATTATAACCGAGAATGTGGGCCTTCTATCCCCACTGTATTAGAAAAAGATGATCAGGGACGCTGGAAAATTGTCCATTTAATGGGAAATGCGGAAGAATAAATTTATACCATAATATAAAACTAAAACAGATGCCTCACGCTAAAAATAATAATAGAAAATACCGCAGAAAACCAGTTGAATCCACGCCCAAACCTAAGCCAGTTCAACAAAACAAAATTCGTGAGCCTCATTATGCGAAAGATACGCATGAAGCCATTCCTGACATTCTTTCTCAGTATAAACGCGAGTTGCTGATTATGCTGTCTGTCATCGTATTTGCGGTGATTATTGTGTATCAGCTTTTGCCGGAGGTGGAAGTACCGCTTCAAGGCATGGCTGCGCCCGTCACTGAAAAACAACGGAAAAAAGAACTCAACGAAGAACAGTTATTGGCTGCTTATCGCAAAAAGAAGGAAGAGACCATTGATGATTCTTACGAAGAGGTCATGTATATGGGGGCGCTGAACATGGACTTGGGTACCAGTCAGGAAGCTGTTTCTAAATATTATGATGCCAAGACGATTTATCCTTACCGCTTAGAACCGCGCATCGCACTTGCGGGTGCATTTCTGGAACGCTGCAAGGAGAAGAAGGGACTTTGTCGTTATGTCGCCAAAGAATTGCGCTATGCACAGTTTTATGTCAATGAAGAGACCAGCAAAAAACAGAAAAATGAGCTTAAGCGTATTCAGGCTGAATTGGATAAAATCTACATCCTTAAAGACAGTTCTTTTTTAAAGGCATTTTGATGGTAGAAGTGTTTCTGTATTATACTGCGCATCGGGGCGTTTTTTGAACCACTAATCCCGATAGCTATCGTGGAGAAGGGGCACTAAGATTTTTTCTATGAAATACAAACAAGCAATAATCGCATCACTTATTATTCTGTTTCCACTTGTGTTGCTGGCGCAGGAATTGCAGCGAGTCGAGCCGCCCAACTGGTGGGTGGGCATGCAGCATGATACGATTCAGCTTTTGGTTTATGGTGAAAATATTGCTGCGCTGCGTCCTTCGATTCAGCATCACAGCCTCACTTTGCTGAAAAGCATTTCAGTAGATAATCCGAATTACTTATTTTTGGATATTGTTATTGCTAAAAATGCTGAACCTTGTACCGTTGATATTCAATTTTATAAAAAAAAGAAAGTCCTCCTCTCCTACCCTTTTGACTTACTAGCCAGAGCTGATGGTCGTAAAAACATTGCCGGTTTTGATCCGTCGGATGCGATTTATTTGATTACGCCTGATCGTTTTGTGAATGGAAATAAATGGAAAGATAATATTGACGGAGTAAAAGAAAAAAACGACCGAGGAAATAAAGGCGGACGGCATGGCGGTGATCTTGCAGGTATTCGGCAAAGGTTGGATTATATTAAGGACTTAGGTTTTACGGCAATATGGCTTAACCCTGTTTTGGAAAATGATATGAAAGAATACTCCTATCATGGTTATTCTACGACGGATTATTATAAGGTAGATCCACGCTTCGGCAGCAATGAAGAATATCGACAACTAGCAGAAGAAGCTAGAGCAAAAGGCGTCAAGTTGATTATGGATATTATTGTCAATCACTGCGGTCTGTATCATTGGTGGATGGAAGATTTGCCAGATGAACAGTGGATTAATCAATGGAACACTTATACGCAAACCAATCATAGGAAAACGGTGATTCAAGACCCTTATGCCGCTGCCGCAGATAAAAAACAAATGACGGATGGCTGGTTTGTTCCCACCATGCCCGACCTCAATCAGCGGCATCCGCAACTGGCAAAATACCTGATTCAGAATAGTATCTGGTGGGTGGAATATTTGGGCTTGTCGGGCATACGGCAGGACACTTATTCTTATGCCGATATGGATTTTATGACCGACTGGACAGCAGCCCTGATGCGGGAATATCCAAATTTTAATATCGTGGGTGAAGAATGGTTTAATCAGCCTTCGGTCATTGCATATTGGCAGCAGGGCAAGCAGAATCCAAATGGCTATACCTCTTCGCTGAAAAGTTTGATGGATTTTCCTTTACAAATGGCTTTGGTGCGGGCTTTGAATCATGAAGAAAACTGGAATACTGGCTGGATTGAATTGTATGAAACACTGGCTTTGGATTTTCTGTATGCTGATCCGTCGAACATGGTTATCTTTCCCGACAACCATGATATGAGTCGTATTTTCACACAGGTGGATGAAGACATCAATCGTTATAAGCAGGCTTTGGCTTTTATATTAACTACGCGCGGTATTCCGCAAATTTATTATGGTACAGAAATTTTGATGGGCAATCCCGGCACGACCGATCATGGGATTATTCGCAGCGATTATCCTGGTGGCTGGGCTGGTGATGCGGTGAATGCTTTTACGGGGGAAGGCTTGCGTGTAGAACAAAAGGAAGCCCGCCTCTGGCTCTCTAAGTTGCTACATTGGCGACAAGCCGCAACCGTCATTCATACGGGAAAGCTGATGCATTTTGCTCCTCAGGATGGGGTGTATGTTTATTTTAGGTATAATGAGGTGGAGAAAGTTATGGTGATTTTGAATAAAAATAAAGGAGAAACTGTATTGGATTTGGGGCGTTTTTCGGAGATGTTGGATGGGGTGGCGCAGGGTGTGGATGTGTTGACGGGACTTACTTATCCATTGCGTGAGTCCTTGGATATTTCTGGGGAACCTATGTTGGTTTTGGGCTTAGAGTGAGTTTGTTTTTGAATATAATTTTACTGTTTTATTTTCCAATATTCCCCGCCTCTAGCTGCTTCTTTCTTTAAGCCAACCCTTTCATTCGCTTTCAGTCCATTGTTAATTAATAAATGAATATCACTTAGGACAGTTCTTGTTGCTCCAAAATAAGAATGCCCTAAGAAGTCGGTAGAAATATTGGTCGCATCAATCGTTTCAATGCCCTGTACTATCACGATATTCCCTCCCGCATCTCCAGCTCTTTGATAGCCATTAACGACCTTTGAAGCTTCGAGTGCTTTGTCAGTAGAAGAAGCGTATAAGGTTACAGAATTTCCGTGCATAATTAAATTGGGAGCAATATCTCTCTTGAATATTTCTGCATCAATATCTGGTGCAGTCAGGATAATTTCATTTATCTTTTTTGCATGTTCTGGATTTTCTTTAAATATACTGGATAGCGCCTTAGTAAGTCCCTGATTTCCCATACTATGTGCAATAATATAAAACTCATGGTCTGGCATTTGTGTAATTATGTCAATTATAAATTGCTTAATATTTGGCTCTGCAAATTCGATATTTTGAGCATCCTGAGCATAGCCCGAAAGAGAAGCCTGTGAAGGCCAGCTGTAAAAAATCGGGATTCCAGGAAAAGACAAGTCATAGGCCATTTGTGCCGTTCTTTTGGCAGCATTCATAAAGGAAACATTATAACCATGTACAAAAAGTAGCACTTTTTTTCTGCCCTCAGACTGCATTTCCTGAAAAAAACCTTCTTTATCAAATATTTGTCCTTCACGATACATTACATGTGAACTGGGATTTTCTCTAAATTCTAAACGCCACCAGACCGGAGATTCTATCTCTCCTATTTTATGATTAGGCGGAATGGAAATGGTACATCTTCCGTATTTTACTTTATCTCGATAATTCCCAAACTCCAACTGGGGATGTCCAATTTCACCAATCACATTCCGATCAGTAGCGAAATAGGTGTCTACAAGAGCAATTTCATTTTCATCACCATATGCTGCCAAAGCGATCCTTGCAAGCTCTTGATCAAAAAATAGAATAATATCCTCTTCAGACAGAGTAGCTGGAGAAGGCACTTGCGCTACTCCCCCTCCATCAACTGGATATCCAGGGGGCGAGTAAGGTTCTCTATCCTCGCAATCTATAAGACCATCCCAGTCACTATCCAATTCAACACCTTTTGTATCTACTGGGCAATTCATTTTGCTATCAGGTTGACGGTCTAGGGCATTGACAACGCCGTCCGCATCATCATCATCAAAAAAGTATAGCAAAGCACTTTCCTCTAACTTATTTACTTTATTTTCTAAAGCCTTATATTCTTTTCTTGAGACACAACTACTCAATAAAGAGAAAAGTATGATTAATGCTAAACAGATTTTCAGGTTTTTCATTTTACAGTTTTTTTGTGAAAAGAATCAATTAGAAACCTGTGGGGTCTTTTATTTCAACTTCATAAAATTCTGCACCCAGTAATGCTTCAAATCTGTCACCTGATCCACTTCATAACAGCCCACATATTCCCAGCGCGGGTCAAGTAGATTTTTGCGGTGTCCATAACCTGGAATACCGGTATCCACCAGTAAGGTGAGGACGGCATCACGAACACCTGGTACGCCACCGACCAGATTTTCGCCAGAAGGTCCAGCTTCTGGGTCGTCTTTCTGAATTCGATCCCAGGGCCAGGAGCCGTTCATACCGTTATGCCCTGTTCTGTTGTTGCTTTTGAGTTCTAGTCCGTGGTTTTTGGCTGTGTTGTGAAGCACCTGGCGAGGTTTTAGGATGGACAGTGGTTCTAGTGCGCTTAGTTCGCTGACCAGTGAGTTGACGGCTTCCATTTCCATGTTGATTTGATTGGGATCTACAAAATCAGTTTGCTTTAGTTGTTCTCTGAATTTTTCTACAATGGGAATATAGCCTTTTGGATTGGAACGAATCAGGTTGATTTCTTTAATCATTTCCTTTTCTCTGCCTGTCATGTATGCTTCTCCTGCTGCGGTATTGATGCCTGCCGATGTTCTGGTGTTTGCTGTGGTCGTTATTGTTGGTGGTGGCGTCGTTGTGGGGTCTTTTGTTTCTGTTGTTGGTACATCTACTTTTGTCGTGCTTTTTTTGTCACTGGTACAACTGACTACTATGATGATTACTACGAGGCAGAGAAGGTGTTTTAATTGTTTCATGATTTTTATTTTTGGTCATGTAAGGTGGCGAAGCCACTAAATACAGAAGAGAGATCGCTTTGCTGCGAGAAGAGAGATGTTTTTAAGGAGCAAAAATTAAAAGTCTCTCTTCTCTCAATGCGAAGGCATGGTCTCTCCTCTCGCTTCTAAATCAATTTGCAAAATAGAACTCTCCTTCTATAGAAGAATTTTCCCAGGGAATCTGTGCGCCTGCGGATAGTTTGCGGACATTGGAGCGCACTTTTTTGAATATTTTCTCAATGGTCAGTCCTTGTTTGCGGACTTCTTTGATGAGTTCCTGCGTGTATAAGCCATTGCTTCCATCCCCATCTGAAGCTATAGAACCTGGCGAAGTAGAGTAAGCAATAAATGTTCCGACGGGTGCGACGGCAGTAGGCGCAAGTCCATTGCTGACAGAGCGATAGCGGGAAAATGGATTATTGCGACAAGCATCCAGAATAATAATGTTCATTTCGTTTTTAGGACGTTCAAATTCATCCAGCACATAGCCCAGGTTGACGGCTTTGTATTTGATGTCTTTTTCATTTTGAATGTCGGATTTTACGGGAATGAGGTAGTTTTCGCCATTGACTTGCACACCATGTCCGGCAAAATAAAACAAGCCAACGCCGCCTTTTTTCTCCAGTTCTTTGCCGTAACCGTTGATGGCATTTTCCATCGTCTTATGGTCAAGATTACTGTAATGAAAAACTTCAAAGCCCAGCGTTTTTAGGACATTGGCGACAGAATCTGCATCGTTTTTGGAGTTTTCCAGCGGAGCAGTTTCGTATTCATCATTGCCAATGACTAATGCTGTCCGCTTCATCGTAGACTTTATTCCTGTCTGTCTTTTTTTCGGTGACGTATTTCGTACAAGGTCATAAATTTCTTTTGATTTATTGAACTCGCTGTCTATGGCTTCTATGACAATTTTGTTGTCGGTATCCTCCATAATTACTTCGACTTCAAAGCCTGTGTGGTTTTCGCCTTTCTTGTCTAGTTTGGCTTTTCTATCATTGACCCACAGTCCCAGCACTGTTCCTGGGTCGGCAGCATAACCTTTTATCGTCATCCTTTTCTGATTAGACAGAATACTTAGGTCGTCAGTAGGTTCGGGATCTGTAATGACGAGTTCAGGCCCTAATACATCTGCCATTGCTCTTGTTTTGGAATACTCTTTTGGTTTGCCTACAGTCGTTGCTGTTTTCGCCTCTTCCTTTCGAGTTTCTTCGCCAACGACAGCATCGGTTGGCATTTGCATGTTTTTGACTTCTTCTTTGATGATGCCATTTTCCCAGATACCGCCCTTGGTGGTCAGGTCAGGAAACTGATACACGCCTTTTCCATGCCGCTGCCCGTCTTTCCAATCGCCTGCATATTTACTTTTATCTGGCCAATGGAATACGCCGAAACCATTTCGTTTACTGTCTTTGAATTGTCCTTCGTATCTCCCCTGCCCTTCCCATACGAAGATACCTATGCCTTCTCTGCAATCGCCTTTTACGCATCCGGTCTGCATGCCTGCAATTTTCTTTTCGACGCCTGGAGTCTTTGACTTGCTTTGCTCAGTTTGGTTTTGCGTTTCGGTACGTTTCACGAAAGTGCCATATTCCCAAATTCCTGTTTTCACTCGACCACTTACCGCCGTATAAATGCCTTTTCCATGTTGTCGTCCTGCACTCCAAGTACCAGTGTGTTTGCTGCCATCTTTCCAATAATAAGTGCCTTCCCCTTCCATTTTTCCTTTTAGAAAAGTGCCTTCAAGTCGGTCGCCATCTGCCCACTGGAAAATACCTTTTCCATTTTGACAATCGCCTTGTATGCATTTGTCCTGGGCAAATAGGGCAAGTCCGAATAACAGGAAACCTATAGTTAAAATTGATTTTATTTGTGTCATGATTGGTGTATTGGTGTATTAGTAACTGGTATTGAGTATTGCTACTGCCATGGCCACTATCTGACTTCATTATTCATGTGTACAGCATCATTGGCTTCCATGACTCTTCTCGCCATTTCCATCACTTTCGTGGCTGTTGTCATCCCAAGCTGTCTTTCCACGACTTCTCCCTTGCTATTAAGGAAAACTAAAGAAGGATAGCCATTCACTTCAAACTTCTGTGTCAGTTCTGGGCCTTCTCCTTTTTCTGCATCTATTTTTACATTGACGAAATTTTCGTTCAATAGATTCGCGACCGCTTCCATTTCAAATACATCCTGATCCATCCATTTACAGGGACCGCACCAAGTCGTATAAAAGTCGAGTAAAATCGGTCGCTTGTCTTTACCTGCTTCCCTAAGAACGATGTCGTAGGAAGGATTGATGGTAAATTGCGTTCCTTTCATATTTGTAGCGGGCGTATAAGACCTTGATAAGGTACTTTTTTTACCTGGCGTACAGCCTGTCGTTAAAATTAACCCAGACAAAAGGGTCAGTAGGAAGATGTTTTTAATCGTTTTCATATTCTCTATTTTGTTTTCACAAAAGTAAACCTTCAACATTATTCAAATACGCCAAATGTCATAACTGTCCGTAAAAATGTTATAGCTGGATTTGAACATGTCATGGCTGATTTCCTTTTAGTTTTTCAATTGAGCTTTCGTGTCCTTGGATATTTCTGCCTGACCGTTCTCATTTTGCGCCCCCACTTGTGTTGCTGCCTGTTGCTGTATTTTTTGTATCAGCATATATACCTCTAGGTAAGGACGGTCTCCGAGAGCAGTAAGAATGGTATTGGTTTCATCCAATGTCAATTGGAGTGTGAGAGTATTTTGATTATTCATGTTTTGATATTATATACACGTATTGATGAATTCATATAATTTTAGACTCCTGACAGAGAAAGAGTTCGGTATTTTATTTTCCATTTCCTGTCCTCTCTGGAATTAGAATGCTCACTATATAATCCTACCATTACATTTCCTGCACCCAAATTATAGTTCATTACGGCGTCGAAGTTATTAATCCATCCTGTTGTTTTTACCGAGCTCCATTTTAAATTGATACCGATGAATTTGTTTGCTTTTATATTTCCTTTTACCTCTAATTTTTGAGTAGGGCTGGTCGTCCCAATACCAACATTGCCGTTTTGCAAAACATTAAATGAATCACCTGCGCCCTTTACCCATATAGCCGCCCTACCGCCTTTGCGGTTGCAAAGCTCTATCGCCTTGTTGTCACCTTCGCTGGTATGCAACTGTAGGATAGCCTGATTGCTTGTTGACTCGAAGCGACCGACATAAGTTGAGGCTTTTACATGAAATTTATGACTGGGAGCAGTCGTTCCGACGCCTACTCTACCGCTAGTGGTAGCCAAAACTAAGCCTGTAGCACCTACACTTAGGTTGGTGAGTCCTGAGCCGTCACCGATGAATTTGCTTGCTGTTATATTTCCAGTTGCTTTTACATTTCCTGCCACCTCTAATTTTTCAGCAGGGCTGTCCGTTCCAATGCCTATATTACCCCCTGGCAACTGTAGAGCTATGTGAAGTGCTTTACTGTTCTTGTAGTCATAAGCATATATCTGCGAAATTTTACTGTTTTTTTCATTGAAAATTCTTATTCCTGCCCCAGCAGAATTTGGTAATGCATTAGCGTGTGTTCCGCCTACCCAAAGGGAGCCATTATTTAAATGCAGTTTGCTTACGGGAGCAGTTGCTCCGACTCCAACATTATCTGCCGGATTGACTGCTAAGGTTAGTCCGGCATTACCGGCAACTGCATTGCTGAGGTCATTCCATTCAGTAAGTGCTAAGCCGTCGCCGGATATTTTTTTTGTATTTGTGTAGAATCCCATAGTGTATTTTTTTATATTTAAAACGATGTACAATTCTGTTGGGTGCAGTTCATTTTTTCGTTTTCCTCACACGCTGTCTCTTACTGCTAAAGGAAGACAACCCGCAGTGCGAAAAAATGAACTGCACCTATTCTGTTTTATGCCTGGTCAATATTAAAATAAAGTGCCAGGTAGTATTTAATTTGTTGTTTATATGCGACAAATTCGGGCAACTGAGTATCAATGATTTCTTCAATTTTTGTAAAGAAAGTCCCTGAATCCGTAAGGTGCGCTACATAAGGTTCGAACTTTTTGATGAGCATATAATTACTTTCAATGCCCGATACGCGCAAGGATTTTTCCAGTGAAGGCGGTGCTTCTGGCTGAAATTCCGGCAGGATACGACTCACATAGGTGACGCGGTGCATAATGCGCCAGCAAGGTTTGGCTTTGTCTATATTGCCACGCGCCTGACGTAGTGCCTGTGCATTGGGATCAGGGCTTTCGTCGAGCCATATCGGGTCAATGACTTTCAGGAACAGATCAGTGAAGTTTTTCCCTTTGGGTTCAAGATAAAAACTCATAAAGCGATAGGCATCTACCACACCAGGTGCTATCAATCCCTTGACGAGTGTCCGTCCATCCGTGCCACCATACTGATGCCTTGCCGAGGTTGGTATATCTACGCTCACATCTAAGCCGAAAGAAGTGCTGGATTCTTTGGTCCTGGATTTGGTCAGGGTAAAACTAGAGCCACTGGAGAATAAGGTTTTTTGTTCAAAGCCAACTGCCGCATCAACTTCATAGGCAACCCCCAAACCTCCACCTAATGATAAACTGGTTTCATTGGCGTAAGTTTCCTGCTGGGTTTCTGCCACCTCAGTAGATTCGGAATAAAAACCGCCCTCTATAGTCCAGACATAAGTATTGACCAAATTGCGTTGGCTACCCATTTTCGCCAAATCATCTTTCAGTTGCGTATTATTATATCCAACCTGAGTGCCGACCTGTCCCAGAGTTTGGTTAAATACAGAGGCAATTCCCGCTCCTATTGCCGGAACGAAAGCTGAAACCTGAGCGATTCCCGTCAATGCTGCCGCCGTATTGAATTGAGCATTGGTTTTGGCTACATCAAATGAATCTTCGAAGAAGGCTTTCAGCTCCATTTTTTCCCGTTCAATCTGCTTTTTCAGTCGGTAGGCTTCGCGGGGTTTGAAATAGCTGTATTCGCCATAAGCACCGTGTGCCTGTGGGTAATGATTGTCGGTTGTTTCGCCAAATTTGCCATCCAGTGTACCTTGTTTGACATAAAGTGGATTGACGGGAAAAGGCAGGATGTTGACATCTTCTGGAATATCGGGATTGGGCTGCCAGAAGATACTGACCAGTGCATTATTGTGCGCGAGGCGCAATAAGTAGATGTCGGCAGTTTTTGATTTGACCAGTGCAAAACCAGTATTGCTCAGTTTATAATAACGTTCAGCCCCCGTCTTACCATTATCATAGCCCGGCAGGGCAGCACCAAAGGCACGTTCAGTATTGACGCTTGTTCCGCGCTCGTAACTTTCGGAACGATTACCGGACGTTTCCCAGTTGGATGCAGTGGCCACAGCGACCTCTGCTTTGGTGGAAATGCCAAAACCGAAGGGTGCCATTAATATCTGTATATCTAAGCCTCCTTGCATTTCACTATCTACTGCCACATTCCACCCTGCCTCTTTAGAAGTACTATAATTATAAGAAACCTCTTCTGCCTGTGTGAACTTTACAGAGTTGTCCAGTCGGTAAGCGTAAATGTCTATATCTGCATCTTTGCCAATGGGGAAATTTTCGGCAGGTACGGGTGCTGGTCCTTCCAGATAGCCCATGACCTGTGGTGCAAACTGCGCCTGGCTGTACCACTGACTCACCAAATTGCCGACTTTATAACCCGTCATACGATTCCACGCACCTTCTGCATCAATGAAGGAATAACAGCGTTTGAGGATACCATTAAGCGTACCGTCATCATTTTTTTGTACATCCCCATATTCTGCCACTCCTGGTTGAGATTTTATAGTGCCGTTATAGTCGGTCAATACACCCGTCAATGCCGACCTGACTTGTGGGATTTCTGTGGCTATGGGCGCCGTTGAAAGCACCTCTTTGAGCATGTTTTTATTATGGATCGTTAATTGAATACTATTTACACTGGAATCCTGTACTTTATCAGTTGTTTGGCTGATGAGCTTATCAAAGGTATAGTTTACCAATAATTGCTCCCACTCTCCTTTCAGTCGTCCGAAGGCATTATCCGTAATTTGCTCATTGGTACGTGGCACATTCCATATCCTGATTTCTTCCAAAGTACCTTTAAAGTGACTCCCAAAACCATTGGTTTTTTTGATGCCACCTATGCTAAACTGTTCCACATCCTGTGCAGTATTGTTTGTAGGCGTATCATGCGCTTCAGGAGTGCCATCCACATAAAACTGAAATTGTCCAACCTGATTGCTCTGTGGGCTATCTACCCATTCGCCTCCAACTGTTACGCCATGATTTTCACTGACTTCATCATATAGGTATTTGCCTTTTCCTTCTGCCATTCGCCAATGCGACATTAGTCCTGCTTTGCTTTCGGGCAAAGCGAATGATTTTGCTTCACTTTCGGAAAGCGCACGATTCCAGATGCGTACAGCGGCAAAGGTGCCTGCGAAATCTTTGCCCATTACAAAATCCTTATAGGCTTCAACGCTTTCTACCTGCTGCTGCTCGCTGGTTGACTCCTTTACACTATTGTCACTTTTTGTAATGATAAAGGTATGGTAGTATTTCTGATTGTATTCAGATTCGGATGATGCCGTAATGGAATTTCCAAACATATTTGTTTGGGACAACTCTACTTTGGATTCCATTTGATCTTGCTTTTCAGCCATCTTCTTTATCAGCTTATCGGTATCTTCATCTTCGTACCACTTTTCCCCTGAACTGTTGCCTTCTTCAGCTTCACTGCCGGTAAGAGGATAATCTGCTTTCGTAGGATCTGTTTGAGGTTTATTTTTGGAACGGATCAAGGTGATTTTATAAAATTGATTAAAGTCATCCAGTTTAAAATCAGAGGAGTAACTTTTATTTCCCCATTTAAAAACAACTTTCTTATCACCACCAATTGACAGGCTATATTCATCCTTTTTTTCAAGTAATGTACCTGTAGTCGTGATTTTCACCAATACTTCTAGGCTAAATTCATCTGTTAGTTGCAAGGAACTGTCATTGCCACAATTGATGCTGTCCCCCTTTTCGAGTTTATAGCCCCAGTATTTTTTGTGTGTAAACGCCAAATGCCTCCATTTTTCAAAAGCAAACTTATTTTTACTGGTGTATTTTTTACTACCGAGCGTAGCTACGCATCTATATTTAGTACCATCCTTTTTAATGGCTAATGAATAGCGTTCTCTTTCTTTTTCGTAATAAATAATGTTTCCTGGATTATTAAGACTTTTAGCCGGCTTCACCCAAGCTTCCACACTCAGTCCTTTTTCTGTAGGCTTTAGTACTTCGAGTTTGCTGATGTCGGCAGTCAAGGCTGGTCCATTGGTGGCAGATTTGGGAGTCAGTTCTAGTGCAAGGCTTGCTTCCCAATCTTCCCATTGACCGATGGTGTTATTGATAAAATAGTTATAATTAAAATCAGCACTTATCTCTGTTGTAATGTTATCGGCGATTTCAGCATTAAACAAGTAGCTTCTGGCGTGTTCCCATGCTGAAGCACTGATTCCGTCAAGATTGTCTGGGCTACACGTAAAATGCTTGGTATAATCATACACAACACTTAGCCCCAGCCCCGCTTCCAGTCGGTCTACACTTTGGGCATTCGTATCCTGTACTTTGAAGGTGATGATACGTACTTTTGCCACATCTAGTATCAATTCAATCAGGGCATTTTTTAATCTGGCACGTCGGGCTTTTTTGTCGCCGACATTGCCTTCTTTCAGTAGTTCCAAAGATAAACCGTCAATACCCTCGTCTGCTAAAATCGTACTTAGCGACTTGGCAGTTCCTGTTATTGCTGCGGATTTCAGGCTTCCTCGGTCGGTTGTTCCAGCTTTTTGCTTGATCAGTTTTTGTTTTTTCAAATAGCTCCACAACTTATCTATATCCGCTGTGCTATTGACCATTCCCGACAGGTAAGACTTATAAAATATATCAGCTTTGAGTGTAACATTTCCAGTCAGAGAGAAGGATTTTTTTGCGATACGCAACGAAGTATTATTCGCCAGGTAAGCGGACAACTTACTTAGAGATAAGCTATGTGTTTTACCTTCGGCTAATTTATCAGCGTAAGCCTGTTTAAGCTGAAACACGAGCTTATTATCTGTAGTAGTACGGAGATTGAGTTTCCCGCCTGTCTTAGTATATGCTGCCCTTGGATCTGTTTTCTTTCCAAGTGGTTCTAATGTTCCAAGTGGCAATTCGCTATTTCCATTCAGGATATTGGCAATTTGAGCAAAGTGTTTTGGAAGGTAATTCCATTTCTCTACGTCGTTGCCTTCGGATGTCATGTTTAGCGTACAGATGTTTTTGCCATTGGGGAGGTCTGCAAGCACACTGATGTTCATATCACGACTAAGGCGTGGTTTCAAGGCTAACGATGGAGATGCCGACTGCGAATTGGAATCGGTCACCTCTATACTTTTACTTCCTGTAGGATTAAAATAAAGGACGAAAAAGTTATCATTCTTACCTTTAAAATACAGATTTACCCTTCCCAGCGAATCATCGAATAAATAAGGATCCGTAGCTACGATTGCATCTGAATAGCCCTGGCTTTCTCCTATAGCGGCACTTGTGTAAGCAAATTTCAGCACACCTCCGCTGGTGCTTAAACCGTTGGGGTCGATATCGAGTAGCCCCATTTTCTGTGGTTGCTGCCAGCCTATTCTATTCAGGGCATTTAGGTCTTCTCTATATGGATTTTCATCCAATGCCTGAACGTTGATATCCGGCATATTTACAGCATCTGTGGTCAGGCGGCTCAATTTACCGGAAGCTGCTACAGAAAAATTTATAATGCCTATGTATTTATTATCAAGTTTATCTTCGATATCTAAAGCAAGCATCACACAAGCTTTATTTTTCATAGGCTTTCCACCAGGTCCTGTTTCCTGTTGGTAGTAATAGCAGGAAGACAGGCTATTTTTAGCAATATAAGGAGAAATCTGGGGTTTCAACTCACCAGAAGAAGGCTGAAAAGCATACCGTTCGATGAGCGCACCATTTTCCAAATAGTCGTTTTTAATGTCCCCATTGGATTCGTACTCTATCAATGGCCATTCAGATGTGGATTCCAAGGTGAAATCGTCTTTAGCAACTCCCGTTCGTATAATATATACCATCTCATTCAAGTCATCTATCGCCACCTTTTTGGCATCTTCGTCAAGGTCAGTAAAAGGTTTTTCTTTCGACAAATAAAAGCTAATGGTAATATCATCTTCACCTGCATTTATCTTTTCCTGTACGGTGGAAATAAATCCATTATCAAGTTCGTATTTCTGGATAAATTCGTCAATAATTATTTGAGAATCAGAGAGGTCGAATACAATGCTATAATCAAACCTGATATTGAAACTATTTACTTTATAACTTATTGGATTAGTTGTAAAAATCTGCCAGCGTTGTTCTTCAGAATCTGCTCCCGGTATCAGTAGCACAGAGAAATTTCCATTAGACAGGTTATTGGCAAAAACCAGCTCGCGAGTCGGTTCATAAAAAGGTCTGCCTTCTACATCTACGGCGGAGAGGGTGTCTTTTCGGGATTCGGGTTCGGTTTTGTGGCGACTGCGCTGGTAGCGTATTTCCCGACTGAGTTTTAGTATTGTTCCGCTAAGAATAAAACGATCAACCAGCAGGGTCTTATTTACTATGGCCGGGCTTTCATTATTCGCATCATTATCTGCAATAGACTGGCGGAATAAATAGATATATTTACCGTCTGACAATACCTGAAAAGGTGCTTGGGCGCCTAGTCGTGCCGTGCTGGAATGAAACCTATCTGTTTTATCTATAATGGCTTTATCGGACAATTCGTGATCATTCGCATCCAAAGGCTTTCCCTTGTCATCATAACTTTGTATGACCTTTTTATTATTACTATCATACTTGTCAATCTGAAAATTGGGTACTAGTCCATATCCTACCTGCATGATTTCACCTGGAAAATTTAGTAAACTTGCACCAGCCCCTTCGAATGTCACCTTCGACCAAAAGTTTTTGTCGTTGTTTTTGTCATTAGCTCCTATATCGCCAGGGCTTTGCTCCGTGTTCGACATATCCAACACACTATAGAAGATTTTACCGTCTTCCCGCATCGCAAAACTAACAGGCGTTCCCCTGTGAGACACCATATTGGTATACAAGTATTTATGGGTTTCCTGTCTTGTGATATTTTTATTTATCAGTGGAGAAATTTGAGTCATAGTAGTATGATATTATCACTTAAAGTAATAAGTTTATATAATGTAATCTATTTTACAGTGCAATACAAATATACAAGTTTTATTCTATATTAAAACATTAAAATGTCATAGCTGTTTACAAAAATGTTATAAGTGGGCTTAAATGTGTCATAAGTGTTAATTTCTAAAAAGGTGTCAAAAACTTACGGACAAACCCGACTAGTCTCGCCTCCCTTTTAATATTACTGGGATCAGCGTCAAAAATCAAATGTTTAGTTTTTGTATTTCAATATGTCATTTTCGCCAAAAGACAGGCTACACAAATCATTATATATCAAACCTTTAATACGTTTTTTTCAAAAAAAACGCTGAAAAATAGCACATCACTCAACTACATATACCAATTAACATTCATGTCACATTATTTTTTTATTTCACTTTTTTTTTAAACTTTACTTGCTTGTCTAGTAATTTATTCCGTATATTTGAGGTGACGATGTGTTTCCATATCCACCTTCCATCTATCATAAACACATCTAAAAATGTATGAAATAAATAGTCAGTAATGACATCAGAAATCCTTACGGATTTAAATTCCTTTTTACAACAAACTGTATAAGTACTTACAAAACAGACTCTCAACATAACGGAGAAAAACTGTACCTATTTTTATTCCGACTGACAGCACAGTCTGGAATAAATGAGAAAGGAATATGTATATACTTCTTTCTTTTATCCGAATAAATGAGAAATCTGAATAATGATATTTCTCGTTCTTTGACATATTTTTAAAAAAAGTATAAATAATTTTATTTTATTTGCAACTTATATCCCAAAGAAACCGACTTAGAGATACAAATGTACAAGCAAGCAATACCTTAATCTATAAATGTCCTAGTAATGAACCTAACAAGTGTGCAAGTAAAGCAGGCCCAGACTCGACAAGAACTGGACCAATGCTTAGACCTGCGATACAAAGTATTCGTAGAAGAAATGCAAATTACCCGTTTGCAGTCCCATAGACAGGAAAAAGACCGGTACGATGAACATGCCATTCATTTCCTGATAATTGTTGATGGCGTTCCAGTCGGAACTAATAGGATTATCCCACATCAGAACAACGTGGGCTTACCTATTGAAACCCAATGGAATATTAAACCATTTTCCAGAGGAAAAATAGCCGAAATTTCTCAATTCTGTATTTTAAAAGAACACAGATGCCCGAAAATTTTTGCTTATTTATCCCGTATTCTGTTTATCTACGCAGAAGCACATGGCTATGACTTTTATTTTGTCAACGCCAATCCCGGAGAGCGTTTTAGTACATTAGATCGCATTATGGATAGTCCTTTTATCCGAACGTTGGAGAGGATGGGATTCAATATTTTTGATACACCTAGAGTGTATAAAAAAGTCGGCAAAATGGGTGTTCCAATGTTTTTGAAATTAGAAAATTTATGTCAACGTATTAAACAGGACTTAGCAAAATCAGATAAACGTTTCGCCATCAGCCCTCTATCTGATATACCATTAAAAAATAATTTACAGGAAGTCATTCTGTCATGACAACAGATAAAACATTAGACATCGAATTGCACAACCTATTTGGAAATCGTTTTATTTCCAATGCTAATTTAGTTCAACATTATAGCCGTAATCTTGGTGGATTCATTCGTTCTGTAAAAGCTGTTGTCAAACCTCATAATTCAAAGGAGATTCAAGCACTGATTGGCCTTGCGAATAAACATCTGTGTTCTCTTTACCCTGTCAGTACGGGTAAGAACTGGGGTTTGGGTTCTAGTCTCCCTGTAAAAAATGAAGCAATTATTGTTGATCTCTCGGAGATGAATAATATTGAAATCAATGAACGACACGCTTACGCCCTCATAGGTCCCGGTGTAACTCAGGGGCAGCTTTATGATTATATTCAAAAACGCCATTTACCCTTTTTGATAAACGTTACCGGTTCAGGGCGTGAGACCAGTTTGCTGGGCAACGCACTGGATCGGGGCGATGGCTATTTCAATTTGCGCTCAGAAGACATCAAAGGACTTGAAGTTGTCCTCGGCAATGGAAAAATGCTCAAGACAGGTTTTGGGCATTATAAAAATGCCCAGGGCAACTATCTCTATCCAGATGGTGTTGGTCCCTCCATGAATGGCTTATTTTCACAGTCCAATTTTGGTATTGTCACTAAAGCTGCTTTTGCTCTTGTTCCCAAATGTGAAATGCATGCTGCTGTGATTTGCGGACTTGAGGACGATGCTCAGTTCTCAAGCTTCATTGATGCTATTGCAACACTACGGCAGCAAAAAGTCTGGTCGAGCATTATACATATTGGCAATAAAGAACGTTCAAGAAGCACTTTACTGCCGATACTCACTGATTTTTACCAAGAACACAAAAATATTTCTTTTGAAACCGCGCGTCCATTGGCCCTTCAAACCATGCAAAAAGAAATGAATAATGCATGGACGGGAGTCGGCAGTATTTCAGGAACAACTGCTCAAGTCAAAGCTGCTTTCAAAGCCATACAGAAAAAATTAATTAAGTACGGTAGAGTTGCTTTAATCACTGACCAGAAAATCAATCGCCTCAAAAAACGATTTAAAGCCGTGTCCTACTTTCCTTTTTTTGAAAGAAAATATGCGATCACACAAGCGATAGAGCCACTTTTTGCTGCGGCTCAGGGAATACCTACGGATCAAGCCCTCAAATCTCTTTATTGGGAATCTGGGGCTATTCCAAAAAAAATTGCTCAGCCAACAGAAACCTCCGCAGGCATTTTATTCACGCTTCCACTCATTCCGCTTGATGGAAAACATGCTGTCGAACTGGTGAATATAACCCTAAATAATTTCACCAAACACGGCTTCAAAACATACATAACCCTCAACACTTTTAATGCACATACGCTTGGCGCAGTTATCAACCTCTTATTCGACAAAAACAATCCTGATGAAACCATAAAGGCCAAAGGCTGTATTGCTGAAATGAATTATCTGTATCGAGAGAAAGGTTTTTTGCCTTACCGCGTATCTATCGACGGAATGACTGACATTACTGACCCTAACGATACCTTTTGGCAAACTGTTCAAGACCTCAAAAAAGTACTTGACCCTAATGGAATTATCTCGCCGGGACGCTATAATCTGAGCTAAGTGAAATGAATGAATGAATAATTTCTGGCTAGTAGTCTTTCAAGTTAATATTGTCGGGTGATTAGGATGGTTTCATTGTTGAAATTGCTTCATTGCTATTGTTTTTTGCTGCGCAAAAAATCACGATAACAATTTAACAATCATAGCAATAGAACAATTTGCACCAAAAC
>CALFBH010000099.1 GCA_937951615.1 uncultured Saprospiraceae bacterium | reverse complement strand
ATAGTCCATAGACAGGACGTAAACGATGTAGACGAGTGCCGAAAGGCACTCGACCATCGACCATCGACCATCGACCATCGACCATCGACCATCGACCATCGACCATCGACCATCGACCATCGACCATCGACCATCGACCATCGACCACATCACAACTTCACCACAACACCCAATTCCACATACCGCAAAGGCATCGGACGGCCTTGTATCACTTCATAATGTTTATTCCAAAGGTTATTGATTTTTAGCTGCATACGAGTATTCAGGCGATGCTCAAACCCATAACTTACTAATAAACGACCAGAATAATAAGTAGGCAAAAAAGCAGCATTATCAGTTAGCGTATAACGTTTACCCGTTATTAGATGTTCGTATTTTAATTGCCATTTATGAGCTAGGTTTTCTATTGACCAAGACACATTACCTTGATGTATTGGCGTATAAATGAGTTGGTTTTGTGTAGAAACATCCGTTGTTTTAGCATAGCTATAATGAACAGCCCCATATAATTGATAATCTGAACCCAAGACTTTCTGCAATTTTAAGGTATAATTCAATCCCTGCCCTTTGACTTGATCCACATTAATCGCAGTCCAGTAAGCACTTGCCGATGAAGGCGTCCAGAGTATTCGGTCGGATAAAACATGATAATACAAGCTAAGATTAGATTGGATTTTTAAGGCGTATTCATGCTCTTGAAAGGTATGACTGACATTCAACTCGCCTCCCAGCAAAGCTTCAGCTTGTAAAGCAGGATTCCCACCCGGTTCCCAATACAAGTCATTCAACGTCGGATAATGGATGTTCCTGTATTGGTGTAAAGTCGTTTTCAAAGTATGCTTTGCAATCAATGGCACTTCCATGGAAACACCGATATGATACATCATGTCAGGCGCGTCACCAATCTGCCAGGCTTCCCTTAGTGTGGCATAAACGGCTATAGCCGAATGGGGATACCACCTGGCACTGAGAAAACCAGCAGTACTGCTTTGCTGCTTTTGTTGCGAAAAACCGCCCGTCTTAGCAGCATCACGCTGGACTTCCAAACCTGTGTACCAAAACCATTTTTCTTTTTGTAAATGATAATCAGCCCGGGCAAATAAGCGATGAGTTAGCGTGCGGGCAGTCAGCTGGACAGTAGGGTCTATATAGCTTTGTTTTTCTTTTAAATAAGCTGCTTTGAAACTATAATTTTTATCACTATTCCACTGCAAAACGCTTCTCAAAAACTGATCTCCCTGCGTGGCTGAAGAAAAAGCCAGTGCGCGCTGGCTATTGCCCAGCCAGACATCAGCCTTGAGGTGACTTGCCCGCTTATTGGGAAACCAACTCAGTGATTCCATCAAGTGAAACTGCCGGAAACCACTATCCCGTGAATGGACTACAGGATGTTCAGCACTGCTAAAATCCTGATATCTAAACCTGTTTTCAGTAAGGTGATAAAATAATTTAGTATCTGTATAAATTTGTTGGCGATTGACGGAAAGTCCTTTCTGTAAACCTAAAGCGGTTGTACTACTAAGAAGGTCTGAAAAGGTTTGTTGCAGTTCCCCGCGCCATTGCAAAAAAGTATCGACAGGATTGCTCAAGGCAATTTTTCCACCCAAAGCACCGCCCGATTGATGGAGCTCAGAAGCATTAGATATATACCTGCCTTTTCGGAATAATGCCATGGGGAAAAGCGATAAATCGACCTGTCCAAGTGAAGGAGAATTGAGCGGAATGCCCTGCCAGGTGACTAGAGTGTGATTGGCACTCATGCCCCGAAAAGATGCAGTCGATAATTGTCCCGAACCATAATCTCTGATAAAAATACCAGACTGACTACTTAGAATTTTTGGAAGGTAATCCGCCTCTTCAAAGGCATCATAGGAAAGCACATTTTTGTTTGTTGCTATCAATTCGACAAGGGGCAATACCAACATACTATCTAGTTCTACGGCAACAGACTGCGCAGATATTTTAAAAATATTAGATAATAATATTGTGGAAAAGAATATTTTTAACGATATTAGCCTCACGATTTTAGTTGAAATCATTTAGCCTTAGGGCAGAATAACAATATACAATTGACTATTCCCTTGCTTAGTAGCCTTCGTTGCTACCTTACAATTATTGTTCAATTGATAATTGGAAACCTTTCACCCGAAGGCATCAAATTGTATGTGGCGTACATTAGACTTATTAGAAAGTCTGATGGCAGGTCTTCTGACTTATTCCATTTCCAACCGCCTTCCCATTCTAAATAGAACAGTGGCTTCAGATGTTGGAAATTGTAGTTGAATCAACTACTGGAAATTACAGCAGCGGGGACTGTTTTCGAATTGCACGAAATTCCCTTTTAAGTATTAGTCAAGCTATGTATGACTATACACCAATGTACGTCACAAAAGTACTAAAAATAATTAAGAGAAATAGATTCGGGATGTAACTAAATTACGTTCATGCCCGTACAATACAAACAGGAGAAAGCATTGTTTAATCGGAATATTAAATTCTTTAATCTTGTTTTTAAGACATAATTCGCTTGTATAGAACAGGCAGTTGTCCCTATGAAGTTGGCTACTTCGTATGCTTAAAAACGTGAAACTAAGATATAATGTTCCTCAACTTATGAGGTGAAATGGGATACAGAGAACTCAGTGTATTCAAGAAGGCGGAAGAAATTGTAGAAATTACCAGTGCGATTGTAGCGAGTTTTAAGGACGAAAATGAAGAAGAAGGACTTGTCGCGCAACTGATGATGGAAAATGCACTTAAGCTTCCAGCTAAAATTGCAAATGCAGAAGGCGGTGATATTTATTCGCACCGTATGGATAATGCCGTGCTAATAAAATTGGCAGCCAAAGAGCTGAACAGCCAGACCTATCTTTGCAAGCAACTTGAATTGACGGATGCAGCTTACCTGCGTATTTTGAGGGATGAAATTGAAAAGTTCCGCAACTTATTTCTATTATGGGTCAATTCTTTTGACAGCACAAATGATATTGTAGATGAATGGAATTTTAGAACACATTAAGCTAGTAAAAGAAGAGAGGTTAGATTAGACAATCCACACTTCATTTGCCATTCCCCAAGCAAAGCTGTATCTTTAAGCTATGACTGCAATCACACGAAAAAAATATTATACAGTAGAAGAATACCTGAAAATGGAAGTACAGGCTGACTTTAAAAGTGAGTACTATACTGGGGAGATATTTGCTATGGCAGGTGGGACATTGGCACATAGCCAAATCGCTGCCAATGTCATCACGGGACTGGGAATTGCCTTACGGAATCGTGATTGCATTGTATGTAGTAGTGACCTGAAAGTACGAATAGATAAAGCCGATTCCTTTGTCTATCCTGATGCTACTGTTATATGTGGTGCTCCAGAATATCATGAAGAAAGACAAGACATTATTACAAATCCGACATTGATTGTCGAAGTGCTGTCTCCTTCTACTGCAGAATTTGACCGACACGGAAAATTTATGCGTTATATGCAGTTAGATTCTTTACAGGAATATGTATTGATAGATGCTCGCTCCATCGGTGTTGAGACCTTCAAAAGGCAGTCAGCAGATAAATGGCTTTATACCGTTTATAGGGATTTATCCGAACAGATTACTTTCGAGTCTATAGAAGCCCTTGTTCCTATGAGTGATGTATATATGAAAGTGATATTTGAAGCGAAAAATACAGACACAAAATAGATACTTGCATTTTTCTAACATTGTTTTGGGGCTAACTTATCTTGGAACTACAATCTTAAGGGCTAGTCCAATTGAACCATTACTAAACATGTTCTAAACAGTTGCTTCCTGCTTCATCTGTTCAGCCAACTCCCTTCCAAGATACTGATCAATCACATAATGTGCGAGATAAATGACGGGCGTCATTAAAATGGCGACTACAAATTTATACGCATAATTGACTGTTCCGACAGCCAGAAAGAGACTGAATGTCCAGGGTTCAAGACTTCCGGTACATTGTGGACACAAAATAAAGGCAATATATAATACAATAAAACTATCAATAAACTGCGAGACCAACGTCGAACCTGTAGCGCGTAGCCAAACCTTATTTCCGCCAGTCGCTTTTTTAATACGATGAAAGACCAGCACATCCACAATCTGCCCGACCAGAAAAGCAGTAATAGAACCTATAATAATACATAAACCCTGCCCAAACACATTACCAAAAGCAGCCTGCATATCCGGGACGCCATTAGCTGTATTGATGCCCAGCCACCAGCCGGCAGGCGACAAACCAATCGCCATATAAATCATCACAAAACCATAAGCAATTAAGCCAACAGTGAGATAGGAAAGAAAACGGACACCTTTTTTGCCATAATATTCATTGATAACATCCGTCATCACAAAAACCACGGGCCATAAGAGAACACCAGCCGACAAACTCATCGAACCTGTCTGACCAAATAAATTCCAATTAAAAGGCGACAAACCCAGCGTATCTTCCAAGGCAAATATCTTGACACCGATAAACTCGGCAATCAAAGCATTCGTAATAAAAAAACCGCTCAGAATAAGGAACAGGCGAGTCGCTTTATGTTGAAGAATGGACACTCCAATCTTAATTTAAAGCCTCCTTCAGTTTGTCCAGTTTTCCTTTAATCAAGACCAAACTGTCTGCCATCGAATCATGGCGCTTTCTGAGCGTTTCGTTTTCCTTATACAGTTTTTCAATACGCCCGTCTTTTTCAGTCAGGTCATCCTGCAATCTGCTGATGCGCGCTTGTAGTGCATCTGTATCAGCATTATTTGTTGCTACATCTGCTACTTCCGTATCTGCCTGTTCTGCATTTTCTACCACTTCCTGCTCGGTTTCCTGCTCTGGTTTAATATTATTCAAGATGTCCTTTATGTTGCGTTTCCCACCCGTTTCCGGTGCTACCTCGGTCTCCGTTTCTTCAGGTTTTTGCTCAGGTTCTGTCTTGCGATCTTTATTTTTCAGTTCTTTTATTTTTTCATCCAGATTCCGAATAGGCGAAGGCTTATCTTCATCTACTTCGACATTGGTCTTGTCCTGCCAGGTTGCAGGGTCAGTGATGTTGTCCAGGGTAATCTCTTTGCCCGTAAACCATAAACTGAAAATAATTGCAGCAGGCACAATGATAATCATTGCAAACAGAAAACGGGAACAGCCGGTCATACGGGTTTTGGTTGCCATAAATAGTGGTTTTAAAACTTAAACTTAATTTTTTACTTAAACTTGATAGGGTACAAACATAACACTCCTTCCTCGCAATCTGTTTTTTCTTCGACATAATTTACTCATTTTTATACGAATATGAGCTAAACTATTGCTTTATTTACCTTATATTTAAAAGCAATGACTGATTTTTTATAATTTTGCCATTCAGAATAAAGTCTAAAATAACAAGAAGATGAAAACGAAACAAGATATAGTCAAAGACTGGTTACCCCGATATACAGGCACAGAATTAAAAGATTTTAGTGAATATGTTTTACTGACAAATTTTAAAAACTACGTAAAACGATTTGCAGAAATGTATAATGTAGAAATACGGGGTACAGCAGGCGCGATGACCAGTGCCACAGCCAATGGCATCACAATCGTCAATTTTGGCATGGGAAGCCCCAATGCAGCCACCATCATGGATCTGCTCGCTGCTGCCAAGCCCAAAGCCTGTTTATTCCTCGGAAAGTGCGGAGGCACAAAATCGAAAAACAAAGTCGGCGACCTCATCCTGCCCATTGCAGGCATAAGAGGGGAAGGAACATCCAATGACTATTTTCCAAAAGAAGTCCCCGCCCTGCCATCCTTCGCCCTACAAAAAGCCATCTCCACCACCATCAGAGATTTCGGCAAAGATTACTGGACAGGTACAGTATATACCACCAACCGCCGAGTATGGGAACACGATACAAAGTTTAAAAAATACCTCAAAAAAATCAGAGCTATATGCGTCGATATGGAAACAGCTACCATCTTTTCTGTAGCCTTTCACAACAACATTCCATCTGGAGCTTTGTTATTAGTATCGGATATGCCTATGACTCCCGATGGCGTCAAAACAAGAGAAAGCGACAAAAGTGTCACGACCAATTATGTAGAAATGCACTTAGAAATTGGCATCGCTTCTCTAAAACAATTAATCAATAACGGACTAACGGTAAAACACCTCCGCTTTTAAATCCTAAAGTGCTGAAGCCACTACCATTAAATGAGTGAATGAATAAATTATAGAATGAGAGAATTCATTCATTTTATAATTCACTCATTCTCTCATTGTTAATATAGAAGAAGTAATAAATGTTCACCAACAAGTTCGAGTCACATAATTGGAATGAAATCAAACAAAGCATCTATGCCAAAACCAGCACAGACGTACAAAAAGCCCTACACCAAACCGAACGCAGCCTAGAAGACTTCAAAGCCCTCATCTCACCAGCCGCCGCTCCTTACTTGGAACAAATGGCTCAACTCAGCAGAGACCTCACCCAAAAACGCTTTGGCAAAACCGTACAAATGTACGCACCCATGTACCTCTCCAACGAATGCCAAAACATCTGTACCTACTGCGGCTTCAGCCTCGACAACCCCATGCGCCGCACCACACTCAATCCCACACAAATTCTAAACGAAGTATTAGCCATCAAAGCACTTGGCTACGACCATATACTACTAGTCACAGGCGAAGCCAACAAAACAGTAGGTGTCGAGTACTTCAAAATGGCTTTAGAAATCATCCGACCACACTTCTCAAACATATCCATAGAAGTACAACCCTTAAATCAACAAGACTATGAAGAACTGATTCCCTACGGATTACACACCGTACTGGTCTATCAGGAAACCTACCATAAAGAAGACTATAAAAAACACCACCCAAAAGGAAAAAAATCAAACTTCAAATACAGATTAGAAACGGCAGACCGACTTGGCAAAGCAGGGGTCAAGAAAATAGGACTCGGCGTACTCATAGGATTGGAAGACTGGCGGACAGACAGCTTTTTCACCGCACTCCACCTGGACTACCTGGAACGCACCTACTGGCAAACCCGTTACTCTATTTCCTTCCCCCGCCTCCGACCCGCAGAAGGCATCCTGGAACCCAAAGTAGTCATGAACGACCGCGAGCTGGTACAACTAATATGTGCCTATCGGATTTTCAACGAAGAAATTGAACTGTCCATCTCCACCCGTGAATCTGAAAAATTTCGAGACAATATATTCAAGCTTGGCATCACCTCCATCAGCGCAGGTTCCAAAACCAACCCTGGCGGCTATTCAGTAGAACCAACATCCTTAGAACAATTTGAAACCAGTGACGAGCGCAGCCCCACAGCAGTAGCCGCCGCCATCCGACAAGCAGGCTATGAAGTCGTCTGGAAAGACTGGGATTTGACCTATGATAAAATTTAATACCGAGTAGTTGGTTTCCAGGGCAAACGCATCAAAATTTTAGTCGTGTTCTATCAAAGCATCGTTGAGCAAATTCCGTTGTCGTCAGACGAATTCAGTTGAAAATACAGCATATTTCCGGGGACAAACCACTAATTTTAATCAAATCCTTCGTCTGCC
>CALFBH010000098.1 GCA_937951615.1 uncultured Saprospiraceae bacterium | reverse complement strand
CTGTTTTGGCATAATGGTCCTAGCTGGGCAAAGGTTGGAATAATCTCCGCATCTATTATAATATCCATCATTGTGGGGATACCACATTGAGCTGCATTGTCGGGTGTGAAGGTATACGTTGTTGTGCCAGCACTTGTTGTGCTTATTGTTGATGGAGACCATGTTCCTGTTATACCATTATCGGATGTTGTTGCTAAAGTTGGGGCGATGCTGTTTTGACATAATGGGCCGAGTTGGGCAAAGGTTGGAATGATCTCCGCATCTATTATAATATCCATCATTGTGGGGATACCACATTGCGCTGCATTGTCGGGTGTGAAGGTATACGTTGTTGTGCCGGCACTCGTTGTGCTTATTGTTGCCGGAGACCACGTTCCTGTTATACCATTATCGGATGTTGTTTCTAAAGTTGGGGCGGTTGTGTTTTGACATAATGGGCCTAGCTGGGCAAAGGTTGGAATGATCTCCGCATCTATTATAATATCCATCATTGTGGGGATACCACATTGGGCGGCATTGTCGGGTGTGAAGGTATACGTTGTTGTGCCAGGATTCGCTGTGCTTATTGTTGATGGATTCCACGTTCCTGTTATGCCATTATCGGATGTTGTTGCTAAAGTTGGGGCGGTGCTGTTTTGGCATAGTGGGCCGAGTTGGGCAAAGGTTGGAATGATCTGAGGATTTACAGTTACTGTAACACTACCTACTGCTGTACAAGTTGGAGTACTTGCATCAGCAACGGTTACAGTATATATTGTGGTTACTGAAGGACTGACTGTTTGTGAAGCTCCTGTTCCTAAACCATTATCCCAAGTGTAAATGTATGTTCCAGAACCTCCTGTAGCTGAAGCTGAAATGTCTATGCTTTCTGTGTTGCAGATGGTAACATCAGCACTTGTTGTAACCATAATAGGGGCAGGCTCATCTATAATAACGCTTGCATTGTCTGTACAGCCATTAGCATCTGTAATCACCAGATTATAAGTACCCGCAGAAAGTCCATTTAAATTTTGTGTAGAATATGGACCACCTGGGCCTGTCCAGAGATAAGTATAAGGACTTGCTCCACCCGCAGCAAACACCTCAATTTGCCCATCGTCTTCACCATTACAGCTGATATCATTTTGATCATCTACAATGGCTATGGGGGGGCTGTTTTGAGTCACATTGACCGAATTAGTCCCTGTACAACCTGCCTGGTCGGTAATTGTAACTGTGTAAGTTCCTACAGTATTTGCGGTAAGCGGATTCGTTCCTGAAGTACTCCCACCTGGCAATTCCCACAGGTAGGTATATGTTCCATTTCCCTCTATGCCTATAGCAGTCAAGTCAACGCTTCCTCCCGGACAAAAAGAAGCTATCGGCGATGGATCTATAATTGCTAATGGTGAAGTAAACATAAAAAGGGTGATAGAAGACGAACGAGGACAACCATTATCATCCACCACAGTTACGGTAAAAACGTCACCATTTGATGCGCCCGTAACGATTGGTGTGGGGCTAGTGTTGTCATCAAAAACACCTGTTCCATTAGTCGCCCAGGAGTAATCATAATTTGGGTTAGCCCCAATTAATGTTCCTCCCCCTCCTGTGGCGGAAAGCGGAACATCTGCATCATCACAAAGCGGCGGAATAGGATCAATCGTCGCAGTGACTTCTGGTGGTTGTGCAATAGCTGTTGTAAATGTTTCAGAACAATTATTGGCATCTGTAATCACAACAGTATAAGTACCTACGCTAAGTCCTGTCAAATTCTGCGTGCTGTAAGGTCCCCCCGGTCCTGTCCAGGCGTAAGTGAGTGGCGTCGCTGATCCTGCACCTGGTATGAGGTCTATCATTCCATTGGTCAATCCATTACAAGTAATATCTGTTGGCGTAAGCGTAGCGGCAGGTAGGGCATTTTCTGTAACATTAATACTTGTTGCGGCTGTACATCCTGGTGAGCCGCTGTCTGTTACGGTTACTGTATAGGTACCTGGTGAACTTGCAGTAATTGTAATTCCTGACGCTGTACCCGTTGGTGTTGTCCAACTGTAGGTAAATGGTGGACCATTAGCACCTGATCCTATTGCAGTCAGTGCTACACTTTCACCTGTACAAAACTCAGGATTCGAGGGTATAATGTTAACGCTTGGTGCTTCCGAACCAAAAAGTATGACTATATCACTTGTTTCACAATCCCCTACATGTACAGTGACGGTATAAAACCCCAGTCCAAGTCCACTAAAAGTGCCACTGGATTGTTGTGGGCCATTGTCTATACTATAAGTAATATTGTTTCCATTACCGCCTGCAATCACAATAGAACCATTATCCTCACCACAACTTGGTTGTACGACATCTACTATGCTGATAGTCGGGGCTAACACAGTGACCGTTTGTGAAGCAGCATCATTACACTCTAATCCATTATCCCATTCGTAGGTTATGGTATGTGTACCTGGTCCGGCTATGTTAGGATCGAAATAACCATATCCACTATTAAGATTAGTGACACCCGGTCCAGAAAATGTTGCGGTACCAGTAATTGGTCCAAAATTTATTGTAATGCATTGTCCTGCTGTTGTGAATACAAGTGGATTTGTCACCCCATCTACCAATATTGTTCCACTAGCAATATCGTAAATATTATAGGGTAAAGTTCCATCTCCAAAGCTATCGCAGAATTGGATAGAGTAGGTTTGTCCTGCCTCAAAATAATATCCATTTAATTCAAATATATTATTATCCGGCAATGCCCCCTCATAAGTCCCTAAGCCTGCACAAAGTGCTGCAGTTCCATAACACCAAATCGGCGTCACCCCATCTGAATCATATACGACCAGATGATTTTCTGTATCACTAAAAGCATCCGTTGATAATTCAAGGAAAAAACCTGGCTGAATATAATTATTGGTTTCTCCTTCATTGACATCCCATGATTCTAATAAAACGGCAGCGTCATCGCATACATAAGGCGAATTTGCAGTAATGTCGTCAAAGCCTACCTCCCCACATAATAATTGCTCACTTTCAAATTCCCAGGTACAATTTGCGCCGCCCTGACCATCTACGTATAAATAATAGTCTCCGTTTGCCAGATTGAATGGTCCCAACCCCACATTACCCGTCCCCACAGAGCAACCAATAAAAGTACCTGAACTTAGTGTACAAGAGCCGTTATTCTGCCATATTCCCATTTGCAAGGTGCCCAGCCCTGTATCATCGCAGTCTATATTCAAAATATCTATTGTTATAGGTTGTTGTGTAAATGGCGTAACGGTAAAACTGTACCACATGCCATTTTCATTGGAAAACCATGGATCAGTACCCGCACAATTCACACCGCTATAGTTTTCTGGTGACCAACTGTCTGGTTCATTAAAGTCGGTTGCCCCGTAGTTACATCCCTCTCCCGATAAAGGAACTGCATATTCACAAAAATCATTAGGAGCAGCGACATTGATTTGCACATCTACATCTGCATCCTGATTATCCGTTTCCCAGAGTCTTATAAACACACTTTCATTTCCATTTCCTGCAAGATTATAGATATACTGGGTAAAATCCTGTGTTGGGAAGGCACCATCATCACCATCACATGTACCTGCTATATAGCTTATATTATTGCAGTTTCCGTTTGGAGAATAATATACTGCGTAGCCCGGATTAGTTACACAAAACAATCCACAACCAGACCATGACATATCAAACTCTACTACACCAATCCCCACATCAATAGGTACTTCAATCCAGAAGTCAATAGGATTGTTCCATACGCCGCCAGGACAGTCACCAGGATTGGCTACACCACTTTGGGTGCCGTTTCCTGTTTGAAACTCGACTACATTTGTATATCCACCAGGACAAAGTGGAGATGTAACCGTGTAAAACGGCTCTACAGCAGCACAAGGCGTATCACCCGACTGTGCCAGCAGTAATTGAGTATTTAAAAAGAAGAAAGCACATATAGCAATAGTAGGTAAATAGGTTCTCATATTCATAGGTTTATGGGTGCGATGATTAGTCGCAGATTTTGATACTAATGGGTCTCACGGAAGACTTTGGACTTCCTTAAAGCCCCATTGTTGGTTATTTAACTTGACTGTATTTCAGGGCAATAAAAAAGCAAGTTGTGACAAGGGCAGTATAAATTCTGATCTTGTCCCAATTTGCTTTTCCATTATTTAATTTTCTGGATTTTTCTTGTACACTTTTACTGTTTTCTCTCCTGTTTGTACATTTACAGCAGACTTGACCTTCGTTTTAGCGCCTTCCGGCAAACGCATTTTTTCTTCTGCTGTAATTTCAATCCATTCAGCCTTTTGTCCAGGCGTTTCACCTGTATTGGATGCTTGTGAGGGGTTATCTCTTTCTTGACAATATATTTCCAGTTTTTGTCGAACCTGTTCAATGTTTTTGGATGAATATTTATCTGGATGGTTCAACATTCTCTGAAGTTTTTCCTCTATGCTTATGATTATCTCATCTACGGAAGCAGGAGCAGGAAGTGGTTTCGCAGCAGCACTTAGGTTTGTTGGTCGCTGCGTACCATTTTTGATTTTTTTTGGTGATTGGGCATAGACTCCCATTGTAATTAACGACAGCATGGTCGCTAAAAAGAAAGGTATTATTCTTTTCATAGCACATTAGTTTTATTCAATATATAGCGTCAGAAAGGGATCGAAAGTGGGGTAAGAGAAAGTTGATTTGAGGTCAAGAAAGGGGTAAGGCTGCTTAAATATACAAAATAATTATACTTTTTTTAATAATTACTTAAAAGTATGATAAACATCGAGAAGCCCGACAAAGTTATACTTCTCAGATTGCGCTCTACTACCAATAAAGTTAATACTTTTTTACACTTTTCAAAAAATAATTTTGAGATTACTTTCCGATACAAAACCGACTAAAAATAGATTCCAGCAAATTATCCACTCCAATATCTCCAGTAATCTCTCCGAGGTATTGAAGTGCATGTCGAATATCGAGTGCAATAAGGTCGGCAGGAATTTGGCTGGCAAAGCCATTTAGGACGGCATCAAGGGAGGTGTAAGCATTTTGCAGGGCTGCATAATGGCGGGCATTGGAGACCACTGTATTATCAGGACTGACTTCTCCTGAAATGACTGATTGGTATAGTTTTTCTTTGAGGTATTCAATGTTCATTTTATTGAGTGCAGAGGTTGTTATAATGTTATTTATCAGCAATTTATCACTTACAAAATCTGCTGGTTTGGTGTATGGATTTAAATCCATTTTATTGGCAACAGCCAGTGTATGAATACCTTCTTTTTGTAAATTTTCTAAATCAGCCCAGACTTCTTCAGGCGATAATTCTATAACGTCAAACACATAAATCAGCAAGGTAGAAGCTGCAATTTTTTCCATTGTTTTTTGTACGCCAATCGCTTCAATCTGGTCACCAGCTTCGCGAATACCTGCCGTATCTATGAGTCGAAATTGTACGCCTTTGATATTCAATACTTCTTCTATAGTGTCGCGGGTTGTGCCGGCAATTTCAGAGACAATAGCCCGATCTTCATTGAGCAGCGCATTCAGTAGCGTGGACTTGCCTGCATTGGGTCGTCCGGCAATGACCGTACTTACGCCATTTTTGATCGCGTTGCCCAATTGAAAAGAGTTCATTAAGCCCTGTAGTAGTTTCTGAATTCTGTGTACCAGTGCAATCAATTTACTGCGGTCAGCAAATTCTACATCTTCCTGACTAAAATCTAGTTCCAACTCAATGAGTCCAGCAAAGTCTATGAGTTCCTGGCGCAATTCTGCAATTTCATCCGAAAAGCCTCCCCTCATTTGCTGCATGGCTATCCGATGCGCTGATTCTGATTCTGAGGCGATTAAATCTGCTACCGCTTCAGCCTGCGACAAGTCCATTTGACCATTTAAAAAAGCCCGCATGGTAAACTCTCCTGGTTGTGCCATCCTTGCTCCTAATCGAATAAATAATTCGACAATCTGTTGTAAAACATAAGGCGAGCCATGACAGGAAACCTCTACAATATTTTCTTTTGTATAAGAACGTGGTGCAATGAATAAAGAAACCAGAACCTCATCGATAATTTTGTCTCGCTCATCTCTGATTGTTCCGAAATGGATAGTATGGCTTTTTTGCTGTTCCAAATTTTTGCCTTTAAAAGCAAAATTGCAGAGACTTATCGCATGTTTACCAGACAAGCGAATGACACCAATAGCACCCAATCCAGGCGGCGTGGCAATCGCCACAATCGTATCGTCTAGTAGCTTATAGTTCATATTTAAATTCCAAAATGAAAAATTCCAAATTCCAAATACAAATTTCTACTTTTTATTTGATACTTTGTGTTTAATCATAGAAAAATGAGGATAATATTATAACACAATAATATGCGAATCGCTTTTATCGCTGATGCTTTGGATTTGCAATACGCAGGTATTCACATTTATACTCGTGAAATACTCAAGGCATTGACAAGTATTGACAGTGGACATGAATTCATTATTATCCGGGCAAAAGCAGGAGAATCCATTCCTAATGCTGAAGAGATTATCGTACCTGTAAATCCTAATATTCCAGCACATCAGCGGATTCGCTTATTTACCAACATTCCAAAAGCATTGGCAAAAGCCAAAGCAGATATTGTCGTCGAGCCCAGTCATTTTGGTCCTTTTAATCTGCCTAAACATATCAAACGAGTTACTATTTTACATGATCTGACGCCGTTTTTATCTGCTGACTTTCATGTTTTTAGTAGTCGTATGTTTCATCGTTTATTAATGCCCGGTGTTTTTCGACGAGCCGACCATATCATCACAGTTTCAGCGCATACGCGAGATGATCTTATCACCCGTTTTCCCTTTGCGGAAAGCAAGTCCACCCCTATCCTACTCGGTCGTGATGAAAATTTTGTTCCCAATCAGGATATTTCTATTTTAGAAAAATATGGTATCCATCCACCTTATCTATTGTATGTTGGTACTTTAGAACCTCGTAAGAATTTATTGGTTTTATTGAGGGCTTATGAAGCCTTTCGGCAAAAAAGCTCCCAAGTGTATCAGTTGGTTTTAGTGGGAAAAAAGGGCTGGAAGACAGCAGCTTTACTGACTGCAATTGAAGCCTCTCCTTATCGGGCAGCTATTATTTTAACAGGCTATGCAAAACGCTCCGATTTGCCTGTTTTATATAGCATGGCAGATATTTTTGTGTATCCGTCTTTGTATGAAGGCTTTGGTTTGCCGGTCTTAGAGGCCATGTCTTGTGGTACAGCTGTCATTACGACAAATGTGTCTAGTTTGCCCGAAGTCGGTGGAAATGCTGCTTTGTATTTTCAACCTGATGCTCCTGAACAATTGCTCGATTTATTATTACGCTTAAGTGCTGACAAGCACTTATTCCAGCGACAGCGAAATTTATCTCTGGAGCAAGCCAAACAATTTAGTTGGCAAAAGACTGCTATAGAAATGATTCGTATTTTCGAAAGTTTGTAATGCAAATTATAGCAAAAAGCGAACAAACATTCCAAAACAACGTAAACTATAAATAAGTTCCTGTACAAAGCTACATTACAGAATTTACATTACATACTTGTACCTCAATATTTAGATTATCAAGATGGTCAGAAATTTTAGATTACCACTTATATTCATCTTAGGATTCTTTTTCACTATTACTTATGGCAGGGATTTCCCTCACATCCAGTTTGAAAATCTGACTTATGACAATGGATTGCCCAACAACATAGTTTATCAAACTGTAAAAGATCATAAAGGCTTTGTATGGATTGGAACATCTAATGGCTTAGTTCGTTATGACAGTAAAAATTATAAAATATTCCGTCATAGCGAAAAAGACCTCAATACACCTGCGGGTAATCAGATTAAATGCTTGTTGATAGACAGCGAAAACTATCTATGGCTTGGTACACAGGAAAACGGTATCAGCCGTTATAATCCTGCTACTTCTAACTTTATCCACTTTACTTCTAATGAGAACGATCCATCTTCTCTTAGTAATAAAGAAACACTTTGCATGATAGAAGATAGCAAAGGGAGAATATGGGTAGGTACTGAAAATGGTTTAAATGTATTGGATAAAAAAACGGGCAAATTTACGCGTTTTTTACATCAAGCGAATGACTCTACTTCCTTGAGTGCGTCTGCTGTCCTCTCTATATTAGAGGATAGTTCGGGAAAAATATGGGTTGGTACGTGGGCAGGCGGACTCAACCTTTTCCAGCCCAATGCATTATCATTTGCAGCATCTACATTCAAACATTTCAAACACAATTCACTTAGAAAGGAAAGCCTGAGTAATAATAATGTCTGGTCTTTATTTCAGGATAGTCAACAACGAATATGGGTAGGCACTTTTGGTGGCGGACTCAACCTGATGATTCCAAGCCTCAAGCAAGATACGCCACAAAACTTTGAAACACAGTTCATTCATTATCAAAATAGCCCAAAAGACAAAAATACTATTACCAATAATGATATATACACTATTCAGGAAGATTACAAGCACTTCCTTTGGGTAGGTACAGGTCATGGATTGAATATTTTAGATTTAGAAAACATCAAATCAACTAAACGTATAGACGCTAATGTAAGTAGTACATACCCTGAAATAACGATAAAGTCCCATCGTCCTACCATGCATAATTCTTCTTTGGTTTTTAATTTAATTCGAAATATCTATGTTGAAAACAATGAAATATGGTTAAGCACATTAGGAGGAATAAGCAAATACAATCCATTTAGTGTCAGGTTCAAATCCATGCTGACCCCCATACAGTCCAACAACAACCATTCTGTTACTGCAATTCTCGTAGACAACGAATCGACACACTGGCTTGGGATATGGGATGCTGGTCTGATCAGGCATAACCCTTTAAGCGGAGAATTAAAAATATATAAAAGATGCGATGGAGGAACTACTGCATTAGCGGATGCTGACATTAACGATCTTTTTAAAGATAAATCTGGTAATATATGGGTAGGTACTAGTTCTGGTTATTCCATTTTTGATGTAAAAAAAGAAACCTTTAACAATATTTCTTTTCAAGACTTTAATAAAGAGATTCATTACGGAAAAGTCACTGATTTTTTTAAAGATTCCAGGGATCGCATTTGGTTTGCTACAGGCAGCGGTTTGGTTAGAATGTATGAAGAGAACGATTCAGTTAAATACCATTTATACAAAAAAGTACCCGGAAATCCCAATAGTCTAAGTCATACTGAAGCCACTCATATCGCAGAAGATAAACATGGTAATATCTGGGTAACAACATGGCGTGGACTCAACAAGATCGAAACGCTCCCCGATGAAGAATTGATTTTTACACGTTTTCTTAATGACCCTGACAAGCCCAATTCTATTTGTAATAATCGTACAACCTGTATCGCTATACAGGGCGATCAATACTGGATTGGAACAGAAGGCGGACTTAGTCATTATCTCCCAGAAGAAGATAAATTTATCAATTATAGAAACGAAGAAGGACTACGGACAACTTCTATTACGGCCCTAGAGATTGATAGTGAAGGTCAGGTATGGGGCGCGACACGCCAGGGCTTATTCAGGTTAAATCCCCAAACCGGTATATTTAAGTGTTTTCTAAAAGAAGATGGACTTCAGGGCAACAAATTTAACTTTCTTTCTTCTACCAGAGATGAAAAAGGTGCTTTATTTTTTGGCGGGACGACGGGATATAATACTTTTCTGCCTTCCGAAATCGAATTTAACCAAGATGTCCCCAAGCTTGAATTTACTGATTTCAAAATTTTCAATGAATCTGTTACATTCGACCGTCCTCTTCATGAACTGGAAGAAATAGAACTTCCCTACCATCAAAATTATTTTACCATACAATTTGCAGCACTCAGTCATGTGCAGCCATTCAGAAATCAATACGCTTACATGCTTGAGGGTTTTGACGAAGACTGGGTGTATTCCAATCATAGAAATTTCGCAAGCTATACCAACCTAAATGGCGGAGATTATACGTTTAGAATCAAAGCCAGTAATAATGATGGTATCTGGAATGAAGAAGGCAGGTCGATAAAAATATCTGTGACTCCTCCATATTGGCAAACCTGGTGGTTTTATGTATTGGTCATAGCTTCTCTTATGCTAGGCATCTATTTGTTTAGTTATTTTCGCAATAAATCTATTCTCAGTCGGAGTCGCGAACTTGAGGCATTTAATGCCAACCTAAATGCTCAAATTAAGGTCAGAAAGCAAACGGAAGAAAGATTGCGGGAACGGGAACAAAAGTTAATAGACACAGAAAAACGCCTGGAAGGTATGGTCGAAGAGCTGCATCGTTCCAATCAGGAATTGGAGCAGTTTGCATATATTGCTTCACATGATTTGCAGGAACCGCTACGCATGGTCGGTAGTTTTGTACAATTATTAGAAAAAAAATATAGCGATAAAATAGATGATGCTGGTAAAGAATACATCAATTTTGCAGTGGATGGTGTGAATCGTATGTCAGGGCTTATCAAAGGCTTGCTCAGTTTTTCGAGAGTCGGCAGACAACATGCTAATTTTGAAAAATGCAACCTGAATATGATCGTAGAAAAGAAGATGTTGGATATTCGAAAGTATATCCAGGAGCGCAGTGCAAAAATAAATGTTGAGCATCTTCCAGAAATCGTTTATTGTGATCCTACACAAATTGGTGCTATCTTTTACAACCTGATTGTCAATGCTATAAAATTCAATCGAAAAGAGCAACCCACCGTTGATATCCAGCTCTTTGAAGAAGACCAGGATCAATGGACTTTTAAAGTCAGTGATAATGGTATAGGCATCAGCAATGAGTATCAGGCTCGTGTATTTGAAATTTTCAAGCGACTCAATAGTACGCAAGAATTTAAAGGCAGCGGTATCGGTTTAGCACTTTGCAAACGGATTATAGAAAACCACGAGGGCAAAATTTGGTTTGAATCCGTAGAAGGAGAAGGCACTACTTTTTTCTTTAGCATTAGCAAGCACCTACACGGGAAAAATAAAACAAGCCGAGAAGAGGTTTTGGACGTGGCATAAGCAAGATTATAGGCTATCCTCCTCCACAAGTTTCTATAATTGCTGAAAACTCACAGTCTGTAGCTGTAAACCCATTCCCTAATTCAATAATTTGCCCAGCTTTATAAATCACCTGACTCCCCAAGTCTATAGTAGATTCCGAAAAAACAGTATTCCCCCCCTGGTATATTCCTGATGAGACAGGATTATCATCGACAATAAGATCCACTGGGCAAGCTACATTGTCCGCACAAATAATCGCTTTCAGAAAATGACCGGAAGCCACATACATACTATCCCAATACACCTGCGGAAAATCACCATGTCCACCACCAGGAACAGTAATGAGTTGATTAACAAGTCCAACACCATCAGCATAAGGATGTAAAACTCCACTTCCATCTAAGGAAATTATATCAAAGCCGATATTTGCAAAACCATGATTATAAGGAACAACATCATCGGCTGTTCCATGAAGGCTAATCAATGGAGGATCATCACTATCTATCCAATACCGGCGATGCAAAGCACCGAAGTAATTCACGACGCCCTGTACTTCAGAAGAATAGCCCATTGCCGAATTTGCAGGGTCATCTGTATCGCCTTCATAGCCACCATTCGCATCCACTGCATCTGTTACATATTGTGGGACATTTGCTACATCATCGGGACGTAAATATGCCGTATGCAAAGCCGCAATACCTCCTGCAGATTCTCCTCCGACAAATACAAAGTCAGGATTAATTTTAAACGTATTAGTCGTTGCTGCATCTTTGCGGAGATAGCGCACAGCCGCCTTCATATCTGCAACAGCTTTCACGACCACATCCATCATTATAATTGAGTCGGGCAGATTGAATATATTGATTTCATACAAACGATAATCAATCGCTACACCAATATAACCCTTACGGGCAAAACGCTCGCAATGCGCCTGCATCAAAGAACGATCACCGCTAATAAAGCTTCCTCCAAAAGCCATGACAACAACCGGACGTTCAGCCGCCACATCGCCTACAGGCTCATAAATATCCATGTACAATTCCTGAAAATCGCCCTGATAATCCGTATTTTCTCCAAATTTAACCGTTGTAGAAGTTACATTTGCAAAGATTTCTGTGGTATAACGTGTGCCATCACAGGTATTTGGGTTTTGAGCAGACAAAGCTGTCGCAAAGACTCCTGCGAGCCATAGCATATATATTTTTTTCATAACATTTATGATTTTTTAAATGGGTAGGCACAATCCATGAATTGTGCCTATCAACGCTGGTCAAAGAAGTTTATAGTGTTTATACAATAGTGATTATTTTGCGAAGCAAATTTACCTAAAAACCACCCGCTTATTCACAGGAGCAAGGTCAGTGTTTTCAAAATCAATATGTATCATATACAAACCGGCAGCTAGGTTATTTCTGTCCAAGTCAAAACGGTCTGCTGTTTGATTATCGTAAGTTGCTATCGTCTGACCCAATGCATTGTGCAAAGTCAGGTTGTATGCTTCATTTAAGCCATTAAAGCCAATAGAGATACGATCTGTAGCTGGATTGGGTGCAGCCACTACCTGGCGACTGACATCCTCGCCTTCTTCAATTCCGACATTAACACCTTCACAAACTATTCCTTCTAAGAAAATACCGGATTGTAAAGCCATTTCCTCCCAGTAAGACTGATCGAATGTACCATGTCCGCCACCTGGTACTGTAATTAGGTAATTATTTATCCCAACAGCATCAGCAGTAGGATGCATCACACCACTACCGTCCAGCGTGACAATATCAAAACCGATGTTGGCATAACCATGATTATAAGGGACAACATCATCGGCTGTTCCATGTAAGCTAATCAATGGCGCATCATCACTATCCAGCCAATACCGGCGGTGCAAAGCTCCAAAATAATTCACCACACCCTGCACTTCAGAAGAATAACCCATCCCTGAATTTGCAGGATCATCTGTATCACCTTCATAACCACCATTGACATCCACTGCATCTGTTATATATTGTGGAACATTCCCCAAGGTCACATCATCAGCACGGAGATAAGCTGTGTGTAAAGCGACAATTCCACCAGCCGATTCTCCTCCGACAAATATAAAATCAGAATCAACTCTGAAGGTATTGTCGGTTGCTGCATCCTTGCGAAGATAACGCACCGCTGCCTTCATATCCGCAACAGCTTTCACCACGACATCCAGCATCACAATAGAATCTGGCAGGTTAAATACGTCTATCTCATATAGGCGATAATCAATCGCCACTCCAATGTATCCCTTACGGGCAAAACGCTCGCAATGCGCCTGCATCAAAGAACGATCACCGCCAATAAAGCTTCCTCCAAAAGCCATAATAACAACCGGACGTTCAGCCGCCACATCGCCTACAGGTTCATAAATATCCATGTAGAGTTCCTGAAAATCGCCTTGATAATCAGTATTTTCTCCAAATTTAACTGTTGTAGAAGTTACGTCTGTAAAAACCTCTGAGGAATAACGTGCGCCATCACAGTCATTCGGATTTTGTGCCAACAACATACTTGTCATCAGCCCAATAAAAAGTAAGGGTAAATAGATTCTTTTCATAACATGTCAGTAATTAATAATTATTTAAAAATTTACAACCCATAAAATTATGATTTTTTATGTATAAAATGTATTTCCTGACTTTATGTTTTGTAATTGAGTTGTAAAAATAAAAAAGCCCCACCCGAAGGTGAGGCCATAAACCGTGTATGTGATTTTTTAATCACAAATTTTTATACTTCTTGTTTTTATTCTGCGGCTACTTTTCTTTGGTAACCTTTCTTGCCAGTACTGGCAGTTTTTACTTTTTTCAAATCGCCTTCTTTCGTCAGTAGATTCACAACAGGTGTTGCAATGAATACAGAAGAATAGGTACCCGCCAAAATACCAATCAATAAAGCGAAAGCAAAACCTCTAATGACTGCTCCTCCAAAGATGAAAAGAATCAGTACCACAAATAAAGTGGTCAGCGAGGTAATGACAGTACGACTAATCGTATTGTTCACACCAAGATTGATCACTTCTTTTTTGCTTTTTCCTGTATAAGAATCGAAGAACTCACGAATACGGTCAAATACAACCACCGTATCATTTATCGAGTAACCAACGACCGTCAGCAAGGCTGCGATAAATGCCTGATTGATCTCTAAAGAGAAAGGCATAATACCACGCAGTAAAGAGAAGATAGACAAAAGAATCAGTACATCATGGAATAATGCTGCAACTGCCCCCAAACTATATTGCCATTTTCTGAATCGTATCCAGATATAGGCAAAGATCAATAATAATGCAACTATTGTAGAAAGAATAGAACTCGTAAGAATATCATCTGCAATCGTAGGTCCTGTTTTACTAGAACGCTGTAAGACTGCATTCGTTGCATTGTCTCCATCAAATTGTGCTCTACTTATGTTACCACCTGCGTATTGGTTTACACCATTATACAAAGCCGTTAAAACCTGCTTATCTGCATCATCCGAAATATCATCAATCATATAAGAGGTCGTGACTTCAATTTGATTACTGCTACCAAATGTTTTTACTACAGGTGCCGCGTCCTCAAATACCTTGGTCAGCGTACTACGCATCTTATCCGTATCAATGTCATTATCCATTAAAACGGTATAAGAACGTCCTCCTGTAAAATCTACTCCCAATTCAAAACCTCTTGTCAGCATAGAACCCAAACCAATCAGGATAAAAATACCAGAACCAATCAAAGCTATTTTTCCTTTACCTACAAAGTCAAAATTCATATTGGCAAAAGCATTCTTAAACATCGGCGTAGAGAAGCTGATGCCTCTGTCTTTGCTCGTCCACCAGTCAATCATCAGGCGCGTCAGCAATACTGCCGCGAATAAGGAAGACAATACACCTACAATCAAAACAACTGCAAAACCTTTAATCGGTCCAGTACCAAAATAAGCCAATACCATTGCCGTCAGGATAGTCGTGACGTTGGCATCAATAATCGCAGAATAGGAGGCCTGGAAACCATCGCGTATGGCGGTTCCCATCGTTTTCCCGGCTCGTAGTTCTTCTCGGATACGCTCGTATATGATAACGTTGGCATCTACCGCCATACCAATGGTCAGTACGATACCAGCAATACCCGCCATCGTCAGTACTGTACCAATAGAAGACAAAGCACCGATAATAAAAAATAGGTTGGCAACCAGGGCAATGATAGAAAATACCCCACCTGATCCATAGTATAAAATCATAAATAAGAGTACCAGTGCCACACCAACTGCAAGTGACATCAAACCAGATTTCACATTACTAGCTCCCATAGTCGGTCCAACTATAGAAGATTCGATGATTTCTGTATCGGCAGGTAGTGCGCCTACTTTCAGCAGGTTGGAAAACTCAGTTGCTTCATCTGGTGCAAAATTACCTGTGATACGTGAGCGTCCACCTTTAATTGGTTCATTTACATTTGGTGCAGAAATAACTTCTCCATCCAATACAATAGCTATTTCACGATTGACATTTTTCTCTGTCATCTTACCCCAAATCTTCGCTCCTTCTTGGCTCATGGCTACATTCACGACATACTCATTATTCTGCTGATCCAAATCTCTGTCTGCATCAATCACTTTATCGCCTTCCAATGGTGCAACTTCTCTGCGATTCGTTTTCATCGCATATAACATATAATCGTCAGTAAACTTGCGCTCTTGGTCGCGAGCTGGTTTTGCTGACCACTGAAACAAAACATCTCCAGGCAAATTAGCCATTACTTCACGGCTTTTCAGCAGGGTAGTTAGCTCGGCAGTATCACGTGCATTTGCTACACCATGTACAGCTTGTCCATATTCTTGTGGTCCTGTCAGGCGCAATTTGCTGAGTAGTGGACCGTCATTATTAAAGCTATTATCGACAGCAAGTTCTTTTGCTGCTTGTGCGTCTAGTGCATCTCTGTTTTCTGTATAAAATTCATCTGTACGATTACCAAGATCGTCAAATTCCATTTCAGTGCTGTCTATATCTGTAATGGTTGGAATTTCTTCTTTTTGATCTTCTTCTGTCTCACTTGTAGCATTTGCTGCTTTGAGTATCGCATCAATACGATTCAAGTCTCCAGCTATTTCCTGGTCAGTAGAGCGATACACTTCCCAGAACTGAAGTTTTGCTGTATTTTGAAGGTACTCTTTCGCCCGTTCAGGATTTCTGACACCTGGCAATTCTACAATAATACGATCCACACGCTCATCCAATGTGACATTAGGCTGCATAACGCCCAATTTGTCAATCCGCTTTTTCATCAACTCAAAAGTTCGTGCTACCGTTTCATCTCCTTTACTACGTAGCAATTGAACGACTTCATCATCTGTAGAATTGATATTGATGTCTTCGCTCAAATCACGATTGGCTGCAAAAATATTCGCCAGTCCTTTTCCAGGTGCTTCTTTATTATAAGCATCTCTGAACAGACTGATATAGTCCTGACCAGATGTTAGCGTCATTTGTTCTTTCGCGCTTCTCGTCGCTGCCAAAAATTCCGGATCATTGCTACCACCCGACATTTTTTTCACCAAATCAACCAAATCCACCTGCATCACTACACTCATACCGCCCTGCAAATCCAGCCCCAAAGCCAGTTGCTGCTTTTTGAGTTCCTGATAGGTGTATTTTTTGATGCCCAGATTCAGAATGCTTTTATTCGCAATTGAATCAAGAAAGTAGCGTTCCCCTACTTCAGGATTATCAGGTGTTGTGGTAAGCCCATAAGCTTCTGCCTTTCTTTCTTCGCTACGCGTAGGTAGAATCAGCAAAAACTGGTATGCAATTACCAGAAGTATTAAAACGAGAAAAAACTTAACTAGACCTTTACCTTGCATGAGATATTTATTTGATTTTCAATGATTAAACTTATTGAAAACGATATTGATTTATGTATCTTTTTAATAGAACTTTTCAAAAATGCGTGCAAATATACGAAGTTCACCGAACTTTTGAAGTATTTAGGTAGAAGTATTCAGGTATTTATGTCTTATTGTGTTACGTACTCTAAATTCTGCTCGGCAAAAATTCTCTCGCAAAGACGCAAAGACGCGAAGAAAAACACACTTTGCGGCTTTGCGCCTTAGCGAGAAAAAATAGCTACACAACAGATTTGTTCTCCAAGCAGTTTATTATCGATAGCTACTATTTTTTTGTATCTTGGCAACTCACTAATTACCAACATACTAATCACTATAACATGTCTTATTTCTCTGCTGATTATCTGGAATTTTTCAAAGAATTGTCGCAAAACAACCATAAAGACTGGTTTGACATCAATAGAAAACGTTATGCTTCTTCGGTCAAAGAACCGTTCAAAAGTTTTGTGGCTTTGATGATTGACAGAATTGCTGCGGCTGACCCTACAATTGCCACCACAGCAAAAGATTCCATTTTCCGTATCAATCGGGACATTCGCTTTTCCAAAGATAAAACACCTTATAAAACAAATAATTCTGCCATCATTTCCGCAAAGGGAAGAAAAGATAAAAGTTATCCTGGCTTGTATTTTGAATTGAGTCCTGACGCTGTCCAGATTTATGGCGGCGTGTATGGTTGTGATACAAAGCAGTTGCAGCGTATCCGGGCTGAAATTGCGCAAGATCCGACAGGCTTTCAAGCCGTTTTAAATGATAAAAATTTCAAAAAGAAATACGGAACGCTCAAAGGCGAAAAGAATAAAGTATTGCCAAAAGAGTTTAAAGAAGCTGCCCAGACAGAACCACTCCTATACAATAAGCAGTTTTATTATGGAGCAACATTGGACGCCAAGCATATTTTATCGCCTAAGTTGCCCGATTTGATTATGGAACATTACCATGCTGCAAAACCAGTTCGGGAGTTTTTGCTGCGGGCTTTTGATTGATTGCGTATTGGGAAGTAGGATATTAGGAAAATGGGATATTGGGAAACTAGTGCCTCCTGCACTAAATAAAAAGGTATATTTTGAATATCGAATAACGAATATTGAACACCGAATAACGAAGTGTTTTGTTCCCCAATTTATCTCAGCATTCCGGTTTTACCTGATATGTCTTCCTTTCTAACATTCATAATTCACTCTGGTTACTACTTCGTAATTCGATATTCATCTGTTCGATATTCAACATTCATCTATTTTTCTTCTATCCACGAGAACTTGATGCCGAAGGCACTATCTCACGAACACCTACAACCCCAAAAATCAACAAAATCAAAGAGAGTATAATTAAGCCCCATTCACCTACTGTTGGTATGCTGTTGCATAAGGTATCGACAGTCAGCGCTGCTGCATCATTTTGACTTTGGTCAACGATTGGATTAGTTGAAATAACATTGCCCGAAATTAAATCAACAGCAACTATGTTTTGAGACGATTGAAAGTATAATATATTATGTTGCTGGTTTTTCCGATTTTATGCCTGCAAAAAGAAGATTCAATCAAATGGCACAAGTATCCATGAATACATTCATTGGCTACCAAATCGTTCGTCGCTATCTTTGACAGCCTTTCAATTTAACGACTGTACAAAGTGTCTTAGACACGGTTTATTTGGTAGCCGATGGTTTTTAACCATGGGCGATGGAGATGGTGCGATTTGCTCCGTGTGTGTAATAAAGTTGCACAACTTTGTATAATTGTCCACCCCCTTATTCCCCCTCCAAAGGGGGATATTTATTTGTTTATCAGTTGATTGTCCCCCTTTGAAGAGGGTAAAGGGGGTGGATTACCGGAAATTTTCTGTGCAATTTTACACATACACATTTGCTCCCCCAAAGCAACAGAAGTCACCCGCACATCGTATATTTGCCAAATGTTTACAACAATCCTTCCCATCCTCGCTGTCTTGGTTGTTGCCTATGGCGTATATCGAAAGTTTTCCCGGCAATGGGATGAACCCGAAGAAGCGATGCCTCAACGCTGGAAAACCATGCTCGCACAGGAAGTTCCCTTTTATGCCGGTTTGAATATCGACCAGAAACATCTCTTTGAATATAAGGTCATGGAATTTCTGGCAAATTGTACCATCACAGCAGTAGATACGACAGTAGAGGATTTGGACAAATTGCTGATTGCTGCCAGTGCCGTGATTCCCATTTTTGCTTTTCCAGAATGGAAGTATTATAACCTGGATGAAGTCCTGCTCTACCCTTCCTGCTTTAATCATGATTTTGAAACGACAGGAAAAAATCGGCGCATTTTAGGCATGGTCGGTACTGGCTATATGGAAGGTAAAATGATCTTATCGAAGCAGGCATTGCGGCATGGTTTTGAAAACGAATCGGACAAACGCAATACTGCGATCCATGAATTTGTACATCTTATTGATAAGGCGGATGGTGTGATTGATGGCGTGCCTTCTTTATTGCTGGAAAAGCAATATGTACTGCCCTGGTTTCACATGATTGAACAGAAGATAGACGAAATTGAAGCCAATCGAAGCGACATTAATCCCTATGGCGCGACCAGTCGGGTGGAGTTTTTTGCGGTGCTGGGCGAGTACTTTTTTGAGTGTCCAAAATTATTGCAACGCAAACATCCGCTCTTATATGATTACCTGGAAAAGATTTTTCACCAACGAATGACTCAGCGTACTTTCATAACCGTAAAGGCAGAAATTGGTCGGAATGATCCTTGTCCTTGTGCAAGTGGGCGGAAGTTTAAGAAATGTTGTGGGAGTATTGTTTAAGGTAGTACTAACAAAAAATTGATTTAAACCCAATGATTTTGTAAATTTGTAAGCATTAAAATTTTACAAGCATGCAAATAATAACAGTAGAATTGCTCAGTGACCACGCATTATCCCTCCTCCAACAGTTGGAGCGACTCAAGGTATTACGATTGGTTACCGATAAAAAAACTGAAACACCAAAACGTCGATGGGCAGGCAGTATATCTAAAAAAACTGCTAACAAGATGCTAAAAAAACTAGACCAAAGCCGCAGCGAATGGGAACGAAATATCTGATAGACACCAATGTCGTAATTGAATTTCTCGGGGCTAAACTACCCGATTCCGGCAGTCGTTGGCTTGAAAACCTTGTCGAGAATGACTTGCATTGTCTTTCAGTTATTAATCAAATCGAACTGCTTGGGTTTAATGGACAGCCTGACGAAATGCAAACCCTTGAAGATTTTATTAATGAAACTGAAACATTACCACTTTCAGATAAAGTAGTCTTAAAAACCATTGATATTAGAAAGAGCCACAAAATAAAACTGCCCGATGCTATTATTGCAGCTACAGCTGTTATCCACAAGTTGACCATTATAACAAGGAATATTTCCGATTTTGATGAAATTGAGAACTTGCCTTGTATCAATGCACACCTTAAATGAAAGCGTCCTATTGATTGTTTATATTACAATACTAGATTTTCCACAATGGATTATCATATAATTTCTGCTCGATCATATCCGCAATAGCCTTTTGGACCTTCGGTTTGTCATCAGAATAAGTAACGCCATACCACTGTTCTCTACATTCCAACACTTCCACCTTTGCTTCGCCACTTTGCACTAAGTCATTCACAATTAAAGGAATATAAAATTCTGCCCGAGGTTCTTCTTTATGTGCTTTTGCGAAAGCAATAAAAGCAGCTTCCAGGCTTTCAAAAAACGAAGGATGGAAACCCCAGAAATTCATAGACACCAAATCATCTTCGGACAATTCTAATGGCTGCTCCCCTGCTGTATCAAAAATACCAGCTTCTTCAATGACAATTTTTGTGCGTTCCACAACTGTCGTCAGAAAGCGATTTTCGTCCATGGCACATATTCCCCGCGACACAGAACCATTGGGAGATAAGGTCTTCGACAATTGATAGCCGACCATTGAAAAATGACTTGGTGAAGCTTTTTTTATTAAAAAATTAGCCATTTTCTGAAAGGAAGAAATGCCGTAATAATCATCTGCATTGACCACAGCAAAAGGCTCTTTTACCACATCCTTAGCCACCAATACAGCATGGGCTGTCCCCCAGGGCTTTTGACGTGGCACAACACCAAGTCCCGGAATATCCGGCTCCATAGGCTGAAAGACAAAGACCACTTCAATCAGGTCTGCAAATCGAGCACTAACTTTGGCTTTGAAGTCTTCCACAAAACTTTCGCGAACGATAAAAACAACTTTGCCAAAGCCCGCCCGAATCGCATCAAAGACCGAAAAGTCAATAATGGTTTCTTCATTCGGACCGACGCCATCCAATTGTTTTAAGCCTCCATATCGGCTACCCATGCCTGCTGCTAATACGACGAGTGTTGGTTTCATTTTGTTTATTTTTGCTTTGCGGCAAAAGTAGAAAAATAATGTGACCTTTCCTAAACCTACGTAGGTTTAGGAAAGGTCTTGTAAAGTCTTATCTTTACCTCATAAAAACAACAAATCATGGAGATAAAATGGCTTATGTTTGATGCAGATAACACCCTACTGGATTTCAGCGGTGCATCTAAATTGTCTTTGTGGCAGACTTTTGAGGATTATGGTCATGCTTGTACCCCAGAGATTTATTCCTATTATAAAACAGTGAATGGCAGGGTCTGGACAGATTTTGAAGAAGGGAGAATTACTGCAAAGGTTTTACGTCCTAAGCGTTTTGAGGATTTGTTTGAAGTCATTGGCTTCGCTCCCACTACGCCGGAAAATTTCAGCAAGCGATACCTGGAAAACCTAATCGTGAAGTCGGAAATGTATGCAGATGTACCAGAATTATTAGCAAAAATCAAGCCCGATTATCACCTCAGCATTATTACCAATGGACTAAAAGAAGTACAACGTGCACGACTCAGCAAACTGAACATTGACCAATATTTCGACAGTATCATTGTCTCCGATGAAATCGGTGTAGCCAAACCCAATCCCCAATATTTTGAAGTAGCTTACCAGTCTATCCCACAGCCACCGCCCAAAGAACAAGTTCTGGTGATTGGTGATAATATAAAGTCCGACATTCTAGGTGGGCAGCAATATGGCTTTCATACTTGCTGGGTCAATGCACTCAAAAAACCGAATCAGGGGATTGTACCGGATTTTGAAGTTCGGAGTGTGATTGAGTTGATTGGGATATTGGGGTGATTGAGTTGATTGAGTGATTGGGTAATTGAGTTGATTGAGTGATTATTCAATACACTTTAAATATTTTACCCTGCATTAAGGCTCTGGGTTGCGTATCGCGGCGTTTTTTTTAACCACTAAACGACGAAGGGTCACTAAGTAGTCTTGTTACAGTGTACTCAATCACTTAATTAACATAATCAACTCAATTACTCATAGTTTTGGAGTTTAGATTTTCCTTTTTTAGAATTCCCCCACTTATAAATCTCTAAAAAACTGCACTAGCTTATCGGCAACTTCATTGAGTGTCTTTTGTGTCGCTTCGTTTTCTGCCCGCATTCGCATTTCTTCTTCCGTTAGGTCGCTGTCTTCTTTGGAAACCAGCATATCACTCGTCACAACTTCAGAAAAAGGAATGACGCCAGTACGAATATCCATCAGTAGTGCTTCGCAAGTCGCAAAGGCTTTTGCTTCGCTTTTTTTGAACATTTTGTATTTATAATAAATGTCGCTTTTTACTGTAAAAATAAGTATGACATCTGCCTGCAAACGGACGGCTGCTTCACGCAATTGTACAATATCGGGATTATGACTCAGGATGAGTTTTGGGACAACCATCGTCTTCCCGACCCTACCTGAACGACTTAACTTTTCTTCTATAATGTCGAGATAGCTTTGTTTCAATTTAAGGTAGTCTTCATTCATCCAGTAATTGGCATAATAACGACGGGTAGAGTTGGAGCCAAAATTGAGTAATGCAACCCGTACTGTATCCGGCAGCCTTATTTCTCCATCCAACAAACGCTGAATGTCTGCCTCTGAAATGGTGCTTTTATCCGACTTGAACAAGGATTCGGTGATACCTTTCTTTTCGTATCTTGAATTTTCCGCAAAACTTCCCATTATACCATAAGAATCGCCTGGCGGATAACTCATATTACGAGTCGAACCACAAGCACTGAGTAGGATTGATATTCCCAATAACAAAAGTAGATTTCTCATTATTTAATCCTTATACGTTGCTTCCCGTTTTTCAAAATGCGCCATCATCGCTTCCTTAATATCTTCTGACATCAACATCGCTGCATTCCAAGTGGCTACATAATCCAGGCTATCTGCTACGCTGTGGTCGCGCTGATACAGGAGGTTTTCCTTGATGCCTCGAATACAAACGGGCGACTTGGCTGCAATCATTGCTGCTATCTCTCCTACTCCAGCCATCATTGCTTCCTTGTCGGCATAAGCTCTATTGACCAGTCCGATACGCTGCGCTTCTGTGCCGTCCACCTTTCTACCCGTATAAGCCATTTCAGCCATAATGCCGGGATGAATGATATTGGGTAGTCGCTGCAAAGTGCCAATATCCGCCACAATACCGAGGTCTATTTCTTTAATGGTAAAATAAGCGTCTTCGGTAGCGTAACGAATATCGCAGGCAGAAATAATATCCACGCCACCACCAATACAACCGCCATGCACAGCTGCCAATACCGGCTTCCGACATTTTTCAATACTGCTGATCGTCCTTTGCAATTTCAAGACAAAACCACGAAGTATTTCCCGATTCCTCGCTTCACAATGACTGCCCATTCCCTGCTGTTGATCCATCAATGTCTGTACATCAATACCCGCACAAAAATGCTTGCCTTCGCCCGACAAAATAATCACCCGCACATTTTTATCTAAGTGCATGGCTTCAAATACCTGTTCCATTTCTTCCCAGGCTTCCAGTTTCAAGCTGTTTGCCCGATGTGGAAGATTGAAAGCAACGTGCGCAACAAAATCGCTAATTTCTACTTTGAAATTCTTATAGTCCATAATTCTATTTTTTATTAAAATCTTGCAGTTGCTAAGTTCTGCTTTTTTTGTGGTAAAATAAAATACCATCCAAAAATTTGCACAACATAAAATCAACGCCTATGCGTTCCACTGCAAATACGCAGAACATGAATTTTAATACATTACATCATCATTTTCATACTTACACTCAAGTGAGGTTTTCTATCGCCATCCCCAAAGACGTCTTGATAAATGTTCCTAATGACAAAATTCAAGCGGCTCAATCCCGAAGAATTGAGCCGCTCTACTTCTCCTACTTAGGCAGGAAAGAAAACTTCATGATCTGTGCTGTTATTTTCTCAATAAGGTCACATCGCCTTTATACATGATGGTCACGCCATCTACAAAGGTAACTTTCGCATAATAGACAAATACTGCAGGCTTCATGTCCTGACCTCTGAATGTACCATCCCATCCATAATTTGGATCATTGGGCTGTATGTCTTCCATCTGGAAAATCAATTCGCCCCAGCGATCATAGACTCTGAATACATCTACTTGTTCTACTCCTATTCCACCATTGACAAAGAAGACATCATTGGTACCATCATTGTCTGGCGAGAAGATATTCGGTATAAATACATCGCGGTCATTATCCACTTCGACAAAGATGTCGTCAGTAGCTGTACAACCAGCTTCATTTGTAATCGTTACCTCGTAAATTGTCGATTCTGTGCCTGTCATCCATGGATTTGGACAGTCGCTGCAACTCAATCCTGTAGCTGGTGTCCAGCTATAGCTGAGGGAATCAAAAGTATTGACTTGTGCAAATAACTGTATGCTGTCACCCAATTCTACCGTGACATCCACACCAAGATCAACATTCAACTCAAAGGGTTCTTCTACCAGTGTCGGTACTGCGCTTTCACAGCCATTGACGTCTTGGATATAGACGGTATAATTACCTGCTGATAAGCCACCAAAGTAGTCGCTGACCTGATAATTTTCACCATCCAGAGAATAGACATAAGGCTCGCTGCCTCCTGTAGTTGTCTCTACCAGAATGCTTCCATTTTCATCTCCGAAACAAGTTGCACCTGTTGGTGTAATAACACCTGCAATCAAGTCTGGCTGTCCAATCGTGATGCTTTCTGTATAAGAGCAATCATTGGCATCGGTGATAACAACTGTATAAACACCTGCTGCTATACCAGAGATACTTGCGCTTGTCGCCCCAGTATTCCATTGGTAAGTATAGCCAGGCACGCCGCCTGTTGCAGTTGCTGTAGCTGCACCGTCACTTGAGCCATTACAAGTCGCATCTGTTCCACTGACACTTCCAGCAAGGCTGCCTTCTGGCTGAGTCACTTCTACCTCTATAGCATCCATTATGCAACCATTAGCATCGGTGACAATTACGCTGTATGTACCTGCGGTCAATCCGATAGCTGTTGCTGTGGTTTGTGCTGGAGTAGTATTCCAGAGATAGCTGTATGGAGCTGTTCCACCGGCAATTGTAACACTGGCTGTTCCATCGCTTTCGCTAAAACAAGCTACTTCAGTAGATGAAATACCTGTAAGGCTTAGCTGAGTCGGGTTGAAAATACTCATTGTATTGATAACCTGACAACCATTAGCATCTGTAATCGTCACTTCGTGCTGTCCACCTTCAAGCTGTGTAGCGGGGTTGGTGGTTTCGCCATTGCTCCAGTTGTAGCTATATGGTGTTGTGCCTCCGGTGACGCTCACTAAGGCTTCTCCATCTGCTGAATCGAAACAGGAAGCTGATTGTTGTTCAGTTGTTGTAGCTGCCAGTATTGCTGGTGCTGCAACCGTTGCCGACACATTACTTATTGTACAACCGTTGGCATCTGTCACTGTCGCATTATATGTACCTACACCAAGTCCAGTTGGATTTTGTACTGTGCCTGCTCCATTATTCCACTGATAAGTGTATGGTGGTGTGCCACCTGTTACCGTAAGGGTAATACTTCCATCAGTATCTTCATTACAAGTCAGGCTATTGCCCACTGCGGAAGCTGCTAATGCTGTTGCTGGCTGCGTAATTGTTGCGAAAACGCTTGTGTTAATCGTACAAGCACTGGCATCCGTTATGGTCACGCTGTATGTACCTGCACCAAGTCCTGTTGGATTTTGTACCGTACCTGCTCCATTATCCCATTGGTATGTGTATGGGGCTGTTCCACCATTTACCGTAAGGGTAATATTACCATCGGTGTCACCGAAGCAATCTAAGGCGTCGCCTGTTGCGCTGGCAGTCAATGCGGCCGTTGGTTCTGTAATCGTTGCGAAAACATTATCTACTATACAGCCATTGGCATCCGTCACCGTTGCATTGTATGTACCTGCACTCAAGCCTGTTGGATTCTGCACTGTACCTGCGCCATTATCCCACTGATAAGTGTATGGAGTTGTTCCGCCATTTACCGTAAGGGTAATATTGCCATCTGTATCACCGAAGCAATCAAGCGCGTCGCCTGTTGCGCTGGCAGTCAATGCCATTGCTGGTTCTGTGATTATTGCTGTGATATTGTCTATAATACAGCCGTTCGCATCCGTCACTGTCGCATTATATGTACCTGCACCCAAACCTGTTGGATTTTGTACTGTACCTGCGCCATTATCCCATTGATAAACATAAGGGGCTGTGCCGCCATTTACCGTAAGGGTAATATTGCCATCTGTATCGCCGAAGCAATCAAGCGCGTCGCCTGTTGCGCTGGCAGTCAATGCCATTGCTGGTTCTGTGATTATTGTTGTGATATTGTCTATAATACAGCCATTGGCATCCGTCACTGTCGCATTGTATGTACCTGCTCCGAGTCCAGTTGGACTTGGGTCTGTACCTGCGCCATTGTCCCACTGATAAGTGTATGGAGTTGTTCCACCATTTACCGTAAGGGTAATATTGCCATCTGTGTCACCGAAGCAATCAAGCGCGTCGCCTGTTGCACTGGCAGTCAGCGCGGCGGCTGGTCCTGTGATCGTTGCAGAAGCATTATCTACGATACAAGCATTCGCGTCAGTTACCGTCACATTATATGTGCCTGCACCAAGTCCTGTTGGATTTTGTACCGTGCCTGCGCCATTATCCCAGAGGTAAGTGTAAGGTGGCGTTCCACCTGTTACCGTAAGGCTAATCTCTCCATCTGTATCACCGAAGCAATTCAAGGCATCGCCTGTTGCGCTGGCCACTAAGGCATCGGCAGGCTGTGTCAATTCTGTAGAAGCTGTTGCTGTACAATTATTATCGTCTGTCACTGTAACGGTGTAGATACCTGCATTCAGTCCAGTTGGGCTTTGGTCAGTACCTGCTCCATTGTCCCACTCGAAAGCATAAGGAGCTGTGCCGCCATTTACCGTAAGGGTAATATCGCCTGTATCTCCATTACAATCCAGTGCTGCCCCCATAGCCATAGCCGTGAGCGGGTCAGGTTCTGTGATGATTGCGCTGGCGAGTGCTGTACATCCGTTGGCATCTGTTATGATGACATTATATGTACCTGCATTCAGGTCCGTTGGGTTTTGGTCTGTACCTCCGCCAGTATCCCAATCAAAAGTATAAGGTGCTGTTCCGCCATTTACCGTAAGGGTAATACTGCCAAGCTCATTATTACAAGCCAGCTCCTCTCCTACTGCAATTCCTTCCAGTGGAGTTGGTTCTGTAATTTCGGCAGAGGCAATTGCGAGACATCCATTAGCGTCGGTGACAGTCACTGCATAAGTACCTGCTCCAAGACCGACTGGATCTTCGACTGTGCCTGCGCCATTATCCCAGCTATATGTGAATGGGAATGTACCGCCTGTTACTGTGAGCGCAATATTTCCATCTGTATCGCCATTACAAGCTAAGGCTTCTCCTACTGCAGAGGCTTCAAGTGTCCCCGACTCTGTAATGTCTGCTGCACTTGTCGCAACACAGCCATTGGCGTCCGTAACGGTGACGGTATATGTTCCAGCAATCAGATCTGCTGGGTTTTGAACCGGACCTAGACCATTATTCCAAGTGAAAGTATAAGGTGTTGTTCCACCATTTACCTCAAGGGTAATATTTCCGTCTGTATCGCCATTACAAGCTAAGGCTTCTCCTGTTGCTGTGGCTGTCAGTGCTATTGCTGGTTCTGTTATTTCTGCTGTAGCCGTTGTGACACAAGCATTGGCATCGGTGACCACTACTATATATGTTCCGACTGGCAAGCCTGTTGGGTCTTCGTCTGTGCCTGCGCCATTGTCCCATGCAAAAGTGTAAGGTGCTATACCGCCTGTTACATCAAGGTTGATATCGCCATCCAAATCACCGAAGCAATTTAGGGCTTCCCCTGTTGCAACTGCTATAAGTCCTTCTGGCTGGTCAATAATTGCACTTGCTGTTGCTGTACAATTATTGGCGTCGGTCACGACTACTGCGTATGTTCCTGCTATGAGTCCGTCTGGATTTTGACTTGTCGCGCCATTGTCCCATGCAAAGGTGAATGGTGGTACTCCTCCGGTTATCGTCAAGGTAATGATACCATTTGCATCACTGTTACACGCTAAGGTCATACCTGCTGCTGATGCTTCCAATGTACCCGGCTGGGCAATTTCTGCATTTGCAGTGCTGCTACATGCGTTGGCATCTGTGACGGTAACTGTATATATTCCAACTGGCAAGCCTGTTGGGTCTTCATCTGTACCTGCTCCATTATCCCACTGATAGGTATAAGGTGATGTACCGCCTGTTACGACCAGGTTAATGTCTCCATCTGCGTTGCCATTACAAGCCAATGTTTCTCCTGATGCAAATGCAATGAGGAGTGTCGGCTCAGTAAGGTCGGCTGATGCTAGGCTTTGGCAACCATTCACATCTGTCACGACTACTGTGTAAGTACCTGCACTTAAACCTGTTGGGTTTTGAGTTGTACCTGCTCCATTATCCCACTGATAAGTATAAGGTGCTGTGCCGCCATTTACCGTAAGGGTAATTTCTCCATCTGAATCACCAGTACAATCTAATGTACTACTGATAGCGGCTGCAGCGGTCAGTGCTTCTGCTGGTTCTGTCAGTTCTGCTGTAACATTGTTTACAACACAGCCATTGGCATCGGTGACGGTTGCATTATAAGTACCTGCACTCAGTCCAGTTGGATTCTGGTCAGTACCTGCGCCATTGTCCCATACATAAGTGTAAGGAGCTGTGCCGCCTGTTACCGTCAGGATAATTTCGCCATCTGTATCGCCGAAGCAATCTAAGGCATCTGCTGTGGCAACAAGTGCTGACAGTGCTTCTGCCGGCTGTGTAATTTCAGCGGATACACTTGCGACATTACAGCCATTGGCATCCGTGACGGTTGCATTATAAGTACCTGCGCTCAGTCCTGTTGGATTTTGTACTGTACCTGCTCCATTGTCCCACTCGTAAGTGTATGGTGCTGTGCCGCCCGTTACTGTAAGCATAATATCGCCATCTGTATCGCCGAAACAATCGAGTGCTTCGCCCATAGCAATAACAGTCAATGCTTCTTGTGGCTCTGTGATTTCTGCTGATGTAATTGCCTGGCAATTATTCGCATCAGTGATGACGACCGTGTAAGTACCTGCACTCAGTCCTGTTGGATTTTGTACTGTACCTGCTCCATTGTCCCATGCATAAGTATAAGGGGTTGTACCGCCATTTACCGTAAGGGTAATTTCGCCATCGACATCTCCATTACAATCTAACATACCTCCTGTTGCACTTGCCAGTAGTTCTACTGGTTGTGTGAGTGTAGCAGTCGCTGTTGCTGTACAATTATTGCCATCGGTTATGACAACACTATAAGTACCTGCACCAAGTCCTGATGGATTTTGGTCTGTACCTGCTCCATTATCCCATGCAAATGTATAAGGTAGTGTTCCACCTGTTACCGTAAGGGTAATATTACCATCGGCTGCGTTGTTACAAGACAAGTCCTGTGCAAGTGCATCTGCTGATAATTCAAATTCTGGCTGGGTGATTTCTACTGTTGTTGTGGTGTTACAAGCATTTGCATCTACCACTAACACGGTATATGTTCCTGCTGCAAGTCCACTTGGATTCTGGACATTTCCTGCGCCATTATTCCAAGTATAAGTGAATGGAGGTGTGCCGCCTGTTACTGTTAAAGTAATATCGCCATCTGTATCTCCATTACAAGCTAATGCTTCTCCTGTTCCTGTGGCTGTAAGTTCACCTGGTTCCGTAATTTCTACACTTGCTGCTGCAAGGCATCCATCCTGGTCGGTGATTGTTACAAAGTGTGTACCTGCACATAAGCCTGTAACACTTGTCGTTGTTTGCCCATCATCCCAAACGATGTTATAAGGTGCCTGACCTCCAAATGGTGTAACGGAAGCTGTTCCGTCGCAGGCATTGGCACAAGTCAGGTTCGTTGAGGCAGTTACTGTTGTTGTCAGTGATGAATTATTATCTGTATTTATATTCTCAATAGCTGTACATCCATTGGCATCTGTTACTGTCAGTCCGTTGATTCCTGAACAGAGATCAGTTGGTGCGTCAGTCGTGCTGCCATTTGACCACGTGTAAGTGTAAGGTGCTACACCGCCTGTAATGGCAACACTAGCCGTACCGTCGCATGATGTACAATTTGATTCTGTATTTGTTGTCACCTGAATAGTCACTGCACTTCCCGGTTCACTGATATTAACTGTAGCCTCGGCAAGACATCCATTAGCATCGCTAATAATGACTGTTTGTGGCCCTGCTGTTAAATCTGTAGCCGTTGCTGTACTTTGTCCATTTGCCCAGAAAATCTGGTAAGGTGCTGTACCGCCTGTAATGGTGACTGTTGCTTCTCCGTCATTGCCACCTGCACAACTCACTGGTATATCTTCAACAGTTGTAGCCTGTAATGCTTCGGCAGGTTCTGTAATCGTCACTGTCGCTATATCCAGACAATTGTCTACATCAGTGATCGTAACTGTGTATGTACCTGCGCATAAGCCTACTGCGACATCTGTTCCCTGACCATTGCTCCATGCAAAAGTGTAAGGTGGACTACCTGCCAATCCTGTAGCTGTTGCTTGACCATCACAAGTACCAAAGCAGCTTGCATTATTATCCACTGCTGTGGAAATGGCAAGTGTAGATACATTAGCAATCGTCACATCTGCGGTAGCTGTACAACCATTGGCATCGGTCACGGTGACGGTATTTGCACCTGTACATAGGTCAATGGGATCTTCAATAGTTCCGCCATTTGACCAAGTGTAAGCATAAGGTGCTGTGCCGCCTGTCACGGTGACATTTGCTGTTCCGTCGCAAGAGCTGCAATTGGCTGCTCCTGTAGCGTTTGCTATAACATCAATTTCTCCTACATCCGTGATATTCACTGATGCGATGGCTTCGCAGCCATTGGCATCGGTCACTGTAACAGTGTGTGTACCTGCATTCAGCGTAGTTGCTGTTGTGCTTGTCTCACCATTATCCCAGGCATAAGTATAAGGTGCTGTGCCGTCTGTTGCGCTTACCGTTGCTGCACCATCTGCCGCGCTATTACAAGTAATTCCTGCGTCTTCAAGTGCTGATGCTGCGAGCAGCAATGTTTCAGTAATTTCAGCGGACGTTGTTGTAGAACAACCATTATCATCTGTAATGATGACGGTATACATTCCGGCAGATAGTCCTGTTGGATTTTGGTCGGTTCCTGCTCCATTATTCCAGGCAAAGCTGAATGGTGCTGTTCCGCCATTTACCGTAAGGTTAATATCTCCATCTGTGTCTCCATTACAAGCCAAGGCTTCGCCTATAGCTGTTCCAGATAATTCGCCTGGTTCTGTAATGGTCACTTCCGCAGTTGAAAGACAACCATTCGCATCCGTCACTGTAACAGTATGTAATCCTGCATCTAGCGTTGAATTGATACTACCCGTTTCAAAATTATCCCAAAGTATGTTATAAGGTAATGTTCCACCGCTTATGGTCACTACTCCTTGTCCGTCACTATTTCCTGTACAGCTTATTGTATTTCCTTCAGTTGCACTGGTGAGCAGTTCATCTGGTCCGTTAATCGTCACTGTTTGTACTTCGACACAGTTATCTGCATCAGTAACGGTAACGCTGTGTTCGCCTGCGCATAAGCCGCCGACTACAGGAGCAGTTTGTCCGCCTGACCACTGATAAGCATAAGGCGGGTTGCCTAATGATGCAGTGACTGTTGCTTGTCCATCACATTGATTGAAGCAAGACACTCCGCTATCTTCCGTTGTTGTTACCGTCAAGGTAGAAATCGTACTGATGTTTATATCCAATATTGCTGTACATCCATTGGCATCTGTTACGGTTACTGTATTTGCTCCAGCACATAAATTGGCTGCATCTTCTACATTGTTTCCATTCGACCATTCATAAGTATAAGGTGCAGAACCGCCGCTTATGGTCAAGCTTGCTGTTCCGTTACAAGCTGTACAATTTGCTGCAGTGTTGCCATCCAGAACAATATCTATTGCCGTCACATCACCTATGGATACTGATGCTATATCTGTACAGCCATTGGCATCTGTTACGGTTACGTCATGTGTTCCTGCGTTAAGCGTTGTGGCAATGGCAGTTGTTTCTCCATTATCCCACGCATAAACATAAGGTGCTGTACCATCAGTGGCACTTGCTGTTGCCTGTCCGTCTTCCTCTCCTGCACAACTGATTCCTGAATCGACGACTGCTGATGCGACTAGTGTACCGGGCTGTGTAATTGAGGCAGATGCTGTCATGAAACAAGCATTCGCATCTGTGACAGTTACCACGTAAGTACCTGCATCTAATCCACTTGGGTCTTCATCAGAACCTGCTCCATTATTCCAGTTATAACTATAAGGCTCGGTTCCTCCACTTACTGTGAGGTCAATTATTCCATCGGTATCTCCATTACAATCCAATGCATCTCCAGTTGCTGTTGCCGCAAGTTGGGTAGGTTCTCCCAATGTTACGTTTGCAATTGCAGTACATCCATTATCGTCTGTAATTGTTACCGTGTGCGCACCGCCCCAAAGCGTCGTTGCTGTGGCGGTTGTTTCGCCATTATCCCAAAGGATAGCATAAGGTGTTGTTCCACCAGTTGTTGTTACGCTTGCTTCTCCATCATTTCCATTTGCACAACTGACCGTATTTATTTCTGCTGCTGTTGCCAATAGTTCTGTTGGTTCGCTAAGGGTGATATTTTCGACTACGATACAATTATTAGCATCTGTTACTGTGATAGCATAACTTCCAGCACATAAGCCTGTTGCAGTGTCCGTATTTTGTCCATCGCTCCATTGATAAGAGTAAGGCGTTGCTCCCGCTGATGCGGTCACTGTTATCATTCCATTACAATTATTTGCACAGTCTATTGCATTATCAATATTCGTAATTGCTGCAAGGGTAGAAATGCTGCCGATATTGACATCAAGAACGGCTGTACAGCCATTTGCATCTGTTACGGTAACGATATTATTACCAGAACACAGATTTGCCGGGTCTTCTGCGGTATTGCCGTTTGACCATTCGTAAGTATAAGGTGCAGAACCGCCATTGACAGAAATACTGGCTGTACCATCGCATGATGTACAATTGGCTGCTCCATCATCATCTAATATAATACTGAGTGGTGGAGCATCATCTATTGTTACATTAGCGAAAGCGGTACATCCATTTGCGTCTGTGATGGTGATGTCATGTATGCCTGCACTAAGCGTCGTCGCATTTGCAGTTGTTTCACCATTGTCCCAAGTATAAGCATAAGGTGTTGTGCCTCCTCCTGGAATTGCTGTCGCTTCTCCATCGGAAGAACCTGGGCAACTCACTGCACTGTTTTGCACGGTTACTGCTGATAATACATCTGGCTCCGTGATTGTTGTACTGACTGTTGTGGTACAGTTATTTGCATCGGTGATTAGCACCGTATAAGTTCCTGCAATAAGTCCAGTTGGGTTTTGTACTGTACCTGCGCCATTATCCCACTGATAGGTATAAGGTGCTGTTCCACCATTTACCGTAAGGGTCAATGATCCATCTGTATCTCCATTACAATCAAGCTGGTCGCCTACTGCACCGCCTGCGTTTCCGATTAATTCATCGGGTTGGTCGATTGTTACATTGGCGATTGTCTGACAAGCATTTGCATCGGTAATCGTCACAGTATGAAGTCCTGCATTGAGCATAGTTGCTGTAGCAGTTGATTCACCATTATCCCAAGTTATGGTATAAGGCATTGTGCCGCCGGCAATAGTTGCTGTAGCTGCTCCGTCATTATTTCCAAAGCAGTTTGCCGCTGCATCTTGTACTGCACTTACTGTCAATTCTGAAGGTTCGGATATTGTGATTCCTGTTTCTACCACGATACAATTATCCTGATCTGTCAGTGTAACTGCATAAGTACCTACGCACAAGCCTGTTGCTGTTGCCGTGGTCTGTCCATCACTCCAATTATAAGTATAAGGTGGATTTCCTGATGAAGCTGCCATTGTTGCTGTAGCATCGCATGCACTCGCACAGGAGACTTGATTATCTATTATAATATTTCCAACTAAAGTGGAAATTGTTTCAATATTAACTGCTGTGGTAGCCGTACAACTATTTGCATCGGTAACGGTCAATACATTGACTCCTGCACAAAGATTTGTCGGGTCTTCATTATTATTTCCGTTTGACCATTCGTAGCTATACGGTGCTGTTCCACCAGTTATAGAAATGGTCGCTGTACCATCGCAAGACGTACAATTGGCTTCTGTACTCGCTTCTACTGAAATGTCTAATTCTAGTACATCCGTCATCGTCACAGTTCCAAATTGTTCACATCCGTTGGCGTCGGTAATCGTCACTGTATGCAAACCAGCATTGAGTGCTGTAGCTGTGGCAGTTATTTCGCCATTATCCCATAGATAAGTGTAAGGTACTGTTCCTCCACTTACCGAAACTGTAGCTTCCCCATCAAATGAATCGCTACAACTTACTATTGTGTTTTCTGAAGCATTTGCTACCATTGCATCAGGTTCTGTAATAATGCCTGTTGCTGTGGTTGTACATCCATTGGCGTCTGTGACCTCTACAGTATATACACCTGCCATTAGGTTAGATGGATTTTGGTCAGTGCCTGCTCCATTGTCCCAGCTATAAGTATAAGGAGAAACACCTCCTACTACAGTTAAGCTGATTGTACCCTCATCATCACCGCTACATAACTGAGCTTCTGCTGATGTCACTGCGAGCAATTCTGGTGGCTGGGCTACATTTACACTTGCTACACTTTCACATCCATTAGCATCCGTTACGGTCACTGTTTGTGAACCTGCCGTTAATGCTGTGGCTGTGGCTGTTGTTTCACCATTATCCCATTCTACTGTATAAGGTGCTACTCCTCCGTTTGTACTTACTGTTGCCTGCCCATCATTTCCTCCAAAACAAGTTACTGGAACATCTTCTGTAGCAGTTGTCAATAATTCTGTTGGTTCTGTAATTTCTACCCCCGTCTGCACCACGATACAGTTATCCTGATCCGTTACGGTCACTGCATATGAACCTACACAAAGTCCTGCTGCTGTCGCAGTTGTTTGTCCATTACTCCATACATAATTGTATGGAGGATTACCTGAAGTTGCTGCTACAGTAGCTGCACCATCACAAGCATTAAAGCAAGAAATATTATTATCTGCTGTTGCGTTTGCCTCTAAGGTCGATATTGTACCAATATTAATTTCTGTTGTAGCTGTACAGCCGTTTGCATCTGTTACTGTTAAGGTATTGATACCGGAACAGAGGTCTGTTGGCAGATTGTTTGTATTGCCGTTTGACCAGCTATACGTGTAAGGACTGATTCCGCCTGTTACACTAACATCTGCTGTACCATCACAGGATGTACAATTGGCTTCTGTGCTGGCGGTTAAAGCTAGACTCAGTTCTATGGCATCTGTAATTGTTACACTTGCTGTTGTTGTACAGTTATTCGCGTCGGTCAGGGTTACATCATGTGCGCCTGCTCCCAGCGATGAGGCTGTTGCTGTTGTCTCGCCATTATCCCAAAGATAAGTATAAGGAGTCGTGCCACCACTTACTGAAACGGTAGCTGCTCCATCTAATGCACCAAAACAGTTTACCGCTGAATTTTCTGTCGCACTCGCAGATAAAACTGCGGGTTCAGTGATTTCAGTTGTTACGGAAAGGGTACAATTATTTCCATCTGTTATCAGCACAGTGTATGTGCCTGCTGCTAAGCCTGTTGGATTTTGATCTGTTGTCAAACCATTATTCCAATCGAAATTATAAGGAGCTGTTCCGCCATTTACCGTAAGGGTCAATTCACCGTCTGTGTCGCCGTTACATAATAAGACATCGCCTACTGCACCGCCTGCATTTGCGGTCAGGTCAGTTGGCTGGTCTATTGTGACTGTTGCTGTTGTTACACAATTGTTCGCGTCT
>CALFBH010000097.1 GCA_937951615.1 uncultured Saprospiraceae bacterium | reverse complement strand
ATGCGCGTTTAATTAAATTTAAATTTGGAAAATGAAGAAGAAAAGTCGGCTGACGATGGTTGCTTATCCACACGTATGATGATTTACAGGACGATGAACTCCTGAATAAATTGAATCGTCAGACGACTCAGGTTGCTTTTTAATTTGATGCCTTTGCCCTAATTTCAGTAAGTGGAAATACAAATTCAAACGTCAAATTCAAATTCAAAAAAGTATTGACAATAAGCCAATTATGTAAATTGAAAGTGGCGTTTAGTTGAGTCCAAGCCCTTATGATGCGTATGAAATTGTTAACTAAGAACGTGTACATTTTAGCTAGGAGCAATTTTTTACACACAAAGCTTCTATTTGCCCAAGCCTTCCAAAAACTTTTCTGCTATGCTCAAATGCGCCTTTTGCTTCTCTTCAGTCATTTTATCAAACATACGCACCAGCATACCTAAACGTGGATTTTTTAGGAAAAAATCACGATGAACATGCATAAAACGCCAGAACAATCCATCCCAGATTTCCTGCCAGTCTCCTTTGCCATAATTACTCATTTTCATCAGATAATTACTACCGCTGATATAGGGTTTTGTGGACATTAGACCTCCATCCGCAAACTGGCTCATGCCATACACATTCGGCACCATGACCCAATCATAGGCATCGATATACATTTCCATGAACCAGCGATAAACCTCATCGGGATCAAATTCGCAAAGCATCATAAAATTACCGAGTACCATCAGTCGTTCAATATGGTGTGAATAAGCTGTTTTTAATAATTTTTTAATGGTCGTGTCAATGGGAAGAATGCCAGTAGTCCCATCGTAAAAACCTGCGGGAATTTTGCGTTCAAAGCCCCAATAATTTCGGGTGCGTTCTTCTGTACCTTTACATTCATATACGCCACGAATAAACTCCCGCCACCCAATAATCTGTCGAATAAACCCCTCTAAAGAATTGAGTGGAACGCTTGTTTGATTTGCAAAATTCAACGTTTCCTGAATAATAAATTTGGGCGTAAGTAAGCCCACATTAAGCATAGGCGTTAATACACTATGGTGTAAAATAGTATATTGGGCTACAATGGCATCCTCATAAGGTCCAAATTCTAAAAAACGGTGGGTTAAAAACTGTTTGAGCCAAGATTCTGCACCTGCAAAATCAACAGGATAGAGTGGGCTTTCGGTCAAGATACCAAAATTGTCGGAAAAATGCTGTTCGGTGTACGCGCTAGCTTCCTGGTAAAATGGATTATTGTCAGGATACTGAATGGCTGGTGGTGTTTTCTTTTTTGGATATTTCTTACGATTTTCGGTATCAAAAGTCCATTTTCCACCGATTGGTTTTTGCTCGTCTTCCAGAAGTATATTCAGCTTTTTACGCTGTTGTTTATAAAATTTTGTTTGAAAAAACTTTTTCTTATCAGACCTGAAAAAATCTTGCAAATCAGCTGGTGTATTGATAAAAAGCGGAGAATTGTATTTTTCTGTTTTTACAGTGTTTTTATTTGCCGCAGATTGAATGCGTTTTTCCAGCCAGTTATCTGTTGTATCTATGTAATTCAGCTGAGTAATGCCTTTGCCCGCAAGATACGGAATGAGTTGGCGGATGTCTGCCAATTCATCCTGCGCTTCGATATAATAGACGCTTAGATTTTTTGATTTCAAATAGGCTTCATAAGCCTTCATACTCGCTCGATGAAAAGCTATTTTTTGTTTATGAAATTTATACTGCCTGAAAAACAGCCATTCCTCTACTAAATAGATGGGTGAGCCATTTTCCAGCAGCGGAGACTCCTGAAAAAGCTGATGTGGAAAAATTAGGTTAACTTCTGGCATATTGATTCTTTTTATGTTCTCTTCTTCCGGTTTCTTTTTACAGTATGAACATTCAGTATTCTCTGTTTTTCTTGTTTGACCAGTTCATTTTTTCGATGTCCCCATATTTTTTCACGGGCTTTTCTACCACTTTCCGTTAAATCTATGATAGGATTTGGATAATCTTTTCCAATGCGCACGCCACAGAAAATCTGTTCCATTTCAGTCATTTTCCAAGGTTCGTGTATGTGAACTATCGGAACATCTGCCAACTCAGGCAGCCATTTTTTAATATATTTCCCTTCAGGGTCATGATCTTGTGATTGCTTGACTGGATTATACATTCGTATCGTGTTTACGCCTGTTGTGCCTGCCTGCATTTGAAATTGAGGATAATGTATGCCAGGTTCGTAGTCGAGAAACTGTCGGGCTAAATGATAGATACCAGCTCGCCAATCCTGATCCAAGTGATGACATAAAAACGATACCACCATGGCTCTCATTCTGAAATTAATCCAGCCAGTTTTTTGGACACAACGCATACAGGCATCCAATAATGGAAAGCCTGTCATACCTGTTTCCCAAGCCTGTATAAAAGCCGAATGATGTTCTCTTTTTAAGGATTCGTAGCCTCGATTAATACACAGGGTTTCGTATTCACATTCTACTTCAAATTTTTGCATAAAATGACAATGCCATTTCAAGCGGGTTAAAAAACCTTGAAAAGGTCTTTTATGTCTTTCGTAATGTGGATGATTTCTGACAAACTGATAAGCTTGCCGAATACTCAGATTGCCCCAGGCTAAAAACGGAGAGATACGTGAACAAGATAAGCGGCTTTCTGTAGGCTTCGAAATATGCCGATGATAATTAAAGCCTCTTTGTTGTATAAATGAGTGTAGGTATCGCCAGGCATTAGATTCCCCTGCCGGCTGAAAGGGTGCAGGATATTCCACGATTTGTCGTTTGAAGTCATCCGATAATCGAAACGGATGATCGGGTAATTCCAGCGTATTTTTATGGTACGAATTTTCAATCAAAGGTGCGTGTATCGTACTGAACCATTTTTTATCCCAGCCTTTACGGTTTTTTATGCCTCTGACAATACCATCCCTTTGGAATTCATGCCATTCTATTTCATTTGTTTTGAATAAACGGGCAAGCGCCTTATCTCTCTCCCACGTAATTTGTATGCCACTTTCTTGATGACTAAAGACCTTTTTGATCCGATATTTTTGACGGAGAAATTGAAAGACCTCGAGCGCGTTGCCATAAAAAACAACTACCTGCCTATTATAAGCAGACAAGTCTTTATTCATAGACAAAATGGAGTGATAAATAAACTGTAAATGTCGCTCTGACGTATCGGGATAATTGATTAAATTAGGCTCAAATAGATATACAATCAGATAAGGCAATTCATCCTTTTCAGCCTCATATAAAGGGGCATGATCCTGAGTGCGCAAATCCCTTTTAAGCCAAACAACATTGATGTCTTGCTGAATACTCATTAAGTTTAAGTCCAAGATTAAGTTTAAGTTTAAAACGATACAAAACGCTGGCAATTAGTTTTTTTTATTGAAAACAGACCTTACTGGAAAATGTTTTCTATTCGCACAGTATAAAAGAAGTATCACCTTTGATTTAAACTTAATCTTAACCTTTCCCGATAATTATCGGGGTAAATTTAAAATTTTACACCTAATTAGTTCATCATTCATCGTTCATCATTCATCATTACACGTTATATTTGCAACTCTAAAAATTTGAACATGAACTTTATAGAAGAATTACGCTGGCGCGGACTGATACAGGATACGACACCAGAATTAGAAGAAGCGATCAAGGAAGGCATGGTAACTGGGTATATTGGTTTTGACCCAACCGCCCCTTCACTGCACATTGGAAATATGGTCACCATCATGTTGCTGGTGCATTTGCAGCGGCACGGACATCGCCCTATCGCATTGGTCGGTGGTGCAACTGGACGTATTGGCGACCCTTCCGGGAAAGATGCTGAACGTCAGTTATTGCCTTTGGAAACCATTGAAAAAAATCTTCAGACAACAGGCGATCAACTGCGCAGTTTTCTGGATTTCGACTGTGGTAAAAACTCCGCGCAGATGGCCAATAATTACGACTTCTATAAAGAGATGAATGTGTTGGAATTTATGCGCGATGTAGGCAAGCATATATCCGTCAATTATATGATGGCGAAGGATTCTGTGAAAAACCGACTGGAAAGCGGCTTGTCTTATACTGAGTTTAGCTACCAGTTGATTCAGGGTTATGATTTTAAATGTCTGTACGAACAGCACGACTGTAGCCTGCAAATGGGCGGCTCGGATCAGTGGGGCAACATCACAGCCGGTGTAGAATTTATTCGTCGGATGCTGAGCAAAAAAGCACATGCCCTCACCACGCCCCTGCTCACGAAGCCGGATGGCAAAAAGTATGGCAAATCCGAGGGTGGCAATGTCTGGCTGGATGCAAAGCTGACTTCACCTTACCAGTTTTACCAGTTTTGGCTGGGATCAGATGATAATATGATGGACAGGTTGCTCAAAACTTTTTCATTAAAAACAAAAGAGGAAATAGAAAGCCTGCTGGCGCAACATGCCGAAGCTCCTCATGAACGTGCTGCGCAAAAAGCACTAGCAGAAGAAATCACTGTACGCGTACATTCGCGCGAGGCTTATGAGTCGGCAGTACGTGCTTCTAAGTTACTATTCAAAGGTAAACGTGATGCACTTATGGCACTGAGTGAAGCCGATTTGGAAACCGTTCGCAACGAAGTACAGTCTTTCAGCATTGCCAAAAGTGATTTGTCTGCGGGCTTGGATATTATCTCCTTAATCGCTGACAAGACCAGCATCGTCGCCTCCAAAAGTGAAGCGCAACGTGCCATCAAAGGCAACGCCGTTTCCGTCAATAAAGAAAAAGTCACGGACAAAGACTTAATTATCAATACCGACCATTTGCTCCACGACAAGTACGTCATGGTAGAAAATGGCAAGAAGAATAAATTTATCATTGTAGCGGAATAATTACGAATTACGAATCTTTTAATTACGAATGAGGTAATCGCAACACATTCATCATTTATAGTTCATCATTAAAAATATCCATCCACTAAAACTGTTGATTGCGCTGGCTGCCTGCTACCTTTGTGTTGTGGCACGCTGGGGTTATGAGTATGGGCGAAATGATGAAATGCAAACCCAGGCTTACGCCAAATTACTCAATAATTCAGACCTCTATTCGCTCGATAATTATCTACAAGGTATCCATGCTAAAGTACCGAATGAACGTTTTGCCTTTTCCTGGCTGCTGTCGCTGACTGGAGATTATCAGGAATTTGCTTGTGTGTTGTTGCATATTCTCGTCACCCTCTTGCACTTCTTTTTATTGTTCAAAATTGCCCGTCTGTTTATCAAGACAGATTATGTGGCCTGGTTGGCGATTTTGGCCTTGTTTGTTCCCTTGTACGGCATCAATCTTGGCGGCAATGAATTGTATTATAATTCATTTTTTGTCAGCAATCTCATTCAACTCTTAGGCTTGTTTGGTCTCTATTTGTTTTTGAACAATCGGTATATTGCGGCTTTAGGTATTATTGGATTGGGGACTTTATTACAACCAGTTATCGGCATACAGCTCTTTGTCACCTGTTCGGGCGTTTTGTTTATTGGCAAACTATTCAAGCTGGTCAAAGTCAAGTGGACTACATTTTTTGCTGCTGTGTTTTTGTGGATTTTGACGGGCGGTTTATGGGTCATTTTTCTCAAATTTTTCTTTGAAGAACAAGGCGTTAGCAATGCTGATTTTTTTATGATTCTATTTGAATTTCGTTCTCCTCATCATTACCTGCCTTTTGAATTTCCGCTGAAAAACTATTTACTGGTCATTCCTTTATTGCTGCTTGGAACCGTTTTTTATATTGGAAAAGAAATTAAGATCGGGCTGTTTTTTCTAATCTCCTGGGCGGCTATGCTCGTGCATCTCACTTTGGTCGAAGGTTTTTCGGAAGTCAATGCGGCTTCTTTGCAGTGGTTTAAAATTACCATTTGGCTAAAAGCCTTTTCCGTTTTTGCTTTGTTTTCCATACTAGAAAAAACTTTTCCTTATGTACAAAACAAAAAGCTCCAACAACTTGCTTTTCCTGTATTGTCTGCTGTTGGACTTGCTATTCTTTTTGTACTAATTTTTGCTCGCTCCTTGTTCTTTTGGGATGTCCCTTTTGATTATGGCAATCAATACAAAAACGACCCTGCCGTTGAAATCAGTGCAAGGGCAAAAGAGCTGACGCCTGAAGGTGCTTTATTTTTACATCCGATTAATTTTACTACACTAAAAGTATATGGTGAACGCAGTTCACTAGTAGACTACAAAGTATTGGTACACCGCAAAAAAGCCATGATGGACTGGTATAATTGTATCGGAGAAGTATATGGTGTAAATGTGGATTCCCGCAAAGTCGGACTCGAATTATTTGACCTCGCTGACCAGCACTACAAAAACATGGATGAAATTGCGGTAAAAAAATTACAGGAAAAATACGGTATTACTCATCTACTTACCTTCAAAGATCATTATCTTAGCTTTCCACAAGTTGTCAGTAATGACGAATACCAAATTTATTTTCTGGAATAAACGCTAAAAATGATTTCTGCGATTATACTTGCTGCCGGTTCTTCTCAGCGTATGGGAAAAGCGAATAAATTATTGCTTCCTTTTCGGGAGACGACTATCTTAGAGCAGGTGATTACAAATGTTTTGGCTGCTCAGCCTTATGAGGTGATTGTGGTGCTTGGACATGAGGCGGAGCGGGTCAAGGAGCATCTTTCGGCTTCGCTCCATATCGGTCATTTCGATAGGATTAGCTTTGTAAAAAACGAGCATTTTGCTTCTGGTATGACCTCTTCTATTCAGGCAGGTATTCGGACGGCGGCGGCTGATACGCAGGGCTATATGATTTGTTTGTCTGATTTGCCCTTTATTGAGCCAGAGGAGTATTTGAGGATTATGGTCGGCTTTCGCCTAAATTATGTTCGGGATCAGTCGTGTATTGTTTTGCCTGTGTATGAGCAGCGGCGGGGGAATCCGGTTATTTTTTCTTCTTTTTATCAATCGCACCTATTGGGGCATGATGAGCCGGAGGGTTGTCGGGGGATTGTGCGGGCTTATGCTGATCATTTGGTGAAGGTGGAGATGGAGACGGAACATGTTTTGAGGGATTTGGATACGCCGGAGGCTTATGAGGCTTCTTTGAATACTTAAAGCAGATTAGCCTGCCCACTTTTATCAGAAAAAAGAAGAATTTCGAATAACGAATATCGAACACCGAATGTCGAAGTGCTGAATCATACTTCGACATTCGGTGTTCCTTTGTTCGATATTCGTTATTCAAATAAAGGGTCACTAAGGAGGCTGTTTTGCGTCTTAATTTGTATATCATATCTACGATGGCGAAAATTAATATTAATACTGGAAATACTAAGGAACTGTGTGAGCTGAGTGGTGTCGGGCCGGCTTTGGCGAAGCGTATCATGGCTTATCGGCGGAAGGAGAAATTTACGAAGCGTAAGGACTTGCTGAAGGTGAAGGGTATTTCGGAGGACATGCTTAAAGACTGGCGGTATAAAATTGCTTATACTGTTTCTAAGACTAAGACAACCACTAAGCGGAAAACTCGTAAAAAAGAGCCGACTTTGCAGGATTTGGCGACAAATCTGATTGAAGATTTCGCAACTACTTTTATTCGTAATAAGTTTGATGATCTGGAAGATTTTTTGGGCAAAAGAAAAAGACCTAAAAAGAAAGACCTGAAGCCTCGCAAGCGTTTTGTGCATATTGACAATAGTAAAAAACCGCCTCGCAGACGGGTTATCTCGCCTTCTAAGACATTGACGCAAAGCCAGATTTTGCAAACGGCGGATGAGCTGAAAGTAGAGCCTGCTGCTATACGTGCTGTGGTAGAAGTGGAGTCAAGTGGCGGTGGTTTTTTGTCGGATGGACGTCCTAAAATTTTGTTTGAAGGGCATATTTTCTGGAGTTTGATTGAAGGAAAAGGATTGCGTCCGCGCCAATTGTGCAAGGGCAATGAAGATATTCTTTATCCGCGCTGGACGAAGCGTTATTATAAAGGCGGAGCAGCCGAGCATGATCGACTGGAACGGGCTAAACGCATCCACAAAGAAGCTGCTTTATCTTCTGCTTCCTGGGGCATGTTTCAGGTGATGGGCTTCAATTATTATGTAACGGATTATAAAAATGTCAGTGATTTTGTAGAGGCGCAGTATGAATCGGAATACGAACATTTGCAGGCTTTTATCGGTTTTGTAAAAAGTAATAAGCTGCTCAAACACCTGCGTACCTGCAATTGGGCAAAATTTGCTTCGGGCTATAATGGTAAGTCCTACCGAAAGAATAAATATGATGTGCGACTGGCGGCTGCTTATCGAAAATTTAAAACGAAGCCGTAAAATTCCAAAAAAGGAAATTCCAAATTCCAAAATCTAGACTTGAGTTTAAATTTAATTTGTGGGTATAACAAATTGTACTTTCGCTCTATTTCGCCCATGGTTGAAACCATTGGCTACCCGATAGATCGTGTCTACGACACTTTGAATAGCCTGACAATTATAAAAAAGTTATAAAGTCGCGGGAGATGAATTTATTTATGGGCGAATGGTCCGACAAAATTGTGCAATTTATTACACACACATTTAATTTTCACTCCATAATTGTGTCTCTCAAGCTCCTTCTTTCTTTGGGATTTATCGCTCTAATGTGTGCTGCCTTTTCTTTTAAGTCCGTAATTTCCTCCTGCTTACCTTCTGCTGCGGCTTTGTAGGTTTTTGTCGTATTGGATTTGAGCCAGTACCCTTTTTGCAATTTTATCACATTGCTTACTTCCGTAGTATCTACATCATTGTCAGCATTTAAGTTGATTAGTTTTTGTCTGGCTGTTCTAATTTCCCCGATTTGCACTAAGCTATCTACCTCGCTTAACTCTTTTTGCATTCTGTTTGGCAACTTATTAAAAGTAACTTTTCTCTGCATTGTATCTTTCATCGAAAACAGCGGCAAAATCAGTTGTTCTGAACCAATCCTTAGCTCCACCTCACGTTCACGAATATCATTTATGCTGTCTGCCACCACAGGAATAATGATTTCATGTTCGGGGTTAAACACTTCTCCTTTCCAGCCTCTTTGTTTATTATCGACTTGTTTTAATAAGCCCCACTTTCCGGCTTTACTGACTTGTAAAAGGGTGTCTTTATAAGTCACGATATTATCATAAACAGGTGCTACCGACTCAACGCCCCATTTGTTTATAATACCCCATTTCCCATCTTTTTTTACGGCAATCTGTCCATCTGATATTTTCTTACTCTCCTCATAACGCATACTGACTAGCACAGGTGTAACCATGTCCGGCGCGAATGCCCAACTCAGCATCGGCACTAGAAACAATAAGACCAGCATAGTTGATAATATGCCTTTATAAGTTCCGATTTTGGGTAGTTTCGGGTCTTGGGGTTTTTCTTTTGGCTTGCTAGATTCAGCAGGCTTGGGCTTAGGTTTTTTCTCCTTTTTAGTTGGCTTTATTTTTATTTCTTCTTCCTCTTTTGCTCCTTGTTCAGGTGGAGCTGATTTTTCGGCAGATGCAGCTTCTTCTACATCATCAAAGGAAATACTCCGTGTATCCTCAACAACTTTTGCATCAGACAAAGTCTCAGTCTTCCCTTCCGTCAAAGGCGCAACTTCTTTTGTTGTTTCCCAATCATAGTTTTCCTCAACTGACTCCGTCACCACTTCGATTTCTTTATCTAGCACCACGACGTCTTTATACGCCTTCCCATATTCATCCCGTACCAAAGTCACCAAGACTTTCAATTGCAGGCGATGCCGTCCTTCCAGCAGCGGCGTCACATCGTATTGCCATTCGGTATAATCATCTTCTTCGACCACCTGCTCCAGCGTACTTCTCGCATCTACGTAAAATGCTTTTCCATCACTTTCATCCGTCAATTGTACCTGCATAAACTTCCCGATACGGCGAATGTCTTCAATTATTGCCTTGTCCGCATCTTCTAAATCTTCTCTTAAAATAGCTTCGGGTAAGTCTTCGGGCGCAATGCGAATAATACAAGTAGAAGTTACCGCTTTCTGCATTTTCGCAGGAATACGGTAAAGCACCCGCCCCCGCTTTCGAGTCTTTTTTTGTGCTGGGGTGTCAGGCGTTTCTCCCTGATAAGCGTCAATCTTTTTATTCAGGGCTTTGACAATTTCGACATAAGGTGTATCTGCTGTATCCCAGACCGAACTGCTGACCGGCACTCCATTTAAAGGCAATACTTTTAGTTTGCTGAAGGGCGTTCCTTCCCACACACAATCTCTGATAATAATTGGTACAAGTACTGCTGCACCATTTTTATGCCGTTCCAATGCTTTTTGCATCTGGTTTTCGTAACAAAAATCAGAAGCTATAAAATCCGCACTTATCAGCAAGAGTATGATTTTTGCCTTTGATAAAGCTTCATCTGTTTCCGCCGCCCATTCTGTCCCCAATTCAATATTTCCATCGTACCAGATCCGCACATTTTCAATGCGCTCCAAAACAGCCAGGTGCTTACGCAATGACAAAAGTATATCCTCGTCCTTCTTTGCGTAAGCAATAAAAATATTAATCTGCTCTTTCGATACTGGCATAACACAAATATAAGTATTTTGTGGAATAGTTGGCAGTTGCGGGTTGCTGAGTTGCGAGTTGCTGAGTTGCGAGTTGCTGAGTTGCGGGTTGCGGGTTGTTTCAATTACTTCGTTATTCGATATTCAAATGAGTTGCGGGTTGCGGGTTGTTTCAATTACTTCATAATTCGACATTCAAGCGAGTTGCGGGTTGCGGGTTGTTTCAATTACTTCGTTATTCGACATTCAAGTGAGTTGCGGGTTGCGGGTTGTTTCAATTACTTCATAATTCGACATTCAAGCGAGTTGCGGGTTGTTTCAATTACTTCATAATTCGACATTCAAGCGAGTTGCGAGTTGCTGAGTTGCGAGTTGTTTCATTTACTTCGTAATTCGACATTCTTCTGTTCGATATTCAAATCAAAATAAATGCGTCCAGTTTTTTACATTTTACTTAGTCTTTGCTGCCTCACTAATTGCAAAAATAGAACGATTCCGCTTCCCTCCTCCCCTATTGCTGTTTTTGAAGCTCCATTTGATACGGCTGCTCATATTCGGCAATACGAATTATTGCAAGAAAAAATCAAAACAAAAAAGGCTGATTTTCGGGGCAATCCAATCGCTGCGAAGCAGTATTTTTTTGATGTGCTGAATGATTCTATCTTCTATTACTGGATGGAGACAGGCTGGGATTTTAATGGTCATACAGATACGCCACGCAAGGGCGATATTGCCTGCGGGTATTTTGTGACAACAACACTACGAGATATGGGGGTGGAATTGCAACGTTATAAACTAGCACAACAGGCGGCATCTGTCATCGTAGAAAAACTCTGCACACCTAATAGTATTCAACGTTATGGATCGCTGGAAAAGCTGGAAGCCTATCTTGCCCAACAAGCCGAGCAGGAGATTTTTATATTGGGACTGGATTATCATGTCGGTTTTGTGGTGCGGGATGCCGGGCTCAATTATTTTGTGCATTCGGATTATATCGGCAGGTCGGGCGTGAAGCGGGAGTTGCTGCGTGAGTCGGCGGCTATTGGAGCTTCTGCAAGTTATATGGTTGGGAATCTTAGTGGGAATGTGGGTTTGCTTGGGGCTTGGGTTGATTGAGTTGCGGGTTGTGAGGTGATTAAATTCAAACTCTATATGAACTGTACTGACGACTTTAGCCGTCAAATAAATTTTATTTAAATTTTTAAGAGAATAAAATTCAAGTACTTTTATTTTTCCGTCTTTACTCTCTGCGACGGCTAAAGTCGTCGGTACGAAAACCGGCCGCCTACGGCGGCAGAAAAGCTAAAAAACAAAAAGGACAAAAGGTTAAGGAGCCTGGGCGACACGGAAACCAACATCGTAGTACCAGCCATCCGGCTGAATCCTGAGACGATGCGTAGTACGACAGAGCCTGGAACTATAGTACCAGGAACCGCCGCGAAGAACCCGACGGCCAGCCGAGTCAGTTGAATTTGATCCTTTAGGATTGTCTTGTGGACTGCTCTTATAATAATCCTCATCATATACGTCATGACACCATTCCCATACGTTTCCACTCATCTGATATAAGCCCAGTTCATTAGGGACTTTACTGTTCACCTTATGTATTTTATTTCCACTATTAGCATTATACCAAGCTACTTTAGCTATATCATTAGAACCTGCATATTTATATCCTTTGCTTTGATTTCCTCCTCTTGCTGCATACTCCCATTCGGCTTCGGTTGGTAGGCGAAAATCCTTCCCTGTCTTATCTTTTAGCCATTTACAAAAAGCCTTTGCACCATACCAGCTTACTTCTATTACAGGATGTTCATTATAACCTATTTTTGGCACATAACGATTCCCTTTTTGCTCTATTTTACAATCCCCGTCTGAGATATCCAACCATTCTACACTACCTTCTGTTTTATTCCCTTTTTCATTTAAGAAAGCGCAAAATTGCTCATTGGTCACTTCATATCTTCCTATTCTAAAATCGTCCACTATTACATTATGTGCAGGCTTTTCATCGTCCTCGCAGTCACTTTGTTCATCGGTGCAGCCCATTTTAAATTTGCCGCCTTCTATAAAGACCATATCATTAAGGAAATTCTGTATTAGGTCTTTTGGAATAACCTTTGTTTTTTCAGCTTCGCGTTTCTTTTTTTCTTCATCTAATCTTTTAAGCTCTTTCTCTTTGACTACACGCTTTGCCTTAATATCTGCCTGCTGTCTTTGATAGTTTACAATCCCCTTCCCTACCCAAAAAACCACTAATAATCCAACCAGCACAGGTAAACCGATTCGCAATAGCCTAAACAACTGCTTTTTCCTTTTTCCAATACTTTCTTGTCGCTGTTCCTCCTTTTGTTTTGTAGCTGCTTTCCGAGCTTGTTCCTCTTCTTCTTTTTGTCTGGCTGCTGCTTGTCTTTTAGCTTCACTGGCTGTCTTATCTTCTTGTTCTTTTTTTTGTGCTGCCAGTATCGCTACTGCGTTTTGTTCTCTGTTTTTTATTGTAAGGATTTGGTCTTTTATGCCTCTGGCAACATTGGTATAAGCACTGTCTTTCAGACTCCACTCAATGATGGGTTTTCCTTCTTCTGGCAGCGCTTGTAAGCTGCCAATTTTTTCGTCTTTCCACATACAAGGGCGCAGGATGACGGGAATGACAATAGCAGTTTCCAATTCATGGCGTTCTAATGCCCGTTTCATTTCTTCTTGGTGGAAATAATCGGAATCTAAAGCATCTACACTGATGAGTAGTAGGATGATATGGGCGTCATTCAGGTGTTTTTTTATTTCTTCATCCCATTTTGCACCAGGCGCGATTTCTCCGTCGTACCAGATATGTGCCGATTGTGTTCGCTTTAAGGAATTGAGATAAGGCAGCAATTCATTTAGATAGCTTTTATCTTTATGAGAATAGGCGATGAAGATATTGATATGTGGGTTTTCCGATGGCATATAGGACACAAATATACGTATTGTGTGGTATATTTTGTCTATGGGTGTCTATAACAAATTGTACTTTCTCTCCATTCGCCCATGGTTGAAACCATTGGCTACCAAATAGATTGTCGCTATGCGACTTGAATAGCCTTTCAAATGTAGCTTTACAAAGTGCTATAGACACGACTTATTTGGTAGCCTACGGTTTTAATCGTGGGCGAATCGAGTGGCAAAACTGTCCAATTTGTGATACTAATCACCAATACACCAGTCATCAATACCCCACTACTCCACCAAGACCTTTCGGCTCAACTGCCCGCCATCATATTCAAGATGTACCAGATATAAGCCTTTTGGCAATTCCCGCAAATCTACGCTTTGGGCGAAAGCCCCCTGAATAGTGCCTAGATGGGCTTCGTGGACTGATTGTCCGAGTAAATTTAAGATTGACAATTGGGCATTAGCCACATTTATATCTTTTAATTCTACCGTGAATAAGCCATTATTTGGATTCGGCAAAACTGATAATTGAGACGCTTGTTGGGCTATATCTTCATTGCCAACAGCAGTGCAATCGCCGCTGTGTGGAATGCCACCAAGTGTCCCAATGGTAAATTCGTAATGAATTTCAGAACCAAAATCAGACTGAAAAGTCTTTAAGGGAAAAGGTACATCTGCTCGGAAAATAAAAGCAGAGCCATTGCCTTGTGCGCTATTGGCCCACCATTGCAAACCATCTCCCGCTGAATCAAAAATGCGGAGGATGTAGCAGTTGGGTGTCAGGTTTACTTCGTCTTCGTACACTGTGTTATTGCCTAGTGAACCTACGAGTCGTTCAGAAATAATTGTACCATCTACATCTGTAAGGACGTAGCCATTTTCATAGCCACGATTATTGGTTTGAATGCGAATTTTCAGGTCGGGTGGATAAGTTGCGGTGGGTACTTCAAAGCTGGAACTCATCTCATCGTTTAGTGGATTGTCATCCGTTCCGCCATTTACACTGGTGATTTTTATATTAAACGTCTGGTCATTCGGATCGTAGCCTGTCCAGGCCATAGAAGGTAGGGTAACTTCTTCGCTTTGCATAAAAGGCAGATTACCTGTCCATGTATAAGTGCAAGTGCCGCCGCCTGTCACGCCGTACTCGACATTGACTGAAGTCAGGGGATTTTCGCCTTCATTTTTGAGCATAAAAACGGGCTGACCGCAGGAAGGATTGAGGCGTTTGTGTGGGTCGGCTGTGCTGGGCTGGATAATGTCCAAAACAGCAGCGTCATTCATATAATTATAATCGCGGTAAGTCACCAACTGAACGCTGTAAATGTAGTAAGGCGATTGTGTACCACTCCAAAAATAACTTTCAATATCGACATCAAGATCTACCGGGCTACCGGGCGTCACGTAAGGTGTTAGGTCGTGTTCGTAGGTATTGGTCTTGTCTCCGGGACACCAGTTGGCGCGATTATAAATCCAGGTGCCGCCCTGCGGATAAATAGGATTGAAACCGCAATCATCTCGCCACATGGCTTGTGCTGCGATCTGGTTGCCCCCTACTTTTACATAATAGTCTTTTTCACAAAATTCGGCACAATTGACATTATTATCAAAGCCATGTCCGCTGATGGTTACCCGCAATTTGGCACTGTGCATATCGGCAGGCATTTCGAAGGTTTTTTGTGGGAAATTATTTAGCTCAAAAGTCACCCCGCTATTTTGATAATTGCCACCGCCTTGATACATATTTTGCAGCTTGATGACTTCCCGGTCGGGTGTACCTTCTATAAATTTAAAATCTAGTGAAACTGCAAAACCGCTCGACCAGCCGTCATAAAATGCACGAATCATCACGTCATCTCGCAGCAGGTGTACAAAGTCGGTGACATCAAAGACATATTTGTGTTTCCAGTTATTGGAATAGCCTGCCTGATTTGTTGCCATGTAGCCGCCGTAAGGCGTAATGACGCGTGCCAGCTCAAAAGATTCAATGACTTCAAACACATTCCAGGTCGTATCTACTTCAAGTGGCATGATAGAAATGGTGTCGAGTACAAGGACTGTAGAATCATACGTTCCTGTAGGAATTCGGGCTTCTATTTTTGTGGTATAATCCCAGTCGCTACAACCACTGGATGCACAGCCGAGGGTGTATTCCATCAGAATTTTATGGTAGGAAACAGAGCCGTCAGGAAAATTGCCCATTTCGTCATAAGCTCCATACCAGGTCATATCAACAGCCTGATGTACAGCAATAGATGTGGTGTCGCCTGGAGCAGCAAGGATGTTTTGGCTGGTAAAAATGAAGATGAATGAAGCACAAAGAAGCGTGTAGAGTATTCTCATAAGTATAAGTTTTTTGACCGATAAAATTTGTATTTGTCTGTCAAAAATAAGAAAATCAAGAGAAGCAAAGGTATGTTCTCTTGATTTTCTACTATACTTTTAAAATCCAATGCACTCTACTCTATTGCAAACCATCGTATCACTAATGGATCATTCATTGTTCCCATATCTGCTTCCCTGACCAAAAAAGTCGTCTCTGTATTTGAGGTTGAATAAATTCCAGTTGTGTAAGTTTCAATACTTACTGCAATTGGGTTGTAAACATTAAAGAATATTTTTGGTGTATTCGCGAATAGAGCATTATACGTTACTGTAATAAACTGTAGGTTAGTGCCATCAGGTGTATATATAAACTCACCATGCTGAATATTTCCTATCGAACTACCTGTATTACCCACCACAACAGATTCTGCTCGAATTTCTCCTGCTACATCGAGGTCGGACTGTGGCGTATCTGTACCGATTCCTACTCGTCGCTGATCATAATCTACAAATAACAGTGCATTGATACCGTCACCAGTGATGCGGACATCTCCGCCTTGGATATCGACTAGATAAGATGGGTTGGGTGTTCCTATTCCCAAGCGACTATTTAGTGGGTCGGCATACATGAGGGCATTGATGCCATCTCCAGTAATACGCATATCTCCTTGTATGTCTACTAAATGAGCTGGCGTCCCTGTTCCGATGCCCACTCGATTTGTAGTAGGATCGGCATATACGAGGGCATTGATGCCATCTCCACTGATACGCATGTCTCCTTGTATATCCACCAGATGAGCTGGTGTACCTGTTCCGATGCCTACTGCATCATTTGCTACATCTGTTCTGAGTAGTGTATTGATACCGTCTCCGTTGACTAGTAAATCAACACCCGACTGACTCGGATTGATTCTAAATTCATTAAGTTGTGTGACGGCTACCCGTTTGCTGCCCATCACCATTTCCCAGGTATCTGATGCGGGGAAACCTACCCAGGTATCAGGGTCGCCATTATGAAATAGAGTGTCATTAATTCCTAAGGAGCCATTTATATCAAGGGTATAATCTGGTGTTGGTGTGCCAATACCGATGTTCTGTCCAAAGGTGCTTGCTGCGCAAAATAATAAGGTACAAAACACTAAAGATAATCGTATGTCGTAATTCATATTATTCAAATGCAATCCAATTTATTTTAATCGGTGAATTCGTAACTGTGCCAATTATTGGTTTTACATTAATCGTAGCCGAATCATTTGTAAGGCTGCTAATCGTTATCGTAAAATGTTCAATATTCCCACCGAGGTGTACTATAGTTGTGACAATATTTGGCGGCGTATCAAATGGTCCAAAACTGATATTTTGTGCATATGCACCAAAGAGACCACCTGGCGAATTAACACTACCAGACTGAATGCTTTTAATCGTTGTCCCCAGAGATCCTAGTTTTAATGAATCTACACTCATTCCTCCTGCAATATCCAGATTCATTTCTGGGGTATCTGTCCCAACTCCTATTCGATTTTGGTCATAATCAATAAACAATAAGGCATTAATGCCATCTCCGGTGACTCGTACATCTCCCCCTTGTATATCCACCAAATGGTCGGGTGTACCTGTACCAATTCCTACCCGGTTCGTAGTAGGGTCGGCATAGAGTAGTGTATTGATACCATCTCCAGTAACGCGCATGTCCCCTTGTATGTCCAATAAATGTGCAGGTGTTGCTGTACCAATTCCTATAGCATCATTTGAGGCATCCGTTTTAAGTAGCGTATTGATCCCATCTCCAGTCACCAGTAAATCAACACCAGACTGGTCTGGATTGATCGTCAGTTCATTGAATTGTGTCTTTACAGTCCGATTGCCTCCCATGGCAAGTTCCCAGGTGTCTGGCACAGGAAAGGCCATCCAGGTATCAGGATCTCCACTGTGAAACAGGGTGTCATTGATACCCAATGAACCATTCACGTCAAGCGTATAGTTAGGTGTTGGTGTACCGATACCCACGTTTTGTCCAAAAACATTTATCGTACAAAAACATAATGCACAATACATGAAAAAAAAATACATCGAAAACTTCATAATACTAACCCGTTTTTTTTATTTCAAAACAGTTTTTGGCAATAAAAAAGAAAAAGTAGTTCCTTCACCTTCTACTGAAGACAGCCAGATTTTTCCACCAAAACATTCCACAATTTTTTTGCAAGTTGACAAACCAATGCCTGAACCTTCATATTCATGTTTGGCATTCAAGCGTTGAAAAATGACAAATACTTTTTCTTCCTGCCCTTTCCTTATACCGATTCCATTATCAGCAATAGAAATTTTGCAGAAATGATCATCATAAGGTTCAGACTTAATCTTAATAATAGAAGGGGTTTCAGGTTTTCTAAATTTCAGGGCATTAGCAATGATATTTTGAAATAATTGAATCATTGTGGTATGAGTTGCATGAACAACAGGCAATGATTCAGCATGAATTTCAGCATTCGCTTCTTTTATAGCAACATGGAGATTCGCCTTTACAATATGCAAGGTATCTTTGAGATCCACTAGAATAGCTTCCTCAGGATTGGCACCAGATTTAGCAAATTTAAGCATGTCGGAAAGCAATTGTTCCATGCGTCTTGCTCCTGAGTGGATATGTTCCAAAAATTCGCGTCCTTTTTCATCTAATTGATCGTTATATTGTCGCGACAAGAGTGAGCTAAAGCTGCTCATCATGCGCATGGGTTCTTTCATATCATGGGCAGCTTTCCCTGCGAATAATTCCAATTCATTATTGGCCTTTAGTAGCATTTCCTGCTTGATATTTAATTCCTTAATTGTGGAGTCTCGCGCCTGCAATTCAAATCGGGTTTGCATTTCAGCGAGTAAACTGCTTTTCTCTTCGCTGGATAACTCATCTTGCAAGGTTGTCAGGCGTCTCATATAATCACAGGACTCCTTAAACTTATTCATATCATAATAAAGATTGGCAAGTAGTTTACAGCAGTCCGCTAATACTGGCTTCAATCCTAGGCGTTTCCGAATTTCATAGCTATGAAGTAAGTATTCTTCTGCTTTTTCATAATCTTTCATTTTATAGCTGACCTCAGCCATTAAATAAAGAAAATCTGCCTCATCATTCTCTGCACCAATTTCCAGACTGATATCCATAGCTTTGGAATAATTTTCCATGGCCTGCTCATATTCATTTTTCAAAAACATGATACGCCCAATTTCCTGATAAGAAAAAGCCGTTCCGCGCTTATCTTCAATTTTAATTTTGATCTTTCGTGCAAATGCAAGATGTTCTAATGCTTTTTCGTAATCACCGGAATTTACGCAGACCTGACCAATATTATTATGGACATTGGAAAAGATGACTTCTCCCAACTCAGCCGGGGAAATCTCCAATACTTTATTAAAATAATTGAGTGCCTGACTGTATTTTTCCTGCATATTATAGATAATACCCACATTGATGTAGGTATTCGCAATAGCTTTCACGTCATCAGAGGCTTCTTTTATTTTGAGTGATTTCAAATAAAAGGAAAGTGATTTTTCGTATTCCCCTTTTTCTTTGTGTATGACCCCAATATTATTATAAATACTTCCACAGGCATCCTCGTTTTTTTGTTTGCTATACAGGCTGAGTGAATGCAGGTAATGTTTTGAGGCACTATCCAAATTCCCTATTCTCAGGTAGGTATTGCCTAAACCTTTATATATTCTCGCTTCATTTTCCGTATTGCTTAAGGTCTCATTATCATCTAATGCTAAATGAAACTGTTGCAGAGCATGCTCATAATCGCTTTTATGCCAGTATATATAGCCAATTTCCGTATGAATTTTCACGATTGCTTCCGTGTAATTAATGTCTTGTGCAACTTTTAAAGCAAAATGTAAATACTGAAGTGTTTTAGTGTAGGATAAATGCGGAGTATTTCGGACAAGTTCAATAAACCTAGTGATGGCTACTTTATCATTATCATATCCCAACTCTGCTTTGAGCTGGGTAAATACAGATTTTTGGTTAGTCTTTTGCACAGCAAACAACCTTGCCCAAATAGGTGCTTCCTCACTTCCTTGCTGTTGAATTATTCCCATAATGATACATTGATTATCAACCTCTTTTGAATTCTTATAGAAAGAGGGAAAATCTATTTGAGTAACAAAACCTTTTATGGTGTAATATTCTCATAATCTATACGAGAACAAATTAGGTTTTAAGGACGATTGTGACAGGGAAATATTAGTAGTAAAAAAATTTCTTTGATGGTACAAATTATAGAACATGTTGGATAAAACAGTTAAAAAGCGTTAAAGCTATTAAATGACATTTCCATGAATAACAAGATTTACAAAAAATTAATTTCAAATAAAACAAACACAAATAACTAATAATCAAAAAATTAAGAACAAACAAGCAGTCGTCACAAAATCTTAAATTACATTTTATTCAATGTCACAGCATTTTTAATTTGTTAAGTCCAATAAGCTTCAAATACTAAAACTGGCACAGTAATCGTAAAGTATCACATATCTAAAAAAGTATATAATGGTAAACCTGAATGTTAGCTTCCCCGCTACATTCCTAAAAAATTAAAACTATGTCAAAGCTGAAGAAAAATTTAATCCTTCCCCTAGCAGCCCTTTTATTATTTGCTACACAAGGTATGGCGCAGGTCAAATTCGGACCTAAGGTCGGTATTGGTGCAACGGTTACAGAAGTGCAGGCAGCCGTCGATGCGGAGGGCAATATTGGCGACAAATTTGAACAAGCCAATTTAAGTACTTATGGTGGGCTGTTTTTGCGCTTGCAACTTGGTGGAATTTACCTTCAACCAGAGGCAACTATCAGCACCCTAAAAGATTTGGATATTCCACTGATGGTCGGGCTGAAACTCGGACCAGCCAGCATACACGGCGGACCTTATATGCGTATGGCTTTCGATAGAAATGCGCTGACACCAGAAGACAGAAAAACGATGTTGCAGGATGCCCGATTTGGTTATCAGGCAGGTCTTGGAGTTGATATTGGTAAAAAACTTTCACTGGATATTCGGTATGAGGGCAATCTGAGTACCTTCGGTAATAGCGTACAGGTATTCGGACAAAATCGTATCATTGATACTGGTGATCCACAGATATTACTGAGTCTTGGATATTCTTTCTAGTTTATTGGTTGATTGAGTTATTAAGTTGACTGGACTTTGGACAATGGGATATTAGGAAATTGGGGTATTCGACAAAGTTTTGATTATTAATTTTTAACAAAAACAAATAAAATACATGCCTTTTTTACAGCAATTCTCAATTTGGCTTTTTGTCCCCCGCTGGCGGGGGTGAAGGGGGTGGATTTTGGACAATTTCACTCAGTTGTCCACCCCCTCCGCCCCCTCCAAAGGGGGACAATTCAGCATTTTAGCCATTATTGCTACAAACATGTTAATCATCAATATTGCTTATTTTTTCAAATTGAG
>CALFBH010000096.1 GCA_937951615.1 uncultured Saprospiraceae bacterium | reverse complement strand
AGTTCATCGTCCTGGAAATCATCATACGTGTGGATAAGCAACCATCGTCAGCCGACTTTTCTTCTTCATTTTCCAAATTTAAATTTAATGCGGTGTTCAAAGTATGGAATAGTCGGCAGACGAAGGATTTGATTAAAATTAGTGCTTTGCCCCCGAAAATATGCTGTATTTTCAACTAAATTCGTCTGACGACAACGGAATTTGCTCAACGATGCTTTGATAGAACACGACTAAAATTTTGATGCGTTTGCCCTGCATTGTGACTGAAACTGTTACTATCATTTAATGAGCTATTCATGAGTACTTAATTCAATCGCACAGGTTGGTTTCAACCATAGGCGGAATAGAGAGCAAGCGCAATTTGGAATTTATATTTTTTAATTTTGTTTTTTTCAAACATGGAAGCTATTGACATTGGGTTAATTTTTGAAGCCGCTATACTCGCTATGGCAACTTACGTCTATCTATTTGCTACGGGTATTATAAAGCCCAAGAGTCGTGAAGGGCAGCAGAAGCAGCAGAGCTTTATTCAACAAAACAATAGGATAGTTCGCATATTGGCTTTGGCGATAATGGCGATTACGACTATAAATATTATGCTTCGGTTTTTTTAGACTAGGCAGTATAAATATCGCCAAACTTCACGTTTTGGTAGTGTTCGACTAAAGTAGGATAAATGCAGCGCAAGAGCCGCAAGGCGAATTTTTCTGTTGAAAGTACAGCATTGGAGCATCCAACACCGGAGTTTTATAAAAACATTCGCCTTGCGACTATTCCATACTTTACTCGAACACCGCCCACGTTTTCATCTGCAAACAAATTCTGAATCAATAAGGGTCTTAGCTTCTACTTCGTGACTATGATATAGTTCCATCATTCAAAATCAGAAAAAACCTTGTAGTTAAAATCCTGATTTTGACATTCATTTGGGTTTTGGTTAAAAAGTTTAGCCTATCTTTGGGGCATTCTATTACCAGAGAACAAAATTTACCTTATGACTATACTATTCAGGAAAATAACTTTCCTTCTCCTAGCACTTGTGCTGTCCTTATCTGCCTGTGACAGCCTGACCAGTCCAACGACCAAGCCTAAGCCGACAACTAACACCACAGATTCAAAGTATGCTGACAATCCAGTCACTAAAGTCCTACTGAATATGCAAATAAAAGAAGCAGATTTGCAGGCTAAAATTGATGGCAGTTCCGATCAATTTGGCGACGAGGAAGCTATGTTTGAACTAGATGAACAGCAACAAAAAATGAATGCGACGCATCTTGAAGAATTAGGAAAAATGCTGGAGACAGATGGCTGGATCAGTCCTGAAAAATACGGAAAAGCAGCTAGTTTGCAAGCCTTGTCTATCCTTAAAAAAGCACCTGGTGAAAAACTGGAGAAGCATTTGGACATCGTCATCAACGCTTACGAAAATGGCACAGCCAATCCCGCTGATGCAGCCTTTATCCACGACAAAGTGCTGATGTATCAAGGGCAAGAACAATTATACGGTACACAAATTGCGTTTAATCCAGAAAAAGGCATTAACGACGTATATCCTATAAAAGATGAAACTAATATAAACGAACGCCGTAAAAAGATGGGACTGGGAAATTTAGAAGATGCCTTGAAAAAGATGGGCATCCAATATGAAGTTCCTCAATAGTCAGTTTTCCAAACAAAAAACAAATCTAGAGTGCTACCCATGCAAAAATCACGTTTAGGCATCTTTCCCCGTATTGCTTTATATAGTTTGTCGCTTCTTATTTTTTCATTCCATTCTGAATGGTCATTTGCCTGCGATAATACTGCAACCCAATCAGCCGGAAATATTCAATACATTGGTGATGGTTTATATACTATTGACATTGAAAATTGTATCGGCGATGGCGGCTCGGAAGATGGTTTTACCATCGACATCAGTGATGTAAATATTGTTGGTTTTTATCCTGCTACGCTTATCAATGGCACCTACATTGCTACAGGCAGTTTCGATAATGGCGACGTGACTTACAGTTATAATGGCACTGATTTTTTTGTCGCTCCCAATCAAAACACCTGCTTTGAATATACCCTGACCCTTGATGGTTTTCCTGCAACTGCTACCGTTACACTCTCTGGTGTCAATACGCCTGGCGGTTGTGCGATACTGGATGGCGATACACAGGCAACACCTGTCATTCCTACGCCCGCCTGCGGCAGTATGTTTACCGATACAGGTGGTGCGAATAATCCTTATGGTAATAACGAGGACTACGGCGTCACAATATGTGGCGGCAATGCTCCGCTAACTGTTGATTTCAGCCAGTTCGAACTGGCACTAGATGGAGATGTGATGACTGTTTTTGATAATAATATAGCTGCGGGTAGTTTCACCACACATACAGGCGGCAATTCTCCGGGTACCGTCACCTCAACTAATTCAAGCAACTGCCTGACTTTTATTTTTGAATCCAATTCATTTGGCGAAGAATCGCTAGGCTGGATTGCAGAAGTTATTTGTACCAATCCATGTCCAAATGATTTGGCAGTTGCTGCTAGCCCAAGTTCGCTCACTTGTGCCAACAGTACAGATGGGACTATAGACTTAGCTACTTCCGGCGGCGCACTCCCCTACTCTTTTGCCTGGTCAAGTGGACAAACTATCGACAACCTAGAAGATTTAACGCTAGGGACTTATGAAGTTACGGTAACAGATGGCAATGGCTGTACCGCTACCACTTCTGCTATTATGGCAGTAGCCAATCCCATTATAATAGACATCACAAGTACGGCTGTAAACTGTAGCACACCTGATGGTACTTTCTCCGCTACAGTCACTGGTGGCGGCTCACCTCCTTTTTCTTATAGCTGGAGCAATGGTTCTAGCAGCCCTGTACAATCTGGTTTGCCTGTAGGCATTTATGACCTTACGGTAACGGATTTTGACAATTGTGAAAGCACCGCTAGCGTAACACTGGTTTATGATACTGACCTCCTCCCTGTAGCCACTCCAAGCCAAGCTGCGAGTTGCTTCAATAGCCCTGACGGCGCGGCAAGCGTAGTAGCAAGCGGAGGTATGGGAACTTATACTTTTGAATGGGACAATGGTGAAACAGGCACAAATGCCAGCCAACTCACAACTGGTGAGCATACCGTCAGCGTAACTGATTTGGAAGGCTGTACCATCACAACAACTGTCACTATTGATGGACCAGATGAAATTATTGCACAAACTGACACTGCCCCAGCTTCTTGTTTTGGTTCTAATGACGGCTCAGCATGGATTGTTCCCCAAGGCGGAATCCCACCTTATACTTTTCTTTGGGACAATGGACAACTGACGGATACTTCTTATAATATGCCAGCAGGTATTCATGCCCTTACAATTACCGACTTCATCAATTGCTCTTCGGTGATTAACGTAGAAGTCCTCCAACCTGAAGCTCCATTAAATACAATACTCAGTACAATTGAACCCATTTGTGGTGGCAATAGCGATGGACTCATTGCTACAGAAGTCAGCGGCGGAACAGCAGGCTACACCTTTCAGTGGAGCAATGGCGACAGCCTTGCAGTAGCCAACAACCTAATCGCCGGGAATTATACCGTGACGACAACAGATGCCAATGGCTGTATTGAAATTCAAAGTATCGCCTTAACTGAACCTCCTCTAATTGCTTATGATTTTTCTCAAAGCGCACTGGATTGTTATGGCGATGACACAGGTTCTGTAACCATCAGCAATGTCTCTGGTGGCGGTGGAATTGGTTTATACACTTATTCTCTGGACGGTATCACCTACGAATCCAGTCCGACTTTCATTCGCTTAGAAGCAGGTGATTATACTTTCTATATCCAGGATGATGAAGGCTGTATCGCCACTCAGAATTTCGCTATCACGGAGCCGCCCGAACTCCTTTTGGATGCAGGTGAAGATATTGATTTGGAATATGGAGATTCTATTATTTTAAATCCATCTATCAGCATTCCCGGCAATTATACTTATGAATGGACAAGTGCTTCACCCGAAGGTACAATGAGTTGTACAGATTGTCTTAATCCATTGGTTCAGCCCTTATACGATATTGTTTATACTTTAAATATTATCAACGAAAATGGCTGCGAAGCTTCTGATGAAATTCGTGTCAATGTCGTCGAAACACAACGTATATTCATCCCCACTGCCTTCACGCCCAATGGCGATAATGCCAATGACTTCTTCATGATACATGGAGGAAAAGGCGCAACAATAATTACCTTATTCAATGTCTATGACCGATGGGGAGGCTTAGTGTACAGCATAACTGATGCCCCACTGAACAGTCCTGATGCTGGCTGGGATGGCACTCATCGAGGCCAAGAATTATCTTCTGGCGTTTATACTTATTATGCCACTATACTATTTGATGATGGAGAGGAATTGCCGTATAAGGGAAGTGTGACTTTGATACGGTAGGTTGGGGAATTTGGTAGTTTCGTAAACTTGAGCGCGTGGTTTGCGCAAAGCGAGTTTGCTAAACTTTCCAGTGACAGGTTTAGCAAACTTCCTTCTCTAAAAGCTTGCCCACAAGTTTACGAAACCTACGTTTACTTCTTCTGATACATGTTCAACTTCACCAATCCAAGTCGCTGAAAGAAATGACCAAGCGACACCCGTAACACACCAAGTCCATACTTAGCACTACGTCTGAAATTAATAGAAGAAGCCTCTTCAAAATACTTCGTTGGACAAGTCACCTCTGCAATGCCGTAGCCTGCATAAATAATTTGCGAAAGCATTTCATTATCAAAAACAAAATCATCGTTATTCTGATTGAAATTGATGCCTTCCAGTACTTCTTTGCTGAATGCCCGATAGCCAGTATGGTATTCTGATAGTTTGTGATTGACCAATACATTTTGTGTAAACGTAAGAAAACGATTGGCAATATATTTATACATGGGCATACCGCCGCGCAAAGCTCCTTTACCCAATATTCTCGACCCTAAAACCACTGGATACAAATCATCTCCAATGATATTGACCATTGCCGGTATCAGCTTAGGCGTGTATTGGTAATCAGGATGCAGCATGATGACAATATCACCACCAAGAGCTAGTGCTTTATTGTACAGGCTTTTTTGATTGCCTCCGTATCCTGTATTTTTTTCGTGTCTGATGATGTGGCGAATGCCAAGTTGTTCACCTACTTCCACGGTATTGTCTGTGCTGGCATCATCACAGAGAATGACTTCATCTACAATATCCATTGGAATTTCTCCGTAGGTTTTTTCTAGTGTCAGCGCTGCATTATAAGCGGGTAAAACGACGACTACTTTTTTGTTCTTGTACATTTTGTTATAAATTCCAAAAAATAAAATTGCAAATTCCAAAATAAAATAATACTCACAAATAGGCTTTTTGGAATTTGTTTTTTGAAGTTTGGTGCTTGTTTTTATCTTCTCCACCGACTAGTACTAACCACTGCTTTGGGATAATCCGCCCCCAATTTCACATGCACTTCCTCTTGTTCAACAGCACTCAGGGTATCTGGTTCATGTATTTTTTTGTCCGGAATATCCGCCAATTCAGGCAACCAGAGTTTGACATACGCTCCATGCGAGTCGTATTTCTTAGCCTGTGTCAATATATTAAAACATCGGTCTTCACGCGGATCACTTCCTACACCTGCGATGTAATTCCAGTTGCCCCAATTGCTGCACACATCATAATCAATCAATAAAGACTCGAAATATTCTGCCCCCATTTGCCAATTGACTTCCAGATCATGCACTAGAAAACTCGCTACATTTTGCCGTCCCCGATTCGACATAAATCCCGTCAAATTCAATTCCCTCATATTCGCATCAATAAAAGGCACTCCGGTACGAGCTTCCTGCCAGATACGAAATTTGGTGGCATCTTCTTCTAGTTTCTGGCTCTCCTCTCCTTTTGTTCCTTCTTTTCTAAAAATGGCATTACCATGTTTCTTTCCCATCAATCGGAAAAAATCGCGCCATAATAACTCAAAGAATAACCAATAAGTTGATTCATTTTTGACCCGTTCTTGCTCGTATTTTTTAATTTCCGAATACACTTTTTTGGGAGAAACACAACCTTGCGCCAGCCAGGGCGACAATTTGGAAGAATAGTCTTTACCGATCAAGCCATTCCGCGTTTCTTTATAGGTTCTTAATAGGTCTTTTTCCCACAAATAGTCCCTTAAATGTTGTAGTGCAGCAGTTTCTCCGCCTTGAAAAGCCAAGGCTGCCCGTTTATCTACTTCGAAATCCTCATGTCCGAAATCTGAGAGCTTGGGCATATCTCCAGCGGCAACATTTACAGTAGGCTTATTGATTCTGGTAGGCGCGGGCAAGGATTCCCGAATCGGAACATAACGCTCCACTTCTTTACGAAAAGTAGTAAAAGTATCCGGGCAATGCGAAACTGGAAAGGGCAAATCTTGTGTATAGTACAACATTTTGCCTCTGAAAAAATGGATTTCCATCGCCTCTTTCCACAGGTTGCGTTCCAAGGCATCCTGCACATCTACTTCCTCCTGCATTCTTTCTCGATTGCAGAACACCCAACTCGCCTCGGTTTGGCAGGCTATCTTGTATATTTCTTCTTCTGGTTTGCCAACTCTGACAATCAACTCAGTTCCTAATTTCTGAAAGGAGGCTCTCAAGTCTTCCACGCACTCTATCAAAAACTTCGCCCGGTATTTACCTGTTTTAGGAAAGCCATATTTAGTCACTCCCTTAAACATCCGTTCATCAAATACATAAACGGGAATGACTTCATCACCACGTTCCAAAGCGTAATCCAATGCTTCGTTGTCGTGTATGCGAAGGTCTTGTCTAAACCAGACAATAATACGGTTGTGCGTTCTTGAAAGCTGCATATAATGTTTGTAAATGAAGGACATAAAGGTAACAATTGTACCTTTTTTAAGTTGATAAAATGCAACATTTTTTTTGAAGTCTTTTATTATTAGCAATTCATAGAATTAATTTTAGAGCTACTTGGTACATGTTTATTTTTTCATATATTTGCGCTCTTATAACATGTAAATATTATGGAGAAACAAAAAATAAAAACAGCTTTTCAGTTTGCCAAAAATATTTTGACAACAGGAGCGGTCTCGGAGACGAGTAAAGAGGTAGAAATTGAGATTTGCTCGCGACTGCCCAAAGGCGACAACCTCACTATTATAGAATTTGGTTTGGGGCATGGCAACATCACACGCGAGATATTAAAAAATATCTCTCCGACTTCCCGACTATATTCTTTTGAAATCAATGAGGACTTTTGCAGCCACGTCGGGCAGCACTTAATAGACGAGCGTTTTACCATCATCAATGACAGCGCAGAAAATTTGTCCAAACACATCAACCGACCTGTAGATGCGATTGTGTCTTCTTTGCCTTTTACCTTTATTGCAAAAGAAAAAATGGACGCCATTCTGGATGGCGCATACCAGGCGATGAAAGACGATGCTTATTTTAGCCAAATTCTGTATTCCAAAATCTACGTCAAAAAATTCAAATCCGTTTTTGATGAATTTGAATTGATTCGCACCACTAATTTTCCGGCTGGTTTTGTGCATCATTGCCGCAAAGTTTAATTACGAATGGGTTAATTACGAATTACGAATGAGGTAATTACGAATCATTAATTGCTAGGCTTAAATGGAAAAGACCTGATAGATTTTAAAAATCTATCAGGTCTTTTTTTATTCTAGCTTAAAGGACAAACGTATCAGCAACTTCAGTTGCCCCAAAAGTAGCACACACATTCCTGTCTGTCAATATCGCTTCCCGCCCGCTGTCGCGGTTCGCTGCGTTAAAATGGTTTCCCAAAGCATTTTTGGCTATGCCATCACTTGCTCATAGTCCTACCTTAACTGGACAATGGTTTAAAAGAATGGTAAAAACCATACAAGACTATTATATAGAAACTGGATTTCAATCCTACCTTAACTGGACAATGGTTTAAAAGATGGTGTGAGGAGTATGATGATCCCTGTGACTTTGTGGATTTCAATCCTACCTTAACTGGACAATGGTTTAAAAGATGGTGTGAGGAGTATGATAATCCCTGTGACTTTGTGGATTTCAATCCTACCTTAACTGGACAATGGTTTAAAAGAGCGATCATGGATCATGATGATGAGGTATTTTATGTATTTCAATCCTACCTTAACTGGACAATGGTTTAAAAGCTTAACAACACCAATAATGCGGACTTACTAATTGATATTTCAATCCTACCTTAACTGGACAATGGTTTAAAAGAACTTTGAAAAGCTCAACTCCGCCAAGTTCATTGAATTTCAATCCTACCTTAACTGGACGATGGTTTAAAAGCAATAACCTGGCAGCATATAAGCGCATAATGAACCAATTTCAATCCTACCTTAACTGGACGATGGTTTAAAAGAATCCCTAAAGCACCTATATAATCGGTTTCTCCATCATTTCAATCCTACCTTAACTGGACGATGGTTTAAAAGCGCATTGTACATTGCTTATATATTATTATTATAATAAATTTCAATCCTACCTTAACTGGACAATGGTTTAAAAGTGCATCCGAAAAAAGCCATTTTTTCAGATGACAGTTATTTCAATCCTACCTTAACTGGACGATGGTTTAAAAGTACGCTCCAGTGCTTTTGCGTGATTTCGGTCATTACATTTCAATCCTACCTTAACTGGACAATGGTTTAAAAGTAACTCTCCGATTCAGCGACAAGACAGATTCCAGATATTTCAATCCTACCTTAACTGGACAATGGTTTAAAAGATTACGATATAAAGTCCATACGAGCGCAGATAACAGAATTTCAATCCTACCTTAACTGGACAATGGTTTAAAAGCCGTATTAGCTGCTAAGATATTACAAATCATCTACTTATCGTAAATTTATTATTATTTATTTTCAATTATTTTATCTCTTTAAAGTGTGTTTTTAGTCATTTTTGACCATTTTTCGTAAACACAAAGCACTGGAAATCATATATTTGAACGGTATTTTTAAGGTGCTTCAAATAATTTTGTACCCGGCAAGTAGCACAGATATTCCTGTCTGTCTTTAAATTTTATTCAAAACAAAGATAAGATTATCTGGATTATTTGCATCTTTTTTTTCTGAATTTTCTTCGAAACTATTCTTTTTCAGCAGCTTTACGGATGCTATATTATTCCACTGCGTATAAGCCTCTATCTTTTCCAGTCCAAGCTGAAAGCCAAATTGCAGCACTGCTTCTAAGGCTTCATTCATAATGCCTTTTCCTTGAAAAATCGGCTTTAGGTCATAACCCACTTCTGCGGTTTTCTGGTCATCGGAGATATTCCACAGCGTAATGGTCCCGATCATTTGTGGATGATCTTTCAGCGTAATTACCCAGTAAATCCATTCATTATTTTGAATGCCTGTATTGATCTTATTCATGAAAGCAATCGCATCTTCAATACTCTTAGATTGCGGACGTTTGACATATTGATTCACCGTTTTGTCAGAACGCAGGAAAAAAATATCTGTTTCATCTCCTTTTTCCAGTTGCCTCAAATTCAGTCTTGCTGTGCTTAGTTTTGGGAAGGGTGTGAAATTTATCATATAATATCAATCTTATATTTTCGGAATTGACCATTAATTGATTTGCACGCCTATTTCCTAATACCCCATTGTCCAAAGTCCAGTTATTTCCCCATTCGCCCCAATCGTTCTACTTTTTTCAGCCATTTTTCTCTGAATGTATCTTTTGAGAGCCTCAATGGGCCAATACTTGTAATTTTTACCCGTTTTATGCCCACAAACTGGCAGGTCAGTTTCTTCATAGCATAATGACTCGGCCCACCATTGATCCATCTATAAAACCAAGTCGGCTGATCCAAAGTACAAATAATTCTTGCCGTTTTGCCGGATAGAAATTTATCCCACCAAACAGAGCCTTCTCTTTTTTTAAAGGCAAATCCAGGCAGCAAAACCCGATCTAAAAACCCTTTCATCATAGCAGGAACACTCCCCCACCATACCGGATAAACCCATACGATGTGGTCTGCCCATTTGATACTTTTCTGGGCTTCCAATAAGTCAGGTTCTAATTCTGTCCGTTTTCGGTATCCAAATTCTAAATTAGGATTAAAGTCCAATTCTCTGATATTTATTTGCTTAAAGGCTGCGCCCGATTCAATTGCACCAGCCTTATATGCTTCTGATAAAGCATAATTATAACTTTCTTTATCTGGATGTCCATTTATCAGCAAGATTTTTTTCATTATCCATGAAAATTTAAAACTTCTTAATCTGTGAAGTTGTAATGTAGTAAATTTGTAATACTTTTTTAATTTGAACGCAGCGCAAAATGAAAGGTTTAAAAGATTTACTCTTACTCGGGAAATTGGAAAATGATTTGGCTGAATTATTGCAACATGAGTACGACCATTTAGAAGGGATACTTTGTACCATGCGGGCAATGGATAAGAAGTCTTTTAAGTGGAAGAATGTCCAAAATAGTTCCGCATAAAATCTATTTAAAACAAGTTTCCAAATATACCGTTTAAGATTTATGTATTAAGTGGAAATACAAATCCAAACGTCAAATTAAAATTCAAAAAAGTATTGACAATAAGCCAATTATGTAAATTGAAAGTGGCGTTTAGTTGAGTCCAAGCACTTAGTTGGAAATTAAGTAGTGTTCGATTAAAGTATGGAATAGTCGGCAGACGAAGGATTTTATGAAAGTTGGTGGTTTATCCCCTTAAATATGCTGTATTTCCAAGCGAATTCGTCTGACGACAACGGAATTTACTCAATCATACTTTAGTCGAGTACTACCGGAAATTAGAGCTTGTTTCTTTGTTTTAAGTGCAACTCAATATCACTAAAGTTCCCGTAACTTGCATGTTATTAAAATTGATTATGAAAAAATTATTGCTTTTATTTATATACTTTTTCATTGGAAATTTTGCTATTGCGCAAAGTTTTTCCGGACGACTCGCCGATAAGAATACAGGTGAAGTCCTGCCTGGCGCCAATCTTTTTTGGTTGGACACCACAATCGGCACATCAACTGATGCAAATGGAGATTTTGAATTGCCCAAAACAAGTGATAATGAATGGCTGATTATCAGCTATATTGGCTATGGCAATGACACTTTGTATATTGGAGAAGAAACTGGTCCTGTGTTAGTCGAACTGGAATTAAGCGAAGGAGAAGCCCTGCAGGAAGTCGTGGTAGAAGGTCAGCGAGCTGGGACATTTATCGGCAATGATGCAGCAAAAATTGAAGTCATTACAGAAACGGAGCTCGCTAAATCTGCCTGTTGTGATTTGGCAGGTTGTTTTAGTACACAAGCAAGCGTTCAGCCCGTCACGACCAATGTCGTCACCAATGCCAAGGAGCTTCGTATTTTGGGTTTATCTGGCGTCTATAATCAGCTTTTATTTGATGGCATGCCATTGATTCAGGGTTTGGGTTATACTTATGGAGTGAGCAGTTATCCTGGAACATTGGTCAATCGTATTTTTGTCGCCAAAGGCTCTAATTCTGTCTTACAAGGCTATGAGGGCATGAGTGGACAGATCAACGTGATTCCCAAAAATCCGGCAGAGACAGACAAGTTGTTGCTCAATGCCTATTTCAATAGCAATGCCGTAAAGCAATTTAATGTCAATTATGCCTATAAATCGCCAAAAGGCTGGGCAAATCTCACTGCTGCGCACATCGCTCTTCCCGGTATGCGTATGGACAGAAATGATGACACTTTCCTTGACATGCCTCTACTCAATCGTCAGATGATTTATAATAAATGGATGTCCAAGCAAGACATTGAAAAGGGTTGGCTTACGCAAATTGGACTGCGATTTTGGAATGAAAGCCGAGTTGGTGGACAGAAAGATTTTGATGCAAAAACAGACAAGGGCAGCTCTTCTATTTACGGACAAACGATCAGCATTCAGCAACCTGAAGTTTATACCAAAACGGCTTATCGCCTAAATGCTAATCAACAAATCACTTTCATAGGCTCCAGTTTTTTCCACCATCAGGAAAGTTGGTATGGACTTAGACAATATAATGCTGAGCAACTTTCAGCTTATGCTAATCTGCAATTTGAATGGGCTTATACAGACAAGCATGATGTAAAAGCGGGGATTAGTTATCGCCATTCGCATACCGAAGAAATGATTGCTTCCCAACCGCTTATTCAGAATCACCGCATTCCTGGCTTATTTGCAGAGAATACACTTTCTTTTGAAAAAGTGGTTCTTATTACGGGATTTCGCTGGGATCAGCATCAGCAATTTGGCAGCTTTTTTACGCCTCGCGCCTTAGTCCGTTATAAGGCTTTTGACAACACAGACATCCGAGTATCTGCGGGTACAGGCTGGCGCACAGCACATGTATTTGCCGAGAATCCCAATGTTTTAGCCAGCTCACGTGTGCCTGTTTTTTCCAGTCAGCTAGAACCTGAACAATCGACCAACATTGGCGCAAATGTTACGCATAAGGAGTTCTGGGATCGACTGGCCTTGACCGTCACGGCTGATGCTTATCACACTCGTTTCAAAAATCAGATATTCCCTGATTATGACAGCCAGCCTGGACAAATTTTGCTGTTCAACTTTACAGAAACTTCTGCTTCCAATGCTTTTCAAATAGAAAGCAATTTCAAATTTGATGAACGATATGAAGTCAAATTCGCTTATACTTATCTGGATGTTTATCGAATGACCAATGAAGTCAAAACACCCCTACCCTTCAATTCCAAACACAAATTCATGACCACTTTCTCCTATCAGCCCAGTAACAAAAAATGGCATTTGGACGGTAGCCTGCATTGGCATGGCGTACAGCGACTGCCCAACACAGAAGCTTATCCAGTTGAATTTCAACAAGCCAATACGTCTTCGCCTTATACGCAGATCAATGTACAGTTTACCAAGTCGTGGAAGCAATTTGAAGTCTATGCAGGTGTAGAAAATCTCTTGGGTTTCCGTCAGGAATATCCGATTTTGTCCTGGCAAGATCCCTTTGGCGAGTATTTTGATACGGCTTTTAATTGGGGACCGACTGTGGCACAGGAATATTTTATTGGAGTGCGGTATCGGATGGAGTGATTTGTAACTGGTAACTGGTAACTGGTAACTGGTAACTGGTAACTGGTAACTGAATTTAGACTTTTTATAGAAAAAAATTAAAACACAAAAAAACTATTTTCGGAAGATGCATAATTATTTGGTAATTATCGGTAACGGGTTTGATTTAGCTCATGACATGAAAACGGGATATTCTGATTTCATTAAATATTTGGTTGATTTGCAACTTCAAAACCCAAAGCTTGATTCTCCTTTATTCAGAAATATTGGTGGAAGTTTTGATTATATAATTAAATCATTAAAACCACGCTTAAGTGGGCCTAGTCCTAATTGGACGGCCAACGATGATAATTTCCCTAACAAATTCTTTAAACATCTTCTACGAGAATACGCCTCACAAAACTGGTGTGATATAGAGAACTTATATTTCAATTCCTTACAAAACATTCCCAGTAATGAATATGAAAACGCTGCTCAACTCAATACCGATTTTGAGGTCATTAAAAAATACTTAGAAGAATATCTTGACAAACAAGTAAAAGAATCCTCTGGAAAAGTAATTGGGGCATATTCACATTTTTTCAAGGAGAATAGAGATAACTTAATAATTCTAAATTTTAATTATACGAATACTATAACACGATATTATAAAGGAACAGGCAGAAATCTAATCCAGATACATGGAGAACTCTTTAATGCCGACAATCCGATAATTTTTGGCTATGCTGCAAGTCAAGAAGAATCCAGATCTTTAATCAATAAAGATGACAATCAGTTGATGTTTAATATTAAAAAACATTGTTACAAAAGAACAAATAATGAACTTCGCTTGAACGATTTTTTAGATGGGAAAAGATACGGAGACATAGGAGTCATAATACTCGGACATTCATGTGGAATATCTGACAAACTGATTTTAAATCAAATTTTAAATAATGAATCTGTAAAAGAAGTAAGGATATTTTATCACGAAAAATATAACAATTACTTTAACATGCAAGTCAATATAGACAGAATTATGAACAATGATAACAATTTCAAAAAACTAGTCAATTTTCAGGACTCTCATAGAATGCCACAATTAAATGATACCAAAGAACAAGAACAAAGATTTATTGAACATATAAGAAATAATATAAGTCCAAAAAATCAACACATCCCACAAATAAGAACAACAAGAATGTGACTCCACACATCTACCTGTCAACCTAACACACATAAACACTATTCATCATTCATCATTCATCATTCATCATTCATCATTTATCATTAAAAAACCATGAATCATCAACTCTGGGGTTTAGACCTAGGCGGCACAAAAGTAGAATGTGTCATACTCGAATCCAAAGACCATCCAAAAGTGATTGCCCGTGAACGCCTTTATACTGAAAAAGAAAAAGGCTATCATCATATTTTAAACAGAATAAAACTGCTGGTCGATCAGGTGGCTGCACAAGTAGGCAATCAACCACAGCGCATCGGCATCGGCACGCCTGGCACACTCGACCCGCTGACACAAAAGCTCAAAAACTCCAACTCTACCGAACTCAATGGACAGCCCATCAAAGCCGATTTAGAAGCCTTGCTCGGCATTCCCGTTGCTATCGCCAATGATGCCAACTGCTTCGCCCTCGCAGAAACTCGGATGGGCGCAGTACAAGAACTCAAGCCCAATGCAGAAGTCGTTTTTGGCGTCATCATGGGAACCGGTGTTGGTGGCGGACTAGTCGTCAATGGTAAAATCATTGGTGGTCTGCATGGCATCGGCGGCGAGTGGGGACATAATTTTCTGGATGAATCCGGCGGAGCATGTTATTGTGGCAGAACTGGCTGTGTGGAGACACTTATCTCTGGTCCTGGTACGGAACGTTATTATGAAAAACTGAGCGGACAACACCTGCCCTTGAAAGAAGTTTATCAGCGATACTTAGGCAAGAACGACCCACATGCAACACAAACTATCGAGCATCTTTGCCTGATGTTTGGTAAAGGACTGGCTACTCTTATCAATATTATTGACCCAGATGTTATTCTCATAGGCGGCGGAGTCGGCAATATTGACGTTCTATATGACGAAGGTGTTCGACAAGTCGAAAAATACACCTTTAACAACAGCTTGGAAACCATCATTGCCCGACCTAAACTCGGTGATAGTGCTGGTGTATTTGGAGCTGCTTTTTTGCATGCAAACTAGTACTTTTGGCACTAGATTTCAGGTCTTATAGAGGATTTTAAATACATGAATGTTGAGCACCAAATCTCGAAGTATTATACCTAACTTCGAAATTATCATTCAATATAGTTCATCATTATAAGTGGCGGAAGGTAAAGGAATCGAACCCTCACCCTGTGGGATGGCACGGTTTTCAAGACCGCTTAAGCGCCATTGCTTGCTACCTTCCTGTGAGTAATTTTTAATCTTTTAATCTTTAAATTACGAATTACGAATCAGATAAAATCTCATCATCAAAATTCATTGCGATTCATTCATTCGTAATTCGTAATTAAATCATTCTCTAATTACACCGTACTCCGAGTGAGACTCGAACTCACACTTGACAGGGCTTAAACCTGTTGTCTCTTCCAGTTGGACTACCGGAGTAAAATTTAAATTCCAAATTTAAAGCACCAAATTCCATCTGACTTTCTCTAGTTTTCTTTTTTGGAATTTGTTTTTTTGGCATTTGGATTTTTAAAAAAAGTACCTTCGGTGGGACTCGAACCCACAACATTCTGATTCTAAATCAGACGCCTCTTCCAATTGGGCTACGAAGGCATTTTCAAATACAAATTCAAACATCAAATTCAAATACAAATTCAAATACAAACCTCAAATACAAATACAAAAAAGCCCTCCAATCGACGACTGAAGGGCTTTTTAGCATTGCTGCTAAAGTATATTTATATATACCACTTCCTCCTGTCGTTATTGAGCGAACTCAGTAAGAGGGAAGATAATGGTGCGTATGTTTTGATTGTATTCATTATTATTTTTAAATCTAAGTGGAAATACAAATACAAACGTCAAATTCAAATACAAAAAAGTATTGACAATAAGCCAAATTGAAAGTCGCGTTTAGTTGAGTCCAGGCACTTATGTATTTTGCCGCGCTCGACATAAATACAATTTGAAAATCAAAAAAGTTCCCGACCTAGTAATTTTTTTTATTCGGACTTGCAAAATGAAGTGTTTTCATTACCTTGTCAAACCAATGACCAATCACGAATCACCAATTACTAAATCAATGAAAGCCATGATATTCGCCGCCGGACTAGGCACTCGACTCGCACCACTCACCAATGACCGACCAAAAGCAATGGTAGAGGTGAGCGGGAAGCCTTTACTGGAAATTTGCATCCGACGATTAATGCAATACGGCTTTACAGATATTATTGTGAATGTCCATCATTTTGCGGAAAGCATTACTTCTTTTCTAGAACAGAAAAATAACTTCGGCATCAATATCCAAATATCAGATGAAACCGGACAACTCTTGGAAACTGGTGGCGGATTAAAAAAAGCAGCTTGGTTTCTTGACGATAAACAGCCTTTTCTGGTCTGCAACGTGGACATTCTCACCAATATGGATTTGAGAGAATTTTATGATGCGCATTGCAATTCCTGGGCATTGGCAACATTGGCTACCCGCCAACGGGAAACTTCCCGCTATTTGCTTTTTGATGAAGAAAACACGCTGGTCGGATGGGAAAATATTAAAACTGGAGAAACGAAATTTCCAGTGCCGACGAAGGCTAAATATACACTCCGTGCTTTCAGTGGCATCCACGTCATCAACCCTACAATTTTCAAACAAATGCGACAGGAAGGCAAATTTTCTATTATTGAAACGTATCTCGATCTAGTCCCACATCATACGCTCAAAGCTTATCCGCATGACGAGGATTTGTGGTTGGATGTCGGTAAACCGGAAAGTTTGGCGAAGGCTGAAAAGATGCTGGAGCAGATTCTGTAAAAATTTCATCCCTAATATCCCAGTTACCAGTTACCAATACCCAATTACCAATTACCCCAATATACCAATCACTTAATCAACCAATCACCACTACCCCTATAAGTTTTCACTTTGTCTATAATTTCCCCAGTTTTCACCAGATATAATTCATCAAAATGCTCACACAATTCCCCCGCTTTAGCATGACGCATAAAAACTGGACTACCCAATTTCAAAGCTTCTACACCTTCGTATCTCAAAGGTGTTTGCACCTCGCCTACCATTTCGAGCTTAATGAGTTTCGCTCCTTCCGGCAAATAAGGTGCAGGCAGTTTTTCGCGTCCTAGCGCACCCGATGCCACATAACCTCCGCCTGCACAGGTGTATAGATTGGGTTGTGGATTTCGCGTGACTTCAATGGCATACCAGGCAGCAGGCAAATGCCTAAATGATTGATAATAATCGAATAATTGTGGCGAATAAAAACCTGAACCAATCGTCACTTCAGTCACTGCTTCTTCTTTTGTGGTGCTTTCCAGGCTCCCCGTACCACCGCCATTCACAAATTCCAAATCAAAACCTGCTGTACGAATTAATTCACTGATTGCCGCGCGTTTTTCTGCAATTTCCGGTATTGCCCGTTTTTTGAGTCGACGCATTTTCATATTGTAAAAACGACGTCCCGGCACATGATCAGTTGTGCCTGCGACTTGCGCTTCATAAGCCATCATACCCACCAATTTCACATGAGAACAGCTGCTCAAATGGGCAAGATATTTTTCTACATCCTCCGCTGTCTGCAAGGAAGACCGATGTACACCAAAATGCCGTTTTCCAATTTGCGTGCTAACATCAATATCCACACAAACTGGCAATTTCACACCAAGCTGGGCTCCTACCCGCTGAATAATGTCCAGGTGTTCTGGCAAATCAGTCATCAAGACAATGCGTTTTCCTTTTTTTACTTCACGCGCTATCGCTTCAATATGTGGAGCATGGCAAAATGGATAGCCTATCAAGATGTCATCAAAACCTTGTTCACTAAGCCACTTTGCTTCTAGCAAGTCATAGCACATCAGCCCTTGAATCTGCCGACTTCGTTCCAATAAGTGAGTCAGTATTGCTTTGCAGCGAATAGATTTTGTAGCCAGGCGAATCGGTTTATCGCCAGCTCGCTGAAGCAATTGAATCGTATTTTCATTCAGCACATCCACATCTATGAAGGCAAAAGGCTTCGGGATGTCCTTGAATATTTTTGTATAATATTGATACGTCATAGCTCATCAAATGTATAAAATATTCCCCATCTTGCGGGCTATTTAGTAGTCTAAGTTTTCAACTTTTGTACAGAGGACTAGTTGGTCGATAGTCCGCAGTCCATAGTCGATAGCTACAATCATGATTAACAGAGCGTGCCGAAAGGCAATCGACCATCGACCATCGACCCAATTATGAAAATGAATCGACAAATTCTTCGACTGGCTATCCCCAATATCATCAGCAATCTTTCTGTGCCTTTGCTGAGTACAGTCGATACTGCCCTCATGGGTCGTCAGGAATCAGCGGCTTATATTGGAGCAGTTGGAGTTGGAGCTATTATTTTCAATTTCATTTACTGGAGTTTTGGTTTTCTGCGCATGGGTACGACTGGGCTTGCTGCACAGGCTTACGGCAATAATAATCAACTGGAGTTGATAAACATACTCGGTCGGGCCTTGCTGGTGGTCTGTATTGGTAGTGTCGCTATACTGGCTTTACAAATCCCCATTGCACAGCTGAGTTTTGGACTCTTAGACGGCAGTCCTGAAGTAGAAAGTATTGCACGCGAATATTATTATATCAGAATTTGGGCAGCACCAGCCACTATTGGATTATATGCCATGATGGGCTGGTTTTTTGGGATGCAGAACGCCATTTACCCGATGATTCTCACCATTATCATCAACATTGTCAATATCGCAGCCAATCTTTATTTTGTCAATCACCTCGGCATGAAAGCAGATGGCGTGGCTTGGGGAACTGTACTGGCGCAATACACAGGAATTCTGGTTGCCTTCGGTTTATTTTATTATAAATATCGTTATTTGCTGGTTCATTTTAGTAAAAAAGCCATTCTCGAACTTCAAGCCATCAAAGACTTTTTAGCTTTAAATGCAGATATTTTCATCCGTACTTTCTGCCTCATTTTTGTCTTTGCATTTTTTACTGACCAGTCAGCCGGGCAGGGCGATGTCTTTTTGGCTGTTAATATGATTTTGCTACAATTCATCAACTGGATGGCTTACGGTGTAGATGGTTTTGCTTATGCTTCCGAAAGTCTAGTCGGCAAATACGCAGGTGCCAAAGACCAGAAAAACCTCCGACTTGCTGTGCGGTATAGTTTCATCTGGGGCATGGTGCTGGCTTTTCTGTTCAGTCTTGTGTATTGGTTTGCCGGCGAGTCCTTGCTTTGGTTATTTACCGATCAGGCAAACATCGTCGCTGCCGCCATTCCCTATCTCATCTGGACAGCTGCCCTTCCCTTATTCGCCGCGCCCTGCTATTTGTGGGATGGCATCTATATCGGCATGACCGCTTCTAGCGAAATGCGAAACAGTATGTTACTGGCATTGCTCTTTTTCTTTTTGGCTTATTTTTTATTTCGCCCTTTGGGCAATGAAGGTTTATGGTGGTCGCTGGCTGCATTTTTGGTCGCAAGAGGTGGAATTCAGTGGTTATGGTGGGCTGGTATTAGGGATAAGCAATGGTAAACCAGTGTAAGGTTGGTCCATAGTCCATGGTCGATAGTCGGTGGAATAAAGCAACTATAACATACATTTTGCATAGCAAAATGCGTAAAAAGCCATCGACTATCGACTATCGACTATCGACCAACTAACTTATAAAATTGTTAAGATTACGACATTATAAATAATCAATGTCAAAATTACATTCACTTAACGCCTGTTTTTCTTAATTTTGCGGTTACGAATAATCGAACAACCTAACTAACAGTTTTTACCGATTACCAAAACATAGTCATGTCGAAGCATTTTATATCGAATAAGGATGAGTCTCCACCATTATTTAAGAATAAATTTCTGGATATTTTCTCCCGTGTACACTGGAGCGTTCCTTTATTTGTTTTTGTCCCCGTTGTCTTATCTTGTCTTTTCTGGGGAATTAGCACCTATAGTATGGGCTGGATGATGCTGCCCTGGTTTATGGGCGGACTCCTGTTCTGGACACTTGCAGAATATGTTTTGCACCGCTTTGTATTTCATTATGAGCCACCGGGCAAGTTGGGCAAACAAATTCACTTCATCGCACATGGCGTACACCACGATTATCCCAATGATTCGCTACGACTGGTCATGCCGCCTGCATTGGGTATTCCTATTGCGATCGTCTTTTATTATCTATTTAGTGCCTTGCTTGGCATAGCTGCCACCATGCCGTTTTTTGCAGGATTTATAGCGGGCTATATGATGTACGACATGACACACTTTGCACTACATCACGCCAATATCAAACATCCATATTGGCGAAAGCTGAAAGAACATCACATGATTCATCATTACCACGACCCTGAAAATGGCTACGGAGTGAGCAGTGATTTCTGGGACAAAATATTCCGCACGGAGTTTCGGGTAAAAAAACGCGATAAAACTGTTGTTGGCGAACATGCTACACAAACGAATTGAAATGATGAATGATGAACGATGAATGATGAATATTATACGTGTTTATGATTCTCTTCTTATTTGTTATTTTTTTTGCTAAAAGCAAAAAAGATTATCATCAAAAAATTGACTCCCGCCATGTTGAAAGGGGGAATAGCCATTGTGTTGTTCCTGATTGTTTTGGTCGCCAGAAAGTTTGACCTTATTGGCGCATTATTGCTGACGGGCGGACTGGTAGCAGGTCTGTCTTTTCTTCGCTTTGCTGCGCAACATCCTGCTTTCATAGCCAAACGGCTCGGCTATGGCGCAATTGTCATTTTGCTGGTCACGCTGATTATTCTTTCCATTATTTATCTCGCTCCTGTCGATCCGGCACAACTGACTTTCGGACAAAACGCCGATGCAGCCATGATTGAGCAGAAACAAAAAGAAATTGGGCTGGACAAGCCACTGACCACGCAGTTTCGTTTGTACTTGAATGACATCTCCCCTATTTCCATCCATGAAAACAGCGATTATAATTCCAATAAATACCAGTTTTTTAAGTTGATTCATTTCGGGAAACAAGTGCTGGTCGCCAAAACACCTCACCTGCGCGAGTCCTTCCAAAGCGGTAGAAAAGTGTCCGATATGCTGGCAGAAGCGATTCCTCAAACCCTTATTCTCGCTGCTACGGCTATGTTTTTTGGCATCTTGATTGGCGTGGTGCTGGGCATCATTGCTTCGCTCAAACAATACTCTTGGTTTGATAATTTTGCCGTCATTATCTCTACGCTGGGCTACTCGCTGCCGAGCTATGTGACTGGAATTATCATTGCCATTATTTTCGGTTATTATCTCGGACCTTATACTGGACTCAACATTCAGGGCGGGCTGACGGATGTTGATAATTTCACTGGAGAAAAAATATTTGTGTGGAAAAACCTCATTCTACCTGCTATTGCGTTGGGCATTCGTCCTGTTGCACTGATTACCCAACTGACCCGTTCGTCGATGCTTGATGTCTTGAATGAGGATTATATTCGCACCGCACGGGCAAAGGGCTTGTCTTTTTATGCGGTTATTTTCAAACATGCTTTACGCAATGCCCTGAATCCCGTTTTGACAGCTGCCTCTGGCTGGTTTGCCAGTCTGCTCGCCGGTGCATTTTTCGTAGAAAAGGTCTTCAATTTCAATGGATTGGGCTTACTGACCATCAATGCATTGGTGGATTATGACCTGCCTGTTGTGCTGGGTTCTGTTTTGTTTGCTGCCTTTGTTTTTGTCATCATCAACATTTTGGTGGATGTGTTTTATGCGATTCTTGATCCTCGGGTTGCGGTTCCATGAATCATCAATATCAGTTCCAACACGTCTTTCCAGCCCGTCCCCAAAATGTCGGCTTACGCTGCCACCAAATCCTTTGTCAAACACTACAGGGTGTTGCCTCATGCTGTTGTTCAGTTTTTGCTTAGGCGGGAATTGGAGGAGGCGTAGTTTTAGGTTTGCTTTGTGATCTTGTATTGGGAGATTATATATCTTTCACTATCTCTAAAAAATCTGATGTTTTGCTTTCATGTCTTACCTATACCTTTATTATCTCCTTTTAGCCACTCATCCATTGTGTCATTTGTCCAGCCTTTTTCGTCCCACAATCTATCCATTTCTTCTGTCGCCTTATCTGCAAAATATCTGCTTAAAACATCTTTGACTTCCAGCAATTGCTCATCTGTAATGCCAAAACTGTATATTTTTAGCAATTCCAATTGTAGATTGGTTAGCGGTTTGCTTTGTTTTGTCATACTTTTACTTTTTATGTAAATGAAATGATTTTTTCAAAGATACAGGTTATTAATTATTTATGCTTTATTTTTATTCAAATTTCCAATTCGGTCTTCAAGTCCATTGATGCATCTTCAAAATTCTCTCGTTTTTTTGTTAGCACTGTCCTTTCAGGAAATACAATTATTGGAAGAACAGGTTCTACCTTTTTTATCAAAAGTTGTTCTCTTGTTATCATGATTTATTGGCTTTATTCTCCAAAGTAATCTTCATAGCTGTATGATAATCCCTCATGTACTCCCCAGCCAAAACGGGAAGTTGCATCCACTAGCCTACTACATTCTTTTTTATACTCTTTTTCTAATTTTTCCTGAGAAGTTAATTTACAAGCCTCCTCAAACGAGCTTTCTAAGGAATTATAAAACGATCCATTAATATCTCCATAAGCTTGTGAGAATTCAATCATCATTTCCACTCGGTATAAAAGCAATTCGATGACATCTTTCTGAAAGATAGATATTTTCTTGAAATCAGAAATGACTTTTTTACTTACACTATTCCTGGCTCTCCCAAAACTTCTTTTGGGGAAATATTCCTGTTTTATTTTATTCTTATATTCATTGAGGATTTCAGTCGTATCCTCGCAAAACTCCATTTCATAATATTTCTTCACCTCCTTGAATTTCGAATAAAGCTTTTTGACCTCGCTTTCTAGCTCAGCCCGACTCAGCTCTTTTAGGTATTTATTCAATTCTGTTTTTACTGATTTTCCCATATTTAACCTTTTTTCAGATTTTAATATTTCTTTTGCCAAAGATACCAAACTATTAAGAAGCCTCCAATCATCCAATACACTTAATCAACCAGTTACCAATGCACAAATAACTAATCACCACCCCAAAAATGTTGAAAACCCCAAAAAACCTGTGTAAACTTTGTGCATAACGATTTCCGTCAGATTTCTGCAAACCTTATTTTCTCCGTATTTTTGCTTTCTTTAGAAGCGAGAAGTCAGAAGCGAGACCGCTTCGCTGCGAGAAGAGAAAAGAAAAACGTTAATGCCTTTGGCATTATTATTATGTCTCGCTTCTCGCAATGCAATGGTCTCGCCTCCCGCTTCTAAATTTAGAATTTGGTACTTTTAGTTTTGGAATTTTAAAAAGGTGCACAGCACCCACAGCAAATGGAGTTAAAAACCTTAGAGATAAAGGGATTCAAAAGTTTTGCGGACAAAACAACTGTTAATTTCAATGAAAACATAACAGGCATTGTTGGTCCGAATGGCTGTGGTAAATCCAATATCGTCGATGCGATACGCTGGGTATTGGGCGAGCAGCGCAGTAGTGAATTGCGTTCTGATAAGATGTCGAGCGTCATTTTTAGTGGGACGAAGAAGCGAAAAGCGGGCGGTATTGCAGAAGTCTCGCTGACTTTTGAAAACACCAAAAACATTCTGCCGACGGAGTATCATACGGTCACGATTACGCGGATGTTGTACAGAAGTGGGGAAAGTGAATACCGACTGAATAATGTGCCCTGCCGACTGAAAGACATCAAATCCTTGTTTTTGGATACTGGAATTGGGTCCAATTCTTATGCGATTATCGCGCTCGGCATGGTCGATGATTTGCTGAGCGACCGCGAAAATTCCCGCCGCCGATTGTTTGAACAGGCTGCCGGGATTTCCAAATACAAAGAGCGCAAGCGACAAACTTTCAACAAACTTAAAGGCACAGAAGCCGATCTTGCACGGGTAGAAGACCTTTTATTTGAAATAGAAGGCAACTTAAAAACACTGGAAAAACAAGCCAAACGCGCCAAGCGATATTTTGAACTCAAAGAGGAGTATAAACAACTGAGTATAGAACTGGCGGTTTTCAAACTGAAAGACCATACTTCTACCTATAAAGACCTCAAAGCTAAAATCCAAAAAGCAGAGGACGAACAATTGGCTTCACAGACGAAAGCTACTCAGTTGGAAGCAGCACTAGAAAAAGCAAAAGCTGGGAATATTGATGAAGAAAAAGCCCTTTCGGAACAACAGAAAAAACTGAATGACCTGGTCGGTAGTATTCGTGGCAAGGAAAATGATAAGCGGGTTTTCACCCAACGTATTCAGTTTATCAAACAAAATGAGTCCAATCTTTTCAATCAAATAGAAACCGCACAGGGCAGTCTGACGCAGGTGCAAAAAGACATCCTATATTATAAAGGTGAAATAGATAAAGAAAACACCATTGAAACCACCCTCGAAACCCAACTCAAAGAAGCCCAACTCACACTCAACCGCATCAAAAACGACCACGGCTCGCTGAAATCGGAACTCGATGGTTTTATGACCAATCAGCAACAACTGGAACGACAGGTTTTTGAATTGGAGAAAAAAGTAGCGATTCATGCTTCGCAACGCGATACCCTGCAACACGATATTGCCCATCATAATACAGAAATTACCCGCCGCCAGGAAGAAGTCGGCGACTTGCGCAGTCGATATGAAGAATTGAGCAAAGTGCGTGGCGACAAAAGCAAATTTGTCAGCCAGTTGGAAGAAGAAGAAGGCGACCGCAAGATAAAAATAGAAGCCACCAACCTAGAAGTCGAAACGACCAAGCAGGAAATTGTGGTGCTGAATCGCCAATTGGATTCCAAACGCAATGAATACCAACTCACCAAGAGTCTGGTAGAAAATCTGGAAGGTTTTCCCGAATCTATTCGGTTTTTGAACAAAAGCCGAGATTGGGACACCAAAGCGCCTTTGCTCTCAGATATTATTTACTGTCCGAAAGATTATCGGATTGCTATTGAGAACTATCTCGAAAACTACATGAATTATTATGTAGTCAAAAATGAAATAGAAGCCATCAAAGCCATCAGTTTGCTGAGTCGTTCACAAAAAGGCAAAGCCAATTTCTTTCTGTTGGATAAATTTGCGGCTTACGCCAAAGCTAAAGCTCCATCACCCTCCGCCAATGCCATTCACTCACTCGACGTGGTAGAAACCGAGCCAGCATATCAGCATCTTGCCAATTACCTACTCGGCAATGTATGGCTGACCGATGGTGAAGTCGACACCGACAAACTGCTCTCAGACGAGACCATTGCTTTGTCTAAAAGTGGAAAATTTGTCAAAACCCGCTTCACGATTTCAGGTGGTTCAGTCGGTCTATTTGAAGGCAAACGGATTGGTCGAAAAAAGAATCTCGACATTCTTAAAAAAGATATTGCGACACTGGAAAGCAGCGGCAAAACGCTCACCGAAAAATTTGAAAAATCGCGTCAGAGATTACAGGAATTGCGCAATGCTTCGCAGGAAGAGTTGATTCGTAAAGAAAAAGATGCCCTCAATACTTTGCAGCAAGAAACAGTCGGACTACAAACCCGTCTGGAAAATTTTGAGACCTTTCTGAAAGATTTTCAACGCAAAAAAATACAAAGCGAAGAGCGCATCAAAGAGCTGGAAACACAGGACGAACAAATCACCGTTCAACTGGCTGGTTTCAAGGGCGACTATGGCCAAATCCAACAGCACATTGCACAAATGGACAGCTCGTACCGACTAGCAGCAGAGTCATTGAGCAAAGCCTCGACCAATTATAACCAGAAAAATATCGAATTTATCCGCCAGCAAAACAAGACTACTGCACTAAGTCGGGAACTCACCTTTCGGGAAAATCAACTCAGCGGTATCAAGGCAAAAATGGCCACTGATCAGCAATCCAAAGCAGAAGCTGCGCAAGACCTGATACAAACGCAACAAAACATAGAAAAACTGGAAGCAGATCTCGTCGGTTTATACCAACAAAAAACAACTTTTGAAGGCGATCTCAATCTTGCCGAGCAAAATTATTATCAGGCAAGAGGCAGCATCAATGAGTTGGATAGTGAGTTGCGACAGGCACGTCGTGTCGTACAAGATTCGCAAATGCTGATTGGCAATTTGAAAGATAAATATAACGAAATCAGGCTCGAACTGACCTCCATTGGAGAGCGTATGAAAGTGGAATTTGGTATCGACTTAGACGATATTCTCAAAAAAGAACCCAATCCTGAATTGAATAAAAACGAACTGGAAAGCAAGGTCAGCCGACTTAAAGGTCGCCTAGATAATTACGGAGAAATCAACCCCATGGCAGTCGAAGCCTACGACGAAATGAATGAGCGTTATGAGTTCATCTCTGGTCAGCGCAATGATTTGCTTGCCGCAAAATCCACGCTTTTAGAAACGATTGACGAAATAGAAACCACTGCCACCGAGCATTTCATGAAAGCCTTCACAGAGGTACGCGAGCATTTCAAAAATGTCTTCCGTAGCCTCTTTACCGATGATGACACCTGCGACCTGATTCTCGAAGACGAAGAAAATCCATTGGACTCCAAAATCAAAATCATCGCCCGCCCAAAAGGCAAACGCCCGCAGACCATCAATCAGCTTTCCGGTGGTGAAAAAACCCTGACTGCCACTGCCCTACTCTTCTCGCTCTACCTACTCAAACCCGCCCCTTTCTGTATTTTCGACGAGGTAGATGCGCCGCTTGACGATGCCAATATCGGTAAGTTCAATAAGATTATCAAGAAATTCTCACAGGACTCGCAGTTCATCATTATCACGCATAATAAGCAGACGATGTCGGCTGTTGATATTATTTATGGGGTGACGATGGCGGAGCAGGGTGTTTCGCGGGTGGTGCCGGTTGATTTTCGGAGTTTGGTGAATTAGAATAAAGATTTAACAAGTTCGACAAAATGTCTGAGGTTTGCCATAGTGATTTTTTATAATGATAGTTGTTTTGTGAAGTTATAAAATGTTTTTATGAATCTTTTTAAATTTTGATGAAAAATATTACCAACAGTACCGACGACTTTAGCCGTCGTATGAATGTAGTACAGTTTTCTGTAAAAAAAACAGTATGTATGTTTGGTTTTAACATAGAATTCCGCGATAACGGGTGGGGGCATTTGTATGACGGCTAAAGTCGTCATTACGGAGGCTTTGCAAAGTGTCGTAGACACGGACTATTTGGTAGCCGATGGTTTTAACCATGGGCGAATGGAGATTGTACAATTTGTTCTGCACATGATTTCTGCCAAATCGTGCATGTCATTGTAGAAATTCGTAAATTCACCCCACAAAACAAACAAAACAATGCAGCACATCATCACGCTCACTATACTATCCATGTTATCCATGAACACAGCAAAACCAACTTTAATCTACATCGGCGACCCCATGTGTTCCTGGTGCTACGGCATTGCAGGCGAGTTGGAGCAAGTCCGCGAAAAATACGACGACGAGTTGGATTTTGAATTGGTCATGGGCGGGCTGCGACCTTATAATACGCAGACGATGGTGGAGTTGAAAGACTTTTTGACGCATCATTGGGAAGCGGTGCATGAGGCGAGTGGTCAGCCTTTCACTTATGGCATTCTGGATGACCAGGAAATGACTTATGATACAGAACCGCCTGCACGAGCGACAGTTATTGTGCGACAATTGCAGCCCGACAAAGAGTTTGCATTTTTTCATGAAGTGCAAAAGTTGTTTTATCTGCACAATAAAAACACACATCTTGCAGAAAGCTACCACGATATATTGACTACGCTTGAAATTGACACCGAGGAGTTTGATAAGTTGTTTAAATCCGATGAAATGAAAGAACTGGTGCGAAAAGATTTTGAACGTGCTGGTGAAATGGGCGTTCAAGGATTCCCAGCTTTGATTTTGCAGCAAGGTGAGCAACTTACGCTCATTGCCAATGGCTATACTAGCTATGAGGATATTGCACAGCGTATTGAAAAACTTATTCGTAAGTAGAGTTTTATACTGTTGCTCTAAATAGTGCTTCAATCGTCAAAACCTCATCCACCAATCCCAGACTATGCTCATTATGCTGTAGTCCAAAAGTAGTAATGAGTATCAGAAAAATTTGTTTGCGGGTTTTGCTGGTTGTTTTAAAGCGAGTAATTCTGTCGCGAAGTTCCTTTGCCATAGCTTTTGTCAGCGTCATTTCTCCACTATAAAACTTCATTTCACAGACATTGATAACATGATCGCTACGGTCTATCAGCAGGTCAATTTGCAAGCCAGGCTTATCGGCAGTTCCTTTTTTGAAAAAAGCAGAAGCAGTAGAATATATACCGGCAATGCTCAGTGCCTGTTTGATTTGCGGTAGGTGCTTGAGGCATATACTTTCAAAAGCATAACCTGCCCAGGTTTTGTACGATTGCTGCTGACTAAGTTGTTGCCAGATTCCTTCTTTTTCATTCTGATTATTTTCAATAAACCGAAGATAAAACAATGAATACTCATCCGTCAGGCGGTACAGGCTGTCTTTTTTCTTTTTGCCAAAAGGATAATACATCGAAATAAAGCCAGAATGTCGCAATTCTTCCAGAACCGTTGCTACTCCTCCACCTTCAGATAAGCCAGCATTTTTAACAATTTCTGGGCGGGTCAGTCCTTTTCGTTTTTTGGCTAATGCACGAATGACAGCAATGTGCGATTCGGAATTTTCAAATAGCGAACTGTATAATTTTGAAAACTCGTCGTACAGTAATCCATTTTCCGAGAAACAAATTTTATTGATATTTTGAGCCGCACTTTTTCCCTTTTCAATTTCATCCAGATAATGCGGAACGCCCCCCATTGCCATATATAAATGTAAAATCTGGTAGCGGTCAAAATTTATACTTTTAGCTTTTAAAAAGTTTTCTGTTTCCGACAGGTTAAATGGTTTTAAAGTAATTCGACGAGTAATACGATTGTGCAAACCGCCTTTATGATGCACAACCTTCTTTATCATCCACGAAGCTGCTGAACCACATATTACGACCACAATGTCCTGATTGACCGCCCAGCTATTCCAGAAATAACTCAAGCCTTTCAGGAAACCCGATTTATGCGTGGACAACCAGGGTAGTTCATCTAAAAAGACCACCAGTTTTTTTTTCTTTTGTTTCGCTTCTAAAAATTTTGACAATAAATAAAAAGCCTCTAACCAGTCTTTGGGTTCTGTAATCGGAAAATTGCTTTTTGAAAAATTGGCAATCTGAAGCATGAAATTCCGGAGCTGCTCTTTCCTCGAAGCATATTGAATACCCGTAATCTCAAAATCAATCTCATTTTTATAGACTGATTTTACCAAAAAGGTTTTCCCAACCCGTCGACGTCCAACAATAGAAATCATTTCAGCCTTTGGCGAATGCAAAGCCATGTCCAATATTTTCCGTTCTTCTATCCTGCCTATTAAAGGTGTCTTTTTCATACAAATTATTTATTGCCTGCGAAATCTATACAAATATAAGCACTTTTCGCAAGCAATAAAAATTTATCTGCTGCGAAATCTACCTAAAAATACCCACTTTTCGCAAGCAATAGAAACTTATCCTATTTCCCGCCGTCTTCCACCATTCACTCATTTTCCAAGCAAGAGTTGAAAACTTAGCCACTAAGAAACATTTTCTTTCTTCTCTTATCAGAATTGCACTACCTTTGTGGGAAATAAGTAAGTGGAAATACAAATCCAAACGTCAAATTCAAATTCAAAAAACTATTGACAATAAGCCAATTAGTCAAATTGAAAGTGGCGTTTAGTTGAGTCCAGGCACTTAATTGAACAGAATTATCTATAATTTAAATTTTGAATAAAAAACTAATTGCCAGCGTTTTATATCGTTTTAAACTTAATCTTGCACTTAAACTTATAATCATAAATGGCAGACAATAAGCTGATAATTGCGGGTAAAACTTTCCAATCCCGTCTCTTTACAGGTACAGGAAAATTTAGTTCAAATGAGCAAATGCGAGATGCTTTGCTGGCTTCCGGTTCGGAATTGGTGACGGTAGCCCTGCGGCGCGTGGATGCGCAAAACAAGCAGGACGATTTGTTGCAGCATTTGCAGCACGAACAGTTTGCTTTATTGCCCAACACATCAGGTGTACGAAATGCGAAGGAAGCTATTTTTGCTGCTCAACTAGCCCGCGAAGCCCTGGAAACCAACTGGCTCAAACTCGAAATCCATCCCGATCCAAAATACCTGATGCCCGATCCTATAGAAACACTCAAAGCAGCTGAGGAATTAGTCAAATTGGGTTTCATTGTATTGCCTTATGTTCATGCCGATCCAGTCTTATGTAAAAGGCTGGAAGAAGTTGGCACTCATGCGGTCATGCCTTTGGGTTCTCCTATTGGTAGCAATAAGGGTTTGGCTTCCCGCGATTTCCTTCGCATCATTATTGAGCAAAGCAATGTGCCGGTCGTGGTAGATGCTGGTATCGGCGCACCTTCTCACGCTGCTGAAGCACTCGAAATGGGAGCGGATGCTGTATTGGTGAATACTGCCATTGCAGTTTCTCCAGATCCCGTACAAATGGGAAAAGCATTTAAACTAGCCGTGGAAGCTGGACGAATCGCTTTTGAAGCTAAATTGGCGAAAGCCTCTAATCAGGCTCATGCGAGTAGCCCGCTGACTGCTTTTCTCGACGATTAAAAATCCAAGAAATTATAGCATAAAAAAGGTCCTGAATGATTAAACATTCAAGACCGGAAAAGAAAGATGAAACTTTTTTTATTTTGCAGTTATAAAGCTTAGTAAGACAATACTTGTGCCAGTTTTTAAACTCGGCAAATTTTTAGTACTTTTTATAAGCTTCTATAAAGATACAAAAAAATTACGATATAAACCAATCAGTCCATGTCCCATACATCCAAGATCGCTCAAAGCCTTTCCATTCGTCCTCGCAATGTTGAAAACACCATTGCCTTACTCGAAGAAGGCGCAACTGTTCCTTTTATTGCCCGTTACCGTAAGGAGATGACAGGCAGTCTTGACGAGGTACAAATCGCCGACATTCGCGATTTGTTAAACAAGCTAATCGAGATAGATAAACGACGTGCGACAATTTTACAAACCATTGAAGAACAAGGCAATCTCACCGATGCACTCCGCAAAAAAATTGAACAAGCCGATACGCTAACGCAGTTGGAAGATTTGTATTTACCATATAAGCGCAAGCGCAAAACCCGTGCGACCAAAGCCCGCGAAAAAGGACTCGAACCGCTAGCAAAAGTCCTGATAGAGCAACGTGAAAATGATGTGGAATATCGGGCAAAATCTTTTTTGAAAAATGGCGTAGAAAATATAGAAGAAGCCTTGCAGGGCGCACGCGACATCATAGCAGAATGGGTGAATGAAAACACGCTGGCGCGAAATAAAGTCCGTTATCAATTTGAGCGCAATGCCCAAGTGACCGCCAAACTGGTCAAAGGAAAAGAAGAAGAAGGTGAGAAATTTAGAGATTATTTCAAGTTTGAAGAGCCTTTACACAAATGCCCATCGCACCGCCTCTTGGCTATTCGTCGTGGCGAAGAAGAAGGCATTCTGCGCGTAGGCATTGCACCTGACGAAGACGATGCTTTGGATATACTGGATCGTATTTTTGTAAAAAATAATTCTGCTGCTGCCGAACAGGTAGAAATTGCAATAAAAGACAGTTATAAACGCCTGCTACAGCCCTCTATCGAAACCGAATTTCGGAACAGCTCAAAAGCAAAAGCTGATGAAGAAGCCATTCGGGTTTTTGCAGAAAATTTGCGACAATTGCTGCTCGCTTCTCCGCTTGGGCAAAAACGGGTCTTGGCTATTGATCCCGGTTTTCGGTCGGGCTGCAAGGTCGTTTGCTTGAATGAGCAGGGCGAGTTGATTTATAACACTGCTATTTATCCGCATCCACCACAGAAAGATTATCATCATGCAATGGGCGATCTGGTTCACCTGGCGGGCAAATACAAAATTGATGCGATTGCTATTGGCAATGGAACGGCAAGTCGGGAGACAGAAACACTAGTCAAAGAAGCTGATTTCGGACGAGATGTACAAGTCTTTATGGTTAGTGAAAATGGGGCATCTATTTACTCAGCCTCCGCAGTAGCGCGGGAAGAATTTCCAAACAAAGACATAACCGTGCGCGGTGCAGTCTCTATTGGTCGGCGACTGATGGATCCATTGGCAGAACTGGTAAAAATAGATGCCAAATCTATTGGCGTCGGACAATATCAGCACGATGTCGATCAAAATTCACTAAAGAAAAAACTAGATGAAGTCGTAGAAAGTTCCGTGAATCGAGTTGGCATCAACTTGAATACTGCCAGTAAGCATTTGCTGACTTATGTTTCAGGTCTTGGTCCCAAGCTCGCCCAAAACATCGTAGATTTTCGCTCAGACAATGGCCCCTTTCGGTCTCGTTCAGCCATCAAAAAAGTGCCACGCATGGGTGCAAAAGCCTATGAGCAATGTGCTGGTTTTTTGCGCATTCGGGACGCTAAAAATCCATTGGACAACAGTGCTGTTCATCCAGAAAGTTATGCTATTGTAAAACAAATGGCTAAAGACCTCAATTGCTCCGTTGCCGACCTTATTGAGCAAGAACATTTGCGTAAGCAAATCAATATCCAACAATACGTCACCGAAACCACTGGTTTGCCAACGCTGAAAGATATTGTACAAGAATTGGCAAAACCCGGACTCGATCCACGCGGTGCAGCACAGACTTTCTCTTTTTCCGAAGGCATTAAAAGCATCGAGGATGTACATGAAGGCATGATTGTCCCTGGCATTGTGACCAATATTACCAATTTTGGCTGCTTTGTCGATATTGGCGTCAAGCAAGACGGGCTGGTACATATTTCTCAATTGGCGAACAAATTTGTAAAAGACCCAAATGATATTGTTAAATTGCATCAGCATGTCGAAGTAAAAGTCATGGAAGTTGATATCAAACGAAACAGAGTCAATTTGAGTATGAAGTTTTAGCAGTGGCAGTTTCAGTGGCAGAATCAGTATCAGTATCAATAGCAGTTTCAATTACAACACCTGCGGGCAGATTCTCCTTCAGGAGCTAGAGGCGAGCGGAGGCAGTAGCAATTTCAATTTTTCAAAAAACACGACAACACATCAATACGACAACGCAACCAAAATCATGAAAAACCTTTTAACGTGTAGGAATAAATTCCGGTAGTGTTCGACTAAAGTATGATTGAGTAAACTCCGTTGTCGTCAGACGAATTCGCTTAGAAATACGGCATATCTAAAGGGATAAATCACCAATTTTCATAAAATTCTTCGTCTGCCGACTATTCCATACTTTAATCGAACACCCTTTAAATTTCCACGCTACCAAATAGTAGTCCGTCGCTATCTCATCGGTGGATTAACTGGTCAAGTGTCATAGACACGATTCAGTATGGTAGCCAATGAATTTATTTGGGCGAAAAGGCATCAACACGACAACACGACAACACATCAACACAAAAAAGATCATGAAAAACCTACTAACTTTAATCCTTATTTGCTGTACTTTCGGGGCTTTCGCCCAATCCTTAAACACGATAGAAAGTGTAGAATACGATGAAGCGAATCAACGCTTCTTAGTCTCCAATAATAGCAATATTATTTCTATAAACTATGACGGCAGCCTCAGTTTTTTTGGTAGCGGTGCATCCGCCAATTATGGTATGGAAGTCATGGGCAATACACTTTTTGCCATTAAAAACAGTCAGGTCAGAGGCTACGATCTCACGACTGGAATGGAAGTCATGAGTATCAGCATCCCAGGCGCAGGTTTCCTGAATGGCATGGCAAATGATGGACTATCCAAAATCTATGTAACTGATTTTGGCACCGACAAAATTCACGAAATTGATGTCAGTGATTTCAGCAATCCAAGCCAGCAAGTCATTGTCAGCAATACAGTCGAAACGCCCAATGGCATGGTCTATGATGCAGATAATAACCGACTAATATTTGTCACTTGGGGCAGCAATGCAAAGATTAAAGCTGTCGATCCAGTTAGCTATCAAATGACCACATTGGAAACCACCGGTCTCGGCAATATTGACGGCATTGACAATGATAATTCTGGCAATTTCTATATCGCTTCCTGGAGTCCACAACGCATTACACGATATAATTCTGATTTCAGCATGAGCGAAGTTATCACCGCGCCCGGACTCAGCAATCCAGCTGATATTTGTTATGCAAAAAGTATCGACACACTCGCCATCCCGAACAGCGGCAGCGATCTCGTCACGTTTATCGGCTTTCAACCTGTCGACATTACTAACGCAGAAACACCAACTTTTGGCTTGCAAATTTATCCCAATCCAGCTACACCCAATTCTGTCATCAGCTATCAACTAGACGCACCAAAGCAAGTTGCTTTACGCATTTTTGATACGCAAGGGCGACTAGTCCATAGCCTGATCGACGAAGCACAAGCGGCAGTCCTACACAGAGTTTTGCTCAGTGGATTGGCTTTTGAAACAGGTATTTATTTCTGTGAATTGCAGGTGGGTGATGAGCGTGTGGTGGAAAGATTTTTGGTAAAATAATACTTCACTATGACGCCCCGATATTTAATCCGAAAAATTTGTTTTATCATACCGTTTTGCTGTATGTACTTAGGAGCTTTTGCCCAAAATGAAGTGGGTGGTTTTCAGCCTAATATTTTGTTGGATGAGGTCAATTCGATTGAACACATACATACGCTTATTGATGAAAACAATGACTTGACCTTAGATGAAGTACGCCAGCAATTTAATAAAGGTAGTGCGGCTGATTTGAAGCAAATGTACAAATGTAAAGCGAGAAAATCTCTTGAATCTTTTCATTCTTACTGGTGGCATACTACAGTACAAAACAAAACTACTACTACCAAAAACTGGGTAATGGAAGTTTATAAAAGTCACGTTTATGAAGTACACATTATTCAGAACGGAAGAATCACTAGAACAAAGACCGGTGAACTAGTCAATACTACAGACAGAAATTTTTTACTCGCCAATAATTGTTTCCAATTTGAATTACTGCCAGGCGAACAGATAGAATTATTTATTAAACATCGCAGATACTTCATTTATTGTCCTCTTCCTGTTTTGGTTAAAAGTTTGAACCATAAAACATTTGAAACCAGTGAATTGAATAATTCATTTGCCCGAATTTTTGAACTTATCTTCATTAATATTGCTTTCTTTTTATCCATATTTACCTTTTTGCAATTTTTACTGCACAAAGACAAATCCTATCTTTATTACGCTCTTTACTTATTAGTAGTAAGTTTATATTTTTTGCAAAGCTATGAAAAAGACTGGACACAACACATTTTGTTTTCAAACATACTTGAATGGTATTTCTTATTTGAGCCGCCCATCACTTATTCTATTATTCTACTATATGGCTTATTTGCTCAATCTGTTATAGAATTTGACAGCCCTGTAAAAAAAGCAATGAAACGAACTATTTCTCTTCTAGCATCACTAATTTTCTTTGCTTTAATAATTCATATACTTTTAAGTATATTTCATGAATATCATACTGTACATGACACCTATATTCAGCTACGGCGAATATTACTCTTTTTTACAGTTCCAATCATTTTTCTGCTACTCAAAAACGGCACCAAATTATCTTACCTTTTCTTGTGTGGTACTTTGATACTCATATTGGGAGCATTAGCAACATTCTGGGCTGACATCGGTTTAAATATCTACTTTATATTTGGCTTCGAATACAATCAGGTTGGCATCATGCGAATAAGTATGTTAGTCGAGTTTCTCTGTTTTTCAACAGCACTTGGTTATAAAACCCGACTCACCCAAGAAGGCAAAACCCGAGTAGAACGGGAACTCGTCAGCACAGAACTCAAAGCTCTCAAAGCACAACTCAATCCACATTTTATTTTTAATTGCCTGACTTCTATTCGCGGATTGATTGAAAAGAGACAAAATAATCGGGCTGGTGAATATTTGCAATATTTTGCTCAATTGATCCGCTCCACATTAGAATATTCAGAAAAACAAGTCATCACATTAGAAGCAGAACTTGCCGTTAGTGAATTATACCTAAAAATGGAAGCCTTACGTTTTGACCAATCTTTCTCGTATGAAATAAGCATAAAAGACAACATAGATCCCGATACTTTAGACGTTCCGCCGCTTGTTTTTCAGCCTTATCTCGAAAATGCGATTCATCATGGGCTGCGCCCTAAAACAGGTGACAAAAAACTATGCCTTGAAGTCTATCAGAAAGAAAACAAGATTGTTTGCGCCATAGATGATAATGGAATAGGACGACAAGCCAGTTCCCAAACAAGCACCCACACCCAAAAAGAATCCTCTTTTGGGATGCGCATTGCACAAAACAGGATTGAGCAATACAGTAAACTTATTGGTGAAGCAATTTTGATAAGCATCAAGGATAAAACCGATAAGCATAAAACGGCACAAGGCACTCGAATAGAAGTATTTTTTCCTCTTACTATCCATTAATACACTAAAAAGAATCCTATGAAACGTCGACTATTTAATACCATAACATTATGTCTATTATTGATAACGACAGTTTTACCATGCAGTCAAAAACCACTGAGTAAGCTGCAAAAACAGCTTGGCATACAAATTCACAACCATAAAATGATTCGGGGGCAAACCAGTATAAAAAATCATCTTATGAATTATGAAATATTAGATAAAGGCGACGCACAATTCCTAAAATTTGAAATTGACGAATATATGCTCGAAGCCCTCGTGTCTTATGATGATTTGCGGATTGAACTAGATGGTCATAATGCCAAACTAACGGAAAGTCAAAAGAATGCGCTGATGTACTGGTCGGAACATTTTGCTTATACACTCGCTACGCGCTCTGACGATGAAAAAATATTCTCTTTCACTTTATTAGAAAATACGATTTTAATGTTGTCAGAATACTGGTCACAAGCACCGCAAAACTATATATACCCGACAAAAAATGCTGACACTGAATCCCTTCGCAGAGATGGATTAACTTGTGTAAAAAAAGGAAAACGCTATGCCATTGAATACGATGACCGACATGGCAATATACTACCACCGTATGATAGAAAGGCAGGCGGCCCGAAATGCAAAGGAAGATGTGGAAGAAGTTGTGCTGACAATTGGTGGCAACGACTTACCGAAGCATGGGGCTTAGACTGTCTTGAACACGACACCTGTATTGACAATATTGATGGCGGTGACTTGGGTGCTGACCCCGATTGTGGAGACGAATTCTGGCACACTGTTGATGATTTTTTATTTGGAAGAGTCATTGGCAGATGTAATGGAAACAGAGATTAAACATGCGTAAATTATCAATAGAAAAGAAAAAAACATATATTTACAACTAAACCAATCGACACTACAAAAACATGCTCAAAGCCATCATCATAGACGACGAACAAGAAGCCCGTGACACACTCATCAAGGGACTGAAAGTCAATTGCCCTGACATCAATATTATAGATGTTTGCGAATCAGGTATCGCAGGCGTCAAAAGCATCCGAAAACACCAACCCGACGTAGTTTTTCTGGATATAGACATGCCGGGCATGAATGGCTTTGAGATGCTGGAAATGATTGAAAATATTGATTTTGAAGTCATCTTCACGACTGCTCACGATGCTTATGCAGTACAGGCTTTCCGCATCAGTGCCATTGGTTATCTGCTGAAACCCATCAGCAAAAAAGAACTCACAGAAACCGTCGACCGACTGGTCGCTCGTCGCACAGAAAGTTACTTTAAGCAACATTTTGAAGCCCTCAAACACAATCTTGACCACAACAACCCAAAAAAACGCATCGCTTTTCCCATACAGGAAGGTTATGAATTTATTGATTCCGAAGAAATTATCTACTGTGAGGCGGATGGTAGTTATACGCATGTCCACCTCAGCACCGAAACCAAGTCCCGCCTCTATTCTCGCCCACTAAAAGAAATCGAACAACTCCTTGCCAAATATCATTTCTGCCGCATCCACCATTCTTATGTCATCAACCTCAATCATATCTCCAAATACATCAAAGGCGATGGCGGCAGTGTCAAAATGTCAAACAAGAAGGAATTACCTGTGTCGCGTACCCGTAAGCATGAACTGCTAGAGCGCATTCGCTCTTAGGTTCTGTTGTTCCCTTACTACTTCGACATTCAATATTCCTCTGCTCGATATTCGATATTCTCCTTCCCTAAGCTATAAGTCCCTTGTTTTTCCCCATAAGTCTCTATTCCTACCTATAATTCCCATTAGTAAAATGTAAATGTAATCAAATGGCTGCTTTCAGCAGACTATACAGGCATGTCCACACCTCATACATTGTTTCATTTTTTATATGATTTATCGACTACTTTTACTGGCGTTCAATGTCCTGTAACTCCCTATATTTTTTAACCATAAAATCTTCGACTTATGAAAAACTTTCAATTTCACTTAATACTTATTTCTATTGGCTCAATTTTACTGTTTTCTACATGTGAACTTACAAATGAAGACCCATGCGAATTTGTAAGTTGTCTTAATGGAGGAAGCTGTAATAATGGAAATTGTTTATGTCCTACTGGTTATATTGGAGAAAATTGCCAAAACGCATTACTTCCTTCTGCTTTTCGTGTTGAAGCATTATACCTCACTGATTTTCCTGACACTGATGGTCCGTCTTGTTGGGATGCTAGTGGAGGGTGCTATCCTGAGCTTTATTTAGTTATAAAACAAGGAACAACCACTTTGTTTACTTCAACTTATTATCCTGAAGCTATGTCTCCAGGTAATTATTCTTATCAACCTAATTCACCTATTAATTTTGACTATAGCACATTATATACTATTCAATTTTATGATTACGATGGTAGTATTGTCAATAGTGAACTAGTTACGGGCGGATACCTAAGGCTTTCGAGTATTTATTCGCCCCCTCTCCCTTCTAATACCCTTAATTTATCAAATACTTCCAGAAGTTATCAACTCTCTGGAGAGTGGCTTTTTTGAATAAAACAAGAAAGCACACCACCTTTAAGAAGGTAACTTACTATAACAAAATAAATATATCATGAAAAAAATTATTACTCTCTTCCTCGTTTTGTGTGCATGGACACTACAAGCCCAGTCCCTACAATCGCAAGTATTAGCCAATGGTGGTATGCACGGAGAAACACCCGGCGGCATCGGTCTATGCTGGACGCTTGGCGGACAAATAGAAACGACCACCCTATCCAATGCTAGCACGACACTCACGCAAGGTTTTATACAGCCAGAGTACTGTGCCACTTTGATTACTGACATCAGTACAGCAGATTATGACATCAGTATTTATCCGAATCCGACAAAAGACTATTTACAGATTCAGTTAGAACCCGGTAAGCAGCTTATCGCAAAACTTATCAACCCAATCGGGCAGCAACTGTGGGAAAGCAAGATCAATGGTTCGCTCCAAGTCTCTACTAGCCAACTGGAAGAACAGGTCTATTTTTTACAATTTTATACCCCCGACCACCAACTCGTCGGCACGTATAAAATACTCAAACACTAAATGTACAGGCTTTCCTTACACGCCCCTATCCGCCCACATAAGACGATTTTACTAAACAAAGGGCAGGGTTTCCCTTCCGGGAATATAAAGGGCGAGCGCAGGCAATTTTTCAGAATTATAAAAACAAAAACAAATGAAAAATATAATCACAACTCTTTTTATCGCAATACTCAGCATCAGCTTATATGCGCAGGTTCCTGGCATCGGACAAGTACCGATGGGCATTAATTATCAGGCAGTAGCCAGAGATGCAAGTGGTGCAATCATAGAAAATGGACAAGTTAGCATTAGATTTAAAATCCTTGATGGAAGTGCTACCGGAACAGAATTATTTGAAGAACAACACGTAACAAGCACTAATCAGTTTGGTTTGTTTAATGCCATTATTGGCTCAATCAATACAACGAATTTCAGTAATATAGAATGGCGTACTGGTGACCGTTTTCTTAAAGTTGAATTATTTGAAAGTAACAGTTGGCAAGAAATAGGTACACAGCAAATTCTGGCTGTGCCTTATGCTACTGTGGCGGGGAATGGGAAGAGTGTAAATGTAAATGGTTTTGAAAGCATGAATTTCTATGGCGAAAATGGCAATTTAAATGCAATAGTGGGCAGAACCAGTTTAAATGATGGAGGAATGTCTTTTAGAGATGAGAATGGAGTAACTAAAGGGCTTCTATCATCAAATAACGGCGCAGGAGAATTAGTTTTGAAAGGCAATAATGGGAACAATAATGTAATCTTAGGCTTTAATAGTGCAGGTGGAAATTATGGAAGACTAACGATACATGGTACTGATGGTACACAAAAAATTAACTTAGGAGTTAATGCAGGTAATGTTGGTTTTATTAATACTACTGGAGATATATGTGCAAATGGAGTTGTCTGTGCCAATATAAAAAACTTCCGCATGGATCACCCTACCCGCCCCGACAAAGAAATCTGGTACGCCTGTATCGAAGGACCAGAAGCGGCAGCTTACGAGCGTGGTACTGCCCAACTCATCAACGGCGAAGTCACGATACAATTTTCCGAGCATTTTGAGTTAGTTGCTAATCCAGCTACTATGACGGTTATCCTAACACCCAATGATGCAAGTTCAAAAGGTCTGGCAGCGTTTGAAAAAACAGATAAGGGCTTTACAGTAAAAGAGCTTTTCAATGGAACAGGCAACTACAGTTTCGACTGGGAATCCAAATGCGTCCGTAAAGGTTATGAAGACTTTGAAGTTATCCGCGACAAAGCCGAAATGCAAAAAATGCTGGGCGAAACACCTAAAGAATAACGAATATCGAACAGAAGAATATTGAATAACTAAGTAGAAAATAGATTGGAAGCTATAAAAACAAAACAAGCATGAAAAATATAATCACAACACTTTTTGCTATGCTAATTATCATTAGCAGTTATGCACAAGTTCCTGGCATTGGGCAGATGCCGATGGGCATTAATTATCAGGCAGTAGCCAGAGATACTGCTGGAGAACTTATCGTTAATGATGACGTGAATATCAGGTTCAAAGTCCTTGATGGTAGTGCAACAGGAACAGAATTATTTACAGAACAGCAAATTGCAACAACTAATGAATTTGGCTTATTTAACCTCATTATTGGCTCAGTCAACACAACCGATTTTAGCAATATAGAATGGCGGACGGCGGACCGCTTCCTAGAAGTCGATTTATTTCAAGGTGGAACTTGGACTAATGTCGGCACGCAGCAGATTATGGCTGTGCCTTATGCTACTGTGGCGGGGAATGGAAAAACTAAATCCTCAGATGGGCAGGAAAATATTTATTTCTACGGAGCAAATGGAAGTCTCAATATAAATGCAGGAGTTGAGGGAGATTCCAACCATGGCAGATTGTCTGTATATGATGAAAATGGTGAACAAAGAGGGCAATTTTTTTCTAGTCTTGCCAGAAGCGGTGCTGGAACATTTCATCTATTTGGAGAAAACGGGAATTACAATATTTCCATAGGAGCAAATCCGGGAGTTAACGATAATCACGGAAGGATTTATATTCATGATGCAAATGGTACTAGTAAAGCTTACATGCTTATTAATAGTGCTGGTGACGGTGTTATAAATGCAGACAATATATGCGCTAATGTTAATGTCTGTGCCAATATAAAAAACTTCCGCATGGATCACCCCACTCGCCCCGACAAAGAAATCTGGTATGCCTGTATCGAAGGGCCAGAGGCCGCAGCCTATGAGCGGGGTACTGCCCAACTTATCAACGGCGAAGCTACTATACAATTTTCCGAGCATTTTGAGTTGGTACTCAATCACACGACCATGACCGTGACACTCACGCCATTGGACGCCAATGCAAAAGGACTCGCAGTTATCGAAAAAACAGCCACAGGATTCAAAGTCAAAGAACTCAATGGCGGCACTGGAAATTATAGTTTTGACTGGCGAGCAGAGGGTGTTCGCAGGGGCTTTGAGGATTATGAAGTCATTCGCGACAAAGCAAAAATGCAGGAAATACTGGGCGAAACGCCTCGCTAAAATACAGGTAACTTAACCGTACCGACGACTTTAGCCGTCATGAACGTAGTGCAGTTTCCTGCAAGAAAACCATAAGTCCAGTGGACTTATGACGAAGTGAACTGCGACAGCAGGTGGGGGAGCCTATTTCACTTGACGGCTAAAGTCGTCAGTACGGTATTTCCAGTCGGTCTCTTAAGTCACCAAAAACCGCCTGCTCTATTCCTGCCACTGCCCCATCCCGCCAAATTAAATTTGAATTCCCATTCAAAATCACTACATTGCAGAAAGTTAAATGTATATTTTGTACTTGAATTTGGCGTTTGAATTTGAATTTAATTATGATTACCGTTCAAAACCTTAGCTTCACTTACCCTAGCAATACCGAGCCGACTGTTAAGGATATTAATTTCAACATAGAAAAAGGGCAGATTTTTGGTTTTCTGGGACCTAGTGGTGCGGGAAAAAGTACGGTGCAGAAAGTCATCATCCGACTGCTAAAAAAGTTTGAGGGCGAGATTCAGGTACACGGGAAAGACTTGCGGACTTGGGGAGCAGATTATTATCGACACATTGGCGTGGGCTTTGAATTGCCAAATCATTATGCGAAGCTGACGGCATTGGAGAACCTTCGCTTTTTTGCTTCTTTATACGATGGAAAAACCCGTGATCCGATGGAATTGCTGCAACTCGTCGGACTGGAAGCAGATGCCAATAAGCGAATCAGCGATTATTCTAAAGGCATGAAAATGCGACTTAATTTTGTCCGTGCGCTATTGCACGATCCCGACCTTATTTTCTTCGATGAGCCGACTGGCGGACTCGATCCTGTCAATGCACAAAATATTAAAGGTATTATTCTCGACCTTCAAAAGCAGGGCAAAACCATTTTTATCACCACCCATAATATGTATGATGCGGATGAGCTGTGCGACAAGGTTGCCTTTATTATAGATGGTAAAATCGCGCTCATCGAATCACCCAAACAGCTCCGACTAATACACGGCGAGCGCACAGTAGCCGTGGAATATGCAGAGTACCTGACGGGCAAATTTTTAAGTCAGGATTTTCCATTGGATGGTCTTGCTGACAATCAAGATTTCCTCGCCTTATTGGGCAAAGAAGACATACAATCCATTCATTCCAAAGAAGCCACCTTGAATGATGTTTTTATCAAAGTAACCGGTAAAAGTCTATCATGAAGCAGTTATTTCAGGCTATAAAATGGGAGCTTATCCTTCAGTTGCGTTACCAGATTGTTTCGGTGATGTTTTTTGTGACTTTGCTGTATATTGGGCTTTTCTATCTGCTGCCTTTTGAAAATATAGACAAACTACTCATCATTCTGGTTTTAAATGATCCGGTGATTCTGGGTATGACTTTTATCGGCGCACTGGTCTTGTTTGAAAAGTCTTCCAATACACTCGAAGCATTGGTGTTGACGCCGATGAAACCTGCTCAATACCTTTGGTCAAAAGCCATTGCGCTGACGCTCATCATTTTGCCTTTCACATTGCTTATGGCGATTGTCGGGCATGGCTGGCGGTTCAATTATCTGTGGTTTGTACTGGCGGTGGTGCTGTCTTCTCTGGTTTTTGTGTTCTTTGGTTTCAATTTGGTGTCCAATGCAAAAACGTTGAATGCCTACATTATCAAACTCGGAATTTATACTATACCAATGGGTTTTCCCATCATCAATTTTCTAGGACTCACGGATGATTTTTTGCCGCTTTATCTCATTCCTTCACAGGCTACGTTGTGTTTATTGGAGGCGGCTTTCGCCGAAATAGAGACCTGGAAAATTATTTATGGTATTGTTTATCTTTTACTGTGGTTAATGGGAAATTATATCGTAGCCAAACGGGTATTTCCTCGTCTTACTGAATAGTCGTCGGTCGTCAGACCGCAGTCGTCAGTCTAAAAAGCACATCAACACGACAACACAATCAGTTAAAAATGAAAAAACTACTCACACTGAGCTTCAATGATTTTCGCCTCATCATGCGGGAACAGATTTTGATTGTGCTGCTATTGCTGATTCCCTTACTCAATTTTTTAGTCTTGAAATACGGTGTTCCTGCCCTTGCTCTTCGTTTTCCGATTATTATTGAATACTACGCGCTGATATTGGGCTTCGTTGGTATACAAACCGCGACGGTCATGGGTTATGTTTTTGGCAGTGTTGCCTTAGATGAAAAGGATGAAGATATGCTGACTGCTATTCGCGTCACGCCACTGCCCTCCTATATGTACTTAGCTTATCGTATCTTATTTCCGTTTTTGCTGACGCTGATGATGATTTTTGTCATCTTACAATTTGCTGCGCCAATTGATTTATTTTGGTGGCAGACTTTTCTGATTGCTTTCTTGTTCGCGCTTCCTGTGCCGATTATCATTTTGTTGACTGCTCTTATTGCAACTAATAAAATAGAAGGACTGACTGTTTTTAAAGGCATCAATGGTATATTATTGCTGCCCATTGCTGCATTTTTCATTCAGCCGGGCTGGGGAAATTTATTCGGCATCATTCCTACACACTGGTCTTATCAATTTACTAATGCTATCGGCACGGGCAAACCTTTCGCATTGTACTTATTACTTGCCCTAGGACTTCATTTATTCTTTATATTTGTGCTGGTTTTACTGTTTAAGCGGAAAATATTTTAAAACACTACGCGCTGTAGTTTATTCATTTTCAAACAATTAAAAATAAAAATCATTTCAAAAATCAATTATTATGAAAATTAAAAACCTACTCTTTCTCGGAGTTTTTTTTGTTTTGGCATCATTTTTACATGCTTGTGGTAACAATAGCGGTGGAAGCACCGTTCAAGAACCAACAGAACAGGAAGTTATTTCAACCGTAGATTCTATCAGTACAGAAATGGACAAAGTCATCAAAGCGGTAGAAACTAAAGTTCAGCAAACAGAAGAGGAAGTAGATGATCTACTTGACTTTTAAAAAATAAAGCGACCATCGACCTAAATTTATAACCAATTAACTAATTGCACTAAAAAATTAATAGTATGAAAAACGTGAAATTAAATTTAATAACGATGACCCTCAGCTTTTTTGCTTTGTGCCTGTTTACACAAACAGCTTTTGCACAGGGACAAGGAAAAGCCAAGAAGGCTGAAAAGCAAGAATTAAAAGAAATCAAAAAAGCAGAAAAAGCAACATTGAAAGCAACTAAAGGTAAAGCTACTTTACAGGCTGCCGACAAAGCAACGCTTGAAAGCAGACCAGCAAAAGGTAAAGTACTGAGACCGCAAAGCCGCCCTGTACAAACAACAAGACCAGCTGTAAAAGGCGAAAGACCTTCATTGGTCAAGCCTGGTAAAGTTCAGGCAAAACCTGGAAAAGTGGAATTGGTAAAACCAAGCAAACCAGCCGTAAAGGGTGAAAAAGCCAATGTACGCCCAGTAGAGCGTCCTACTCGTCCTGCTGTACGTCCAGAAGGTGACCGTAAAGTTAAAGCTCCTGGTTTAACTAAGCCACATCCTGGTAAAGGTCATGCACATGGCAAATACAAAGAGCATCCAAAGGTAAAAGCTGCTCACAGCAAAACACTAAAAGCAAAAGGTTCTGTTAGTGCTTCAAAGGATCGTGTACAGACGATGAAACAAAAAATCAAAATTGCGAAAGCAAAAGTTGCCAGAGAAAAAGCAGCTAATCCTAACTCTGCTGAAGTAAAAGCTAAAGAGGAAAGAATCCTTAAGGCAGAGCAGAAAGTAGCAGCAATGGAAAAAGAATTATTGATTCAGGATAAAAAAATAGGCAAAAGCACCAGCATTTTATCTGAAAATAAATAAGGTATTCCGAATATACCACAAGTATATATAAACAATCCTCTTACGGGCAGGTCGCTTGCGACCTGCCCTTTTTTTATCTTGGCACTGAAGATGATATTCCATTATTAGGACGCCATTTCGACTTATCCCCTCCGTTTACATCGCCATCAAGATTAAAATCACTGTCAATATAATCGTTAAACAGACCATTTTCACTTTGCCAGGCCCCGATGTCTGCTCCGCTTATATCATGTCCGAGCGGATTGGAGTGGTCAACATTCCCTGCAAACATACACCAATTATTTCCCACCTGCTTTTGTCCTGCACCAACTGCCAAAGCATACCCCTCCGTATTCCGAAAATCATAGGTCAATACATTATCAATAATATTGACCGCTTGTGCCGACATAACTGGCAGATGGTTTCGATGTTCTATCACGATGTATAATGAATTGATTCCGTTTAGAGCAGATATTTCTATATTGGGAAAAATACTTCCATCCTCCAACACTGTAGCAGCCACCCTTTCAACTTCAGTATCGGCAGTCAGAGATTCGCGAAAAGACACCAAGACCCAATCAACAGCTCCTGCCGGATGCGCAGCAACATTTTCTGTTCCTGCATAGTTCCAGGGCAAGGTATTATAAGGTTGTTCCATTGGCAATAATCCATATTCTTGCAATTGGCTTCTCATCAATCCCGTCACAGCATCATAAGTACCTTCCAGAAAAACATCCAAATCACAGCTAATGAACCCCTGTTCATTATCACAGAAAACTTCCGACAAACTTACATCACTCACATAAACATCTATAGTAGATGAGCCAACATTCAAGTTAAAGACAGCATTGGGATTCGTCACGTCATTCACCGTAAACTGGCTTTCATAGACCGTTGGTGTCGTGGTGAAAGCCTGTGCAAGATTAGCATATTGAGTCCCATCCTGTTTACTCATAATAATCGAAGCACTACGCGCAGCATCTGCATAGGCCTTCAGTCTGATTTTATACGTTTTCCCTGTTTCTAATAAAAGCCCTGTTTGGCGTAAAGCCAAATGCCAATCAGTAGTTCCTGCCGTCAATACATCAATTTTAGCCGTTCCATTGGGCTGGATGGATAAATTGCCGTCCGCAACACCATATTCAAAAATACTCCAATCTGCTGTTCCATTATCAAAATTCCAGTTTTGCAAAGTTTCACAATTTCCTAAATCACATAAATCGGGATTGCAGACGTCATTGTCGTCTGGGTCTTCTCCTATACAATATCCGTCGGCATCTGCATCCTCATAAACACCTTCACAATTGCAGGCATTATCATAGACATCATTGCCTGTACAGGCGTCTCCGTCGTCACATACTGTGCCTGCTGCAACTTCTGTGATGCTGATATTGTCCACATATACATCGGGCGAATCGTTGCCGGCATTTAGGCTGAATACTGCATTAACATCTGTTGCATCATTCATAGTAAATTGATACTGATACACCGTAGGACTTGTCGTCAATGACTGACCAGTATAAGCGTATTGTGAACCATCAGTTTTATGTATAATAATCGGGCAGCTACGCACTGCGTCCGCATAAGCCTTCATACTAATCTGGTAAGTTTTGCCAGTTTCCAAAAACAAACCCGTTTGACGTAAGGCGAGATGCCAACTGCTCGTGCCAGGGTTTATAACATCAATTTTTGCGTAGCCATTCCCCGTAAGGGATAAATTTCCGGTAGCCGAACCATATTCAAAAAGGCTCCAAGCATTCATGTCATTATCAAAATTCCCGTTTTCTACCAGTTGGCACTCTGCTGGCGGGCAATTGCCCAAATCCTGATAGACCCGAACCCAGTCCACTTCCATAGCAGCCGGTAATTGATTGATGCCGTTGTTGGCATCATTCCAGGGAGCAGTAAGGTAGTTGCCGCCGACCGCCACATTCAGGCGCAGGTAAAAACCAATATCAAAAGGGCCGGGATGGGTGGTGGCATTGGGTTCGTCAAAATCATTAATCGTTCCATAATGATTCCCATCAATGTAAAAGTCCAGTTGTCCGAGCTGCCATTCTACAGCATAGACATGCCAGTTGTCTGCGCCATTTCCAGCGGGAAAATTATAGGTCTTTTTTTCCTGCTGTTTGTCTCCGGGGCTATTGCCCCAATGTGCATTTCCATAAGATTTGCTCATATCGTGTCCTTTGACTTCAAAGATGTCGATTTCGCCACTTTGCGGCCAACTGCCGTAAACCGAATTTTGCGGACTCATCCAAAAAGCTGGCCAGGTACTATTGGATGCAGCCAGTTTCACCCGTGCTTCAAAGCGGCCAAAAGTCCAGTCTATTCTGTTTTTTGTTTGTATAAAACCGGAAGTAAAATCAACAGGTGTTCCAAAACAGTCGAAGCCCGGTTCGTATTTGGATGCTATAAAAAGTGAGCCATTGGAAACGGTAGCATTCGCGGGATCGTAGCAATTTTGGACATTTGAGCCGTTCCAACCGCCATTTTGGTAGCTCCATTTTGCGCCGTCAATTGCTGCGCCGTCAAACTCGTCCTGCCAAACGAGTTCATAGCATTGAGCATTTAATTGTAGTAATGGAATCATTAAAAGCAGGGTAATCAGTAAGTTTTTCATTGTGTTTAGTTTAATAATTAATGTTCAAATATAACGAAATTAGCCACGAATGCACGAATTAAGGACGAATATCATTCGTGTATTCGTGATAAAAACGTAAAAATAGATTCGTGCATTCGTGGCTAACCAAGAAGCATAACCTTACTTCTTCGACTGCAAACGAGGCGACTGATACTTAGGCAATTTATCTTTATAATACAAATGAAAAAAGTTGTACAACATCATATAATCCAGTCCATTCCACTCCTGATGATGACCGTCTTTATTGCCTTTTTGCTGTGTGGTATGTAACCAGCGATTATTGGATTTCCAGCCGTCTGGGGCTTTGCAGCCAGGAGTCTTGTAGCAAGGCCCAGTGGCTGGAGCAATATTCAGCATAGCAGCAAAATCTTTAAAATTCAGGCTTTTGCCTAGTTTTTTATCATTCAGAACGGCATCTGCGAGGGCGTACATTTCTTGATCTGCCTTGCGGCAATAGGAAGCCATTTTATTGCTACCCCAAGAATCTGCACTGACCATCAGTGAAAAAATCATGGGATGATTATAATGTGTTTGCACACCAAACAACCAATCATAAGTACCGTGTAGCATTTTGCCCATCGCCTTAGAGCGTCCGCTTTGGTAAGTCTTACGAAATTTGCTTGCCGTTATGCGGTCACCTGTTTTGGCAATGCTATATGAAAAAGCCCGGCAGTCTCCGCCCCAACGATTGGGTGCTTTTTTATTATCGGGTCCGACGATGCGCCATTTATTATTTCGCATAAAAGACACGATACGATGGGTATTCTGACTGGCTAATTCTCCAAAAGTGGTTTTGTTTTTATAACGCTCATTCGGAATCAACTCACTAATACAGGTAAAACCAAACAACAAATTAATCGCCTGATCCTGACTGACAAAATAACCGTCCTTTACCGTAGCTGGTGCACAGCCCCCCGCCGATTTTATACAAGTATAATCCACCTTGTCTGTAGAAAACCTGTTCTTACCCTGCTCGTCTTTCAGAATATCAATACTTACATCATCGCGAATGAAAAAGCCGTCCTTTTTCCCCGGCATCCCAAAGCGTCGCTCAGCTTCCTCATCTAGTCGCTCAAAAGCCATGATCGCATAATATAATTCCTCTGCCGTAGCCGATACATCTTCTCCAGCATCTTTCAGCAGTCGCAATTCCGTTGCCAATACAGAAATATAATAGCCCAAATGAATCGTGCCGTCGCCCCACTGCAATTTTCCTTTTCCTTTTACCAATGGACATTTGTCGCGTTTCATCCACCAGTCATGTTCGCAGTTCGCCATCGGGTCGCGTCCGCCCATTGGGATACTTTTTCCCTCGCCGAGTCCGACGACTACAAAACCGGGTATGCCTTTTTCGGGCTGATTCACCAGTCTGTCCCGATATTGCCAGTATTTAGCAAGATTGGAAATGGGTGTCTGGCTGAAAATGGGCTGAATAGTACACAGCAATAATAATGTTATCAATAATCTCATGTTGTCTGAATTTATGACAAAGATAAAGGAATGAGGCGCAAATAAACATAATTTGATAGTAACAGTTTAGTCCACGGTCGATAGTCCATAGATACAATTTTTACAAAACTCCTATTCTTAGTCAGCTTTATACGCATTTTGCAAAGCAAAATGAAATACTGAAATGACCTGAATACTAAAAATCAGCCATCGACCATGGACTATAGACCATCGACCTAAATTATTACATTTGATAAAACCAACTAAACCCAGTATATTGCAAACGCTTTAGGGGTTTCTGGTCGATGCCAGAATGAGACATACCCTCTGAACCTGACACAGTTAATACTGGCGTAGGGAAAAGCCTGTTGATCTGAACCTTCTGCCCTTATGTTCGTTCCGCTTCTCTTTCCTACGTATATACTTATTTTGCATCAAATAAAAAACGGCACTATGGAAAATCAACCGAAAAAGGTATTTGAAGCCTTCCGGAAAAGTATGTTGGCTAAAACAGATGACTGGATGGATTTAATTTCGGAAGATGTTCTTCTGACTGGCCCATTGGCTCAGGTAAGTGGTAAGGCTAGTTTCGTTGAGGTCAATCAAGCATTTTTTGCCTCTATACAGACCAGTAAGATTTATCAATTGATAGAGAACGGTGACTATATTATAACTCAGATTTCTACAGATGTTGCTACACCTTCCGGAAAAATTATTAGCCTGTCTGTAAGCGAATGGTATGAAATTCAAGATAATCTAATTCAGTCTTTAAAGGTCTATTTTGACACCGCTGAACTTAGAAATGAAATGAATCCTGCATGACTGTTTTTATCAATAAAAAAGAGACACCGCTCAGTGCCGAAATGAATATTTCAGCTCTTCTGCAAGGCAATGGCATAGAAAATACCAAAGGTATTGCTGTGGCCATCAACGATCAGGTGATTTCCAAAAACAACTGGTCGAATTATCTGTTAAAAGACCAGGACAAAATTACCATTATTACTGCTACGGCAGGTGGATAAAATAAAAATTCAAGCACAATTATATTATGAAAATAGAAACCATACCGACACAAGAAACCATCACCCGCAAACCTTTTCCTGCCTCCAAAAAGGTTTATATAAAAGGCAAAATTCACGACATCCATGTTGCCATGCGTGAAATCAGTCTGGAACCAACTGTCAGCAAATTTGCTGATGGAGAGCAGTCGGTTGCTAATGATCCTGTCACGATTTATGATACTAGTGGCCCTTATACCGACCCGAACATGCATATTGATGTAAAGAAGGGCTTGCCCCAACTTCGTCAGCAATGGATTCTGGATAGAGGCGATGTAGAAGAATTGGAAGAAATCTCTTCAGCGTATGGTAAACAACGCCTCTACGATTCTAATTTGAATCATTTGCGTTTTCAGCACTTAAAAAAACCCTTACGGGCAAAAGAGGGGCAAAATGTTACGCAATTACATTATGCACGTAAAGGCATCATCACGCCTGAGATGGAATACATTGCTATTCGGGAAAACCAGCGCATTGAAGAATTGGATGATATTGGACATCAGCATCCTGGCAACAGCTTTGGTGCGAACACACCGAAGAGCCACATCACGCCAGAATTTGTCCGAAAAGAAATCGCAGAAGGACGCGCCATTATTCCTAGTAATATCAATCACCCAGAAAGCGAACCGATGATTATCGGACGTAATTTTCTGGTCAAAATAAACGCCAATATCGGCAACTCGGCAGTCTCGTCCAGCATTGAAGAAGAAGTAGAAAAAGCAGTTTGGGCTTGTCGCTGGGGAGCTGATAATATCATGGATTTGTCCACTGGAAAAAACATCCATGAAACCCGCGAGTGGATTATCCGCAACTCGCCGGTGCCGATTGGTACAGTGCCGATTTATCAGGCATTGGAGAAAGTGAAGGGCGATCCAGAAAAACTGACTTGGGAAATTTTCCGTGATACGCTTATTGAGCAGGCAGAGCAGGGTGTCGATTATTTCACGATACATGCAGGTGTGCGGCTGGCTTATATTCACCTGACGGCAAATCGCGTAACGGGCATTGTGTCGCGTGGTGGTTCTATTATGGCAAAATGGTGTCTGTCACATCATAAAGAGAGTTTCTTATATACCCATTTTGAGGAGATTTGTGAGATTATGAAAGCTTATGATGTTGCCTTTTCCTTAGGTGACGGACTACGCCCCGGCTCTATAGCTGATGCCAATGATGCAGCACAGTTCGCAGAATTGGAAACTTTGGGCGAACTGACCAAAATTGCCTGGAAGCATGATGTGCAAGTGATGATAGAGGGTCCTGGACACGTTCCGATGCACCTCATCAAGGAAAATATGGAAAAGCAATTGAAGGAATGTCATGAAGCGCCGTTCTATACTTTAGGTCCACTTACCACCGACATTGCGCCTGGCTATGACCACATCACATCAGGTATTGGTGCGGCGATGATTGGCTGGTTTGGTTGTGCGATGTTGTGTTATGTGACGCCTAAGGAACATTTGGGTTTACCCAATAAAAAAGATGTGAAAGACGGGGTGATTACTTATAAAATAGCCGCTCATGCTGCTGACCTCGCAAAAGGACATCCTGGCGCACAAATTCGGGATAATGCCTTGAGTAAAGCCCGCTTTGAATTTCGCTGGAATGACCAGTTCAATCTCTCGCTCGATCCTGATACCGCCCGCGAGTTTCACGACGAGACTTTGCCAAAGGATAATGCAAAAGTTGCGCATTTCTGTTCTATGTGTGGCCCAAAGTTCTGCTCCATGAAAATCACGCAGGATGTACGCGAGTATGCTGCAAAAAAGGAGTTGGAAGAAGCCAAGGCACTGGAAGAGGGCATGAAAGAAAAAGCGCAGGAGTTTGTGGAAAGTGGTGGAGAGATTTATTTATAACGATGAATGATGAACTATAAATGATGAATTGAATAGTCCACCTTTACCTGGAAAAGTGAACTTTTTAAAAGCCTTCAATCTGATGTTTTTAATATCTGCTTGAAGGCTTTTTTTATTTCACCGTTTAGCCAACAATTTCATTAATGTTTCTACATTTACAATATCGTCAAAAATAGCTTTAACTGGAATTTCAAATCCTAATAAAGCTATGCTACTTATTGTATCTAAATTCGTTTTTATAGCTGATCTATAAATATTATTTTCAAGAATACACTGCTCTACCGTTTGCTTTTCTGCATTGATCATCCAATATTCTTTTACACCATGCGCTTCATAATCTTTGAATTTAATTCCTCTATCTCTTTTTTCAGTACCTTTTGATAGCACTTCTACTATAAAATCAGGAGTAGGAAACAGACATTGATCTTCTTTAAATTCTCTGGATTTTTCAAGTTTAAAAAAGCAAATATCAGGTTCGTAATCATTTCGGGTCAGGCGTATCAAGATTTTCTCAATTCCAGTATAACCAAGTTTTTTTATGGCCACATAATTATGAATCAAAGAGCTGAGATTTCTTACTGCTTTGCCATGGCGATTCGCTACGGGCGAGTGTATAATGACTTCTCCATTGATAAACTCTACTTTTTCTTGTTCGCTAATGTCGTTATAAAACGTCTCTCGACGTTGTTTTTCTTCATCCAATGCCAACTGTACCTCTTGTAAGACAACCGGAGCTTGCGGAGACTTCAGAATTTCATCAACTAATTTTTTATTTAAATGAACCGTCATGTATATTGATTTAGTTCAGTATTCAAGATACATAAAAATCTTGAAAAATGCATAAAAGTCTTGCTATCCAATATCACCGTCCCGCAATCGTATTAATATTCGCATACTAAATTCTTGTTAGGTATCGTTACTTTTTTATCTATCTATCAATAGTATATTTTCATTCATATTACTTAATCTATAAATTAAGTAATATGAAATAATCTAATTATTGGTCCCTCATTAAAATCATTCAAATGCTAATCTCAGACAGAAAAAGCATAAAATGTTCATTTTTTTTATTGACTGGTATTTCTATTATTGCAGGATGGACTTGTCAGGAAGCACCTAAAAAGAACATGGCAACAAAGCAATGCCTAACTGCTTCTCCAATTCAGACTTCATGGTTTAGTAACAAAATCCAGCGGCTTCCATCCGTACATTTTTTGGTAACTGCAGACCCGCAGTATGATGAAAACTTTATGAGCCCTGATGGCAAACTCAGTACTGACGCAGATGAAGTTTCCAGTATTATAAGGCAAAAAGTACACAGCGATCCGTTTCGTGGATTGCTGATTGCTGGTGATCTTACGCATAATAGTTACTTCAGTGAGTTTGAGCGTTATCAAAAATTTGTGGACGGCATCTCACATAAAGTTTATGAAGGACTAGGCAATCACGATTTTCATCGACTACCTGATATCCCTATTGATATAAAAGCCAATCAATCTTTTGGTTTTGCTGAGATGATGGACGAGGAACTTATTGGTTGGAATAAAGGTTCACTAGCTCTTTTTGACTATATTCGTTCCAAAAAAAGAGAGATTCCTGTTAATTCCTCTTTTCCTAACATCCATTATTCCTGGGATTGGGATGATATACATTTCGTTCAGTTAAATTTATTTCCAGGAGACAAACCAGTTCCCCGAAAAACGATACAAAACCCTTTTAAAGCCTTTACTTTTCTCAAAAAAGATCTAATTAAATATGTTGGTGATACTGGGCGTCCAGTAGTTTTAATTCATCATTACGGTTTCGACAATTTTTCCAGAGGTATTGGCGAAGACGGTCAAATTAACCCCAAAAGTGAATGGTGGACTACTGAACAACGCCAAGCATATTGGGAGGTATTGTCCTCGTATAATGTCATTGCCATTTTCTCTGGGCATGCCCACAATTGCCAGGATTGTGATAATTGCTATTTACCCTGGGATGGCACTTCTGTGGGGCGGACAAATGTGCAACCTAAATCCATTCCTACTTTTGTCTCCGGTTCTGCAAGAGAGGGCTGTTATCTGGAATGTTCGGTATATGACCGTAAAATGGTGGTCACACGTTTCCTTAAAGAAAAACCTATTTTACAATACGAACTGGCAATTGAGCGATTAAATTAATACAATCACCGTCCAGCAATTGTATTAATATCCATTTCATCAAAAGTATGGAGATCGTACAGGCTGATGATACGTTCTAATTTTTCTGCATAAAGTTTATCCGTTGAGTAGCCTGCTAGTTCCAAGCCTTTTGCCCAGCGAGCGTAGTCCGTTCGATCTAAGTTCGTCAAGTGTTGGAAATTTTCTGTGGACAGATGGAGGCTATGGTTGCGAAAAGACTGCCAGGCGGATTCGTATTGCCGGATACAGGTTCCATCATAGTTTTCTGTTTTCCCCGTCCATGCTGCTCCACATTCCAGATTGAAATAGTTATTCGCTTCTTGTGCGATGATGCCTGTCCCTGCCTGACTTGCCAATAAGGATTGTGCTAATGTGATGGAAGCAGGAATACGATATTTATCCATCTCAGCGATTGCTACTTTTGCAAAACGACGGATAAATGATCGGACGACTTCTTCTGACGCCATCACGGGCATAGCATCTTCTGGCAGTACTTCCTCTGCTTGCTGGTCGAAAATGGACAGCATACTGGTCTTTGTCAGACTACTTTTGATTGCTACATCAGTTTCTGTTATTTTTGATGGTCTTTTTATTGACTTTTCAGGTTTGTGTAATAAGGGTTTTACGGTTCCTGGTGTTTCCTCTTCTACCCGCTCTGGTGCATGAAGACGGAAATCAATGTTCAGGTTTTTCCCTATCATAGCCGTCAATACAATTGTCAATAAAGAAAGCGTGAACCAATTCTTTTTCAAAAAAGGAATTATTTTATCTGTATATTTTTGATTTTTCATATTTTTTGTTTCTATTTAGTGTTGAAGCAATGCAAATATAAAACAAAATGTTTTTAAAGTCAATAAAAATATTTTATTTTTTCTAAAAAAATCATAAAAAGATATTATAAAATATGAAATTTTCCCATACGGGTTGCTTACTTTTAGCCTCACTAAATCTAGTACACAATTGGACACATTATCATTTTTAGAATTTTCCTTTTCTTTTCATCTGGACTGGTGGGAATGGTCATTGGCTATACTTGCAGCAATAATTATGGGCGTTGCCAAGGCAGGACTCAAAGGCATGGGTGTGGTCATTGTCACCATCATGGCATTGGTTTTTGGCGGGCGGGCTTCTACTGGAATTGTTGTTTTATTATTGATTGCAGCTGACATCATGGCTGTACTCTATTATACTCGATATGTACAGTGGAAGTATTTATTCCGTCTTTTGCCCTGGATGGTCTTTGGTGTATTGATAGGCGTTTGGGTCGGCAAAGACCTTCCTGAAGTTATTTTTAAAAAGGGTATGGCAGCTATCATTATTTTTAGTGTCCTTGCTATGTACTGGAATGAAAAGCGTCCCGTAAAAAAAGTCCCGAATCAATGGTGGTTTGCAGGGATTGTGGGTTTATTAGCCGGCTTTACAACGATGATTGGAAATCTGGCGGGCGCATTTACCAATATCTTTTTCCTCGCCATGCGTTTACCCAAAGAGCAATTTATAGGTACAGCAGCCTGGTTGTTTTTTGTGATTAATATCTTCAAATTACCCTTTCATATTTTTGTATGGGAAACTGTAACGTTGGAGACTTGTATGATTAATCTGTGCCTACTGCCTGCCGTTCTGCTTGGCTTTTTCCTAGGCATTCGTCTCATCAAATTAATTCGCGAAAAGCAATATCGACAACTGATTTTATTGCTGACTGCGCTTGGCGCTGTGTTGATTTTCTTTCGGTAATTTCTAATGAGTGGGAGAATGAATGAATGGGAGAATGAATGGGAGAATAATACTAAAAGGCATCCAGTACGATTTCGCAATCCAGTGCGTCTTGTATTTCAAAAATAATATCGCGGGTAGGAATAGCGTGTCCGGTTTCGATGTTATTGATATTCTTGTCTGTCAGATTAAGCGTTTTTGCCAGTTCGGACTGTGTAAATCCTTTGCGTTCTCGTGCTTGTCGGATTTGTGTGCCTACATCGGGAAAATCATTAGAGACAAAAAAGCCTGCCATTTCTGACTTATTAAATACATCGGCATCGCTTTGTGGCACAGGCTCAACAGTTTGCCCGCAGGCTGTACATAATACAAACAGTACAGGTAGGATGAGTTTAAAATAGGTCATGTGGAAATTTTATGAAATGGATGATATACAAATTTAACTGATTATCGTGAAGGTTGTTACAATTTCCTTGTATTTTTTTATCATTTCTTATCCAATTTGTCCAAGCCATAATTCTCAATGATGGAAATCAGTTTTTCTGCATAAGCCGGATCAGTCGCATAACCATGCGCTTTTAGTCCTTTCGCCCAGGCTTTATAGTCATTCTTATAAGGCAATAAGTCTTTATACCTGCCTTCCGCTATGAAGTGGCTATGGTCGCGCCAGCTTTCCCATGCCGACTTATACTTGCGGAAAAAATCTTTGTGGTGGTCATCCGAGAAATTAGCACAATGCCCTTTCTTGCATTTTTTAGAAAAACATTTAATACCAAAATGGTTCTTGTTTTGCGTCGCCAATCGACTCTCTCCTGCAGCACTTTCTATCAAAGCCTGCGCCATCTGGACACTTGCTGGAATACCAAATTTTTCCATTTCCGTGATTGCAGTGGATTTGAAGCGTTTGATATAAGCTTCTTTTTTGGGATCTCGTTTAAAAGTGGAGACTGCCGTTTCTGATTTAAAAGACATTTGGCTCGCTTTATAATCTGGCAACTCACTATTTGAAGCAGCTTTCATGGGTGCATTCAGCGAAAAATTAAAGTTCATGTCTCTTGTGAACAATACATAAGCCACAATAAAAATAAAAGACAGCTTAAACCAGGGAATGCCACTCCCCCGAAGAAATTGCCAAAATTTTAGCACATTCGTCTGGATAAGCGCGTACAGATAAGTCAGCAACATCAATAGGAGTTTTTTCAGATTGACGTCTTGAAGTTTATTGTTTGACTTTAGTTTGTATTTTTTTACGACTAATTTATCATTATTGTCCCGATGCATAATTTTTTTGTTTTAACCGAAACTTTTTGTATATTTACGGCAGAATTAACACTTATTTGTTGTTTCTTGTTCATTACTACAACGCAATTTTAAAACTTTTTGTTTTAAAAGTCAAATTTTTTTGAAACAAAATTTTTCAACATTATGTCAAATTTTATAGATAACATTGTAAATCAGAAGTTTAGAGACGTTTATGCCTATTTAGAAAAAAACAATCTTATTCGAGGCAAATCCGATATTGCTAAACATCTGAACACTTACAACCACGTCATCAACAGTATTCTGAAAGGAAAACGAAACATAACTGTTGATCAACTGAATAAGCTCGTTGAGAAATTTAGTATCAATGCGAATTATTTATTTGGTTGCAGTGAAGAAATGTTGGCTGGACATGGAGATGTTCCCGCGCATCTGCTGAGTGAATTGGGTTATGAAGGGCGTAGAAATATTACGCTTGTCACCCAAAAAGCTGTTGCAGGGTATGCGATGCAACGCGATGATTCGGAATATCTGGGCTCTTTGCAAAAATTTTCTGTTCCAGGTTATTCCGGCAATATGATTGCTTTTGAAATCAGTGGAGATAGTATGTTTCCTACGATTACCAATGGCGATATTGTGGTTTGTGAGCCTTTGGAACGCGGTGAGCCATTACGCGATAATAATGTCTATGTCATTGTAACTGATGTGGTCGTTGCCAAACGTGTGCAGCAGATTAAGGAAGAAGATGAGACGACTCAATTGCGCCTGATTTCCGACAATAGCGTTATGTATCAGCCCTATAATGTCGACCTAGAAGAGATTTCTCAAATCCTCCGGGTGAAATGTCGATTGACACAGTCTGGAATTAACTAAAATTTCTGGCTTTATCTTTTATATGAAAGAGGCTGTTCTAAAGGGTAGCCTCTTTTTTTGTTTCTGGCTTTGGTTTGGTTTTATTGGCGACTAGGGCAAACGCATCAAACGTATACATTTAACATGTCGCCTCTACGAGGCTTTTAAAATTTTTACTTCGCAATAATTTCTACAAACATTTCGCCCCGAATGGGGCTGTATTTTCAAAAAAAGTGTTGAACTAGCTTCGTAGATGCTAAACGTTTGTAAAAAATAGCCCACCAACAGCATTTTAGCTGCGTAGCTGCGACATGTTTTTCGCCATATTCGCCTGTTTTAAAATAAATAATTTTGATGCGTTTGCCTAATTGGCTGCCGTTTATTTTAAGTACTTAAGTCCGTTTCTTCCCATTTTGTATCCTTAGATAACATCCAAGTTAGGGAATGTCTACGTTCATGAATAACGCCACCATTTCCAATGGGGTCAAAACCACTAGGAACTGTATCTTGCCCCATTTGAGCACTCCTAACTGCATTGTGTAAACAATAAAACAAATCTTCTTTCTTAATAAGGCTTTCTTCTGAAATTGTTTCTTTCTGCTCAATCCATTCTTTTACATTTTCATCAAGTGGACATGTATGATTCACCAAAATATCTTGCATTTGTTCACCAGTCATCATTTGTCCTAATATGCCGGGTTCTTCATAACCAAAATACCAGGCTAGTGGCCAAGCATTTTCAAATTTCCATCCAATAGAATTTCTTGCTTCTTCATCGTCTCTTGATAAGCTTAGAATTGCTTTTTCGTCTTCGGACATAAAATCTTCAAGATTATTTTGCCCAACAAAGTTTAGAATTTTTTCATTTGGTAAATTTTCTTGTGGAACCATAAGCCAAATAACTAATGCTTTTATTGCATGTAATCTATTCGCTATTTCGACAGAAGGTCGTAATTGTCTGTTCAATTCTGTTGGTAGAGAACTTGCAGGTTTAAATCCCGCCTTAAGACAAATAGATATTGTATGGAGTCGTGATTCAGTCATCCAAGGTATTTTATCATATGACGTCTGATTAGTTTCTTTTTTCGTTTCAAACTTCTTATCCGTTTCAGGTTTTTGATCTGTGTCTCCTTTTATTCCAAATATTTTTTTAAAAAAACTCATGTAATTGTGTATTAATTTTAGCCAACGTTTAGTGTGATGCGGCGTGCGGGCGTTTAGCCGCATATACGGCATACACACCATATTCGCCATTGTTTCTCACTTTATTATATTTATTATTTTTGAATCACCTCGATTATTCTTCGTAAGTGAATCAAAATATTCTATTTCTTTCTGATTAATGTAATTGGCAACTTTAATCATATGTGGCTTTATTTTCTTTGAAATTAAATCATCGAATTGAAGTTTGAAATCGTTTTTTGAAATTTCTTTCTTTCTGGATTTTTCATGCATAATTTCAAGCTCATTTCTGAGATGTCTTTCCTCTTTTTTCAGAGGTTCATAGTCCTCCTCATGCCAGATAAACATATCAATTGCAAAGAAGTCAATACAAAAGAGCTCAAACAATGTTTGATTATCGAAAGATTCTAATTTCTCTTTTGAAAATTTAGCACTGAAATGAAACATACATGGAGATGCGAGATAATTAAAAAAGTCTTTCTTGTCTATTTCTCGGAGTACAGTACAAAAATTGTATAAATCTGACCGGGATGAATTAGTGAGTCTGGCTACCAATTTTGAGTAAATTCCCTTTTTATTACTCTCATTTAAGTCGACAATATACTTTGCTGCAAAGTATTCTTGTAACGACCTATGAGGAAAAGTGTAGTCCAAACCTTCTTTTGTGATAACTGCTAAAGCAACAGTAAGGTCCTCTAATAATTTTTCGTTTTCAAATTTAATTTCATTTTTATTTTCCTTGATGTAATCAAATAAAATTATAACTTCATCCTTCTTAAAAAGATACATTTCATTCAAGAAAGTAATAAAAGAGAACGTCTCTAAGACTTCTTCGAATTGTTCTTTTGTTAAACCACTAGTTTTTTCTCTAACAAATGCCAACTTCGACATACTATCATGTAAACTAAATAGAGCGTCAAATACTTGTCTGTAAAAAGAAGATCTGTATTGCGGAATTTCTGCGTATGATTGGAAGCTTAATATGAAAAGTGATAGCAGCAATGGGTTTTGAAGGAAAGAATGATATGTTCTATTCTCCTTTTTATTTATCGCCTCCTTTATTTTTTTAGTTAGTTCTTTCTGATTTTCAGGAATTTGTTTGTCTATGAATTGTTCTATTTCCTCTTGACTTAATTCACATACTCGTAAATTGTGAAACATAGGAAATAATTCAATGTTTGTAAACGGTCTTGATGTTAGTAAATATGAATTTCTATTGAATCTTCTTACAAAATCGTTTATTTGTCTTGTTACCATAAATTTCTTTGATGAACTGACTTCATCATAGCCGTCTAGGAAGAAAACAAACTTTCCTGACTCAAGTAATCGGTTGACTTTGTTATCATCAGTAGCTATTTTTTCAAATTTCAGTTTCTCTTCAAAAATATAGTTTTTCAGTCCCCCCTCAAATTCGTTTAAATACCTTAGTTCTACCTTTATTGGAATTTTCTTTTTTTGAGAAACAGTACTTAAAAATAACTTCTTCACCAACATGCTTTTGCCACTTCCTGCACTTCCAGTTATTGTTATAAATTGCCGATTTTTAAACAATTCCTCAACATCTTCGGTTCGGATTCTTATGTCTCTAAAATTCTCATCATATACATTTGGTTCTTTAACAAAGAGAGGTTGGTAGATTGTATCTATCTGAACAGGTTCCGTTCGATGGATTATCGTTTTGACAAATGAATTTCTATTATATTCTTCGACTTGATACTCCAAAATACGATTTGATGCAAATTGAATTACTTCCTTTTCAAATCCATTTAAAAGTCTACTTAGAGGTTTTTTTAATATCGAAATTAATTCTTTTTTCATTTGGTTTTATTTTTTAATAGTGGCGAACTCCTTTAACAACGTAATATTCCGTTTCCCCAAATAATTTAAAGCAACACCCACAATAAAACATACATATATTCCCTTTTCAAATACCAAATCCAAGGAAATCTCAATACAGAAAGCAGGCTTTGAAGTTATTGTGAAACCAAAAATACATTAAATTCATAGATTTACAAAAGGCTTATTAATATTTTTGGGCTGGAATAAATGAATGCTTTTAATACATAAAGGGCTGGATACATTTAATAACCAGCCCTTTATGGTATTCAGTCCTTAAGGAAATTGTAGTAGAGTAAAAGGCTATAAAGACAAAATGAAATTTGCTACTCATAAAATTATTTGATTTTTAGATTTTTTTTATTGCGCAAACAAATTTGAAAAATAAATGTTTCAATAAAAAAATAAAAACATGAAATGGTTTTATCAATTAATTTTCTTTTTGATTTGTTGTAATTTGAATGCCCAAACGTGGGAAACCTTGAAGACAGGCGCAGGTGGGTGGATTACTGGGATGCATATTCATCCAAGTGGAGAACCCATTATTGCAAAAAGCGACGTGGGTGGTGCTTATAAGTACAACAGTTCTACTAACGCATGGGAACAACTTGTAACTTCTAATTCTATACCATCAAGTGATGTAGATTGGCAGCGGTTTGAAGGAGTTACAAGTATCGTTTCAGCGCCTTCTAATAATCAGAAACTTTACATGGCGTTTTTTGACAAAATCTACTTTTCTGATAATCAAGGTGACAATTGGACTGCTACATCTTATTTAGAGGCTGTCGATATAGAAATCATTGATGGTGTAGACACTTTCTATTTTGAAGAATTTCATCCGAATACAAGTGAAGCAAAGCTTGCAGGAGAAAGATTGGCAGTTGACCCCATTAACGAAGATGTGGTATACTTTGGAAGTTCATTTTTAGGGCTACAAACTACAAGCAATGGTGGTAATACCTGGTCTACTGTTAGCACGACTATTATACCTGAAGGATCTTATTTAAATGGCATTAGGACAATTGCCTTTGATCCTATATATGGTTCCACTAATGGCAAAACCAATCGTATTTATGTCTTTCCTGATACTGAAGATATTTACATGAGTAATGATGCTGGAGTTACATGGAATACTTTAAATTTCCCTATATCTAATCCGAATTACTTTGATGTAGAAGTGGCTCATGGAAAACTTTATGTAGTTGGTAGAGATCTTGATAATGCCTATGGTGGTTTTGGAATGTGGGAATATGATAATACAAATTGGAATCATAAGTATGACATAAATGATGGAGAGGACTACCTCGATATCGCTGTAGATCCATTTGATGAAGACCGTGCCTTTATGTTTGCTGAACTCAGTGAAGTTATCCAACGAACAACGAATCTATCTGCTTCCAACCCAACTTGGACGACTTTGACAAATGAGAGAAATGCGGACAATATCCCCTGGATGGAATGGACAGCGTCAAATGCCTATACTATTGGCGAAGTTCAATTTGATCCTATCGAAAATGGTAAGCTCTGGATTTCCATGGGGACTGGCGTCTATACCTCAGATGATTTAGATGACGGACTGATGACATGGGAAGAAAATTCAGTTGATCAAGAGCATCTTGTATCCAATGATTTGATTTCTTTTCCAGATAATTCGGTGTTGACTTCTCATTGGGATTTTGGCATATTTAAGCATACAGATTATGAAGTCTATCCTGATCAACATCAGCCTTCTTCACGATTCAGTTCTGCATGGGATATGGATCAGAGTCCTAATAATCCAAGCTTTGTAGCTGCAATCATAACAGATGGTAGATTTTGCTGTTTTGATAATGAATCAAGGAATAGTGGATATACAGAAGATGGTGGATTGACTTGGACAAAGTTTGGCTCTCTACCTGGTAATGATCCGATCTTTGATAAGCTTTATGGACAAATTGCCATTAGTGCAAATGATAATGATAATATGGTCTGGATGCCTGTAAACAATCGTTTGCCATACTATACAACTGATAGAGGAAATACTTGGACACAAGCCACAATTCCTGATGTAAGTGCTAACTGCTGCATCTATGCTGAATTCTTTGAAACGCTACCATTAACAGCAGATAAGGTGGCAAGTAATACATTCTACTTTTATGATCAAGGAGACGAAGGTGCAATATTTAAATCTATAGATGGTGGAGCTAATTGGAATAAGATATCATCGGTGTTAGATGCCTATACTTTCAATGCAAAGCTGGAGGCCGTCCCTAATAAAGAAGAACATCTTTTTTGGGCGGGTGGTGCTCAACAAGCTAAGTTTTTAATGTCAGGTTTGTGGCACTCTACAGATGGCGGAATCACCTTCGCTGAAGTGCCTGGCACAGATGAAGTTGTTAGTTTTTCCATTGGGAAAAATTACGCCGGAGAAAGCTACCCAGCCGTTTACTATTATGGCAAGTACAATTCAGTAGAAGGATACTATGTCAGCAAAGACTCCCTCCAAACCTGGGATTATATCGGATTATACCCTGGAAATAAGTATGATAGACCAGTAGTTTTTGAGGCAGATAAATTTCAAGCAGGTCGATTATTTATTGGGTTTAGTGGTGAAGGTTTTATGTATTATGAGGACAATACGGTGACCAATACTATTAATATATTTGCAGGGGATGATTTCATCGAAGTATTCCCTAATCCAACTCAAGGAATATTTACTGTTTCAGGAAACCTACAGAATTACACTATCCAAATCCTTGATGTTATGGGAAATGTATATGAGACTATACCAAACTCATATTCTGTAAGTGAAATCGATATCGGTACTTTACCTTCGGGAATGTACTTCATACTAGTCAAGAATAATTCAAATTCAAACATTTCGATTGAAAAAATTATTAAGGAATAGTACAGGCTGTGAAAATGTAAAATTGGGGGCTACTATTTCAACTTGGGTTACGATTAAAACTGACACTTAGAATTCCCTGCTGGCTTTTTTTAATTCATCCATGATTTCCAAGGAATTACAAATGGTAGAAATATTATCCAAACAAGAAAGAAGATTGCCATTGTTTTTGGGTACAATTCATTATTTCTTATTGCAGGTAAAGCCACTAACAATAACCAAGTTCCTTTGTATATAAGTTGGATTAGTAATACTGGAGAAAATGTAATCGGCTTAAATAAACCTAATACTGATAAGACAGCTATTCCTAACCACAAGCAGCCAACTAATTTAATAACTTCTGTTGGTTGGTAAGCATTGCCAAATGTCGTCATTGCAGCCGTCTTTGGATTTGAAATTGCTGAAATTGCAATCTGACCAGCTACAATAATATTCAAGATATAAATAATTCTGAGTCCAATCATTTTGAACTTTTATTTTCTAATAAGTTTTTAAAAAATTGCTACTCTACATGAGAAAAAATATTTTTGATAATATGAATTGAAATTATCGGCTGAACCTTCTCTAAAACTCGCCTTGCATTTCCAAAATGCAAGGCGAGTTTTAGAGGAAAACGACCAACAAATTATGATTTTAAATTTTTCTCATGTAGAGTAAAAAATTGCATAACCTCAGGAACTCGACTTTGGACATTGGGGGATTAGGAAACTGGGTGATTAAGTAAAACGCTCATTGTTAATAATTTACATTGATTGGAGTATTTTAGCCAGCAATTCTCAATTTGGCTTTTTGTCCCCCGTTGGCGGGGGTGAAGGGGGTGGATTTTGGACAATTTCACTCAGTTGCCCACCCCCTCCGCCCCCTCCAAAGGGGACAATTCAGCATTTTAGCCATTATTGCTACAAACATGTTAATCATCAATATTGCTTATTTTTTCAAATTGAGAATTGCTGTATTTTAGCTCTTTTTATCTCCAAATACTATTCAAAGCATGTACTTTAGAATCAACGATATTAAATGTTCCATTTTCGGAAACTAAAGAGATTTTATTAAATTTTTCTGAAGGAAAGAAAATACTTGTAAAACTCAATGCTCCGCCATTGATAAAAATTTCAATAGATGCTGCATCAATGATCAAACGCACATCCATTTTTTCTTTTTCAAAATCAATTGGGGCAGCATGAATATTTTTGAAGAATTCTTCTGAAAATTTATTCTTACTTGAATTTGTTCTGTCCACGAACATTTTTTTCTCCTTTTTGTCGAATTCAACCGATAGACTTTCACCTAAATTATTTTGAAGTTTAACGCCAAATGTGGTCGCTGTTGTTTTTTCTACATCAATTGAAAAATTGTATTCCGACTGAGAGACCGGAAATGAACCTTCTAAAACCTTTTCTCCGACAATATTCATTTCATCAAAAACGGTTGATTTTCCTCTTAATGTTTGAAATTCCTGTACAGGTGAACTGTGTAAAGCATAGTCCGAAGCTTTTTTAACTAGTTTCAATTCTCTTGGCAAAGTCATTGCACTCCTCCACTTTTCTGTAGGTACAATCTGAGCGTATTGCCAATTGGACATCCATCCAATTCCAAGTATTCGACCGTCTTCTTTAGGTACATTATTCCAAGTGACAAAAGCATAATTATCGGTTCCCCAATCCAGCCATTTTTGATTTTCAATTTCACATTCAAATGCCTTTCCGTTAAACTCGCCGATAAAATAAGAAGTAGCCGTGCCTTCATTTGGTGCTTCTTTTTGAATACTTACAATGAGTACCCATTTTTCTTCGTTAGTTCCAGCAACTTTCATTGGAAATAAATCCGGACATTCCCACAAACGATTATCGCCTTCGATGCCGAAATCAGAGATAAACTTCCAATCAATTAGGTTAGGCGAAGCATAAAACTTTACTTTATCATAGGCTGCTAAGACCAAAATCCATTGCTTTGATGCTTCGTGCCATACGACTTTTGGATCTCTAAAATCTTTGATCTTTTCTGTATTTGGAATAACAGGATTGCCTTTATATTTTAACCATTCATCCCCACCGTCCAAACTATATGCAATGCTTTGCTTCTGAAAATCATTACTTTTAGCTTTTTCACCTTTAAAGTCGTGATGTGTAAAGGTTGCAATGATAGGAGGCTGTTCTGCTGTGCCTAATTTTGAAGTATTATTGACATCAACCACCGCGCCCCCAGAAAAAATACAACCTATTGAATCGGGATATATAGCAATCGGGAGGTGCTTCCAGTGTATTAAGTCTTTTGATTCAGCGTGCCCCCAGTGCATCGGACCCCAAACTGTACTATCGGGATAATATTGATAAAAAAGATGATAACTCCCATCATAGTAAAACATTCCATTAGGATCGTTCATCCAATTAGCCGCAGGTGTAAAGTGTAGCTGAGGACGATGAGGTTCTTGATAAGCATCTATCGAATCTGTATGATTTGCAGTTTCTTGTTTTGTTTCAGTACACCCGAAAGCCAGCAGAAATATGGCAATTCCAAATATCAACAGCTTAGTCATAGCGTTTAATCGTGACATTTATTTATTCTTTTAATTTTTATCAATAAATTCAGCTTCTAATTCTTCTAATCGCTTTCCTTTTGTTTCCGGCATAACAGTAAGTGCCCAAATAAACTGCAGACTCATCATAAAAGCAAAAAACAAAAAGATAGTTACAGGTGAAAAAGCAGCTAAGACCGCTGGCGTTAGCATGGTAATAATCGCTGCCAAAATCCAATGCGTACTACTTCCTAAAGACATTCCATTTGCCCTGACGGAATTGGGAAATATTTCTGAAATAAATACCCAAATTACAGCACCCTGACCAACAGCATGCGCGCCTACAAAAGCACTAATGAAGAAAACCACGATTACGCCTTCTGCACCTGTATAAAAAGACCAGGCTACGCCAAGTAAAGTGAAGATGTATCCAATTGAACCAATTCTTATCAATTGTCGTCTGCCCATTTTGTCAATTAAATACATACCCAATAGCGTAAAAATCAGGTTGACTGTTCCTATCGGTATGGATGCCATCAAGGTATTACTTTGGTCTATTCCTGCCGCTTCAAAAATACGGGGGGAGTAATAAAGAACGAAATTAATACCTGAAACTTGATTGAAAAATGCCAGCACAAAAGCCAAGGCAATAGGTTTTTTATATTTACCAGAGAAAAAACTTTCTTTGGTTTTCTTCACCGAGTTTCTGATTGATTCAATCCGCTTATTTACATCAACAAGCGGGTCAAGTTGCTGCAAAATCTTTTTAGCGGAGCTTTCGTCATTCCCTTTAAGCAATAACCATCTTGGACTATTAGGAATGCCCAAAACCATTAGGCAATATATAGTAGCAGGAATCGCTTCTACTCCAAGCATCCACCGCCAGGCATTTTCTCCCATATAATTTCCGATGAGGTAATTAGAAAAGAATGCAACGAAAATACCAAAAACAATATTGAATTGATAAGTAGCTACCAGACGACCTCTATCTTTTGCAGGAGCAATTTCAGATATATAAATAGGCGCAGCAATAGAAGATGCACCAACACCAAGACCGCCAATAAAACGAAAAAAGGAAAAAGAATAGGCATCCGGTGCTAATCCCGAACCAAGGGCAGATATCAGATAAAGAATACCAATCCAAAAAAGTGTTTTCTTTCTTCCAAATTTATCACAGGGAATTCCAGCAAATAATGCTCCAACGACTGTTCCCCAAAGTGCCATAGACATAATAAATGTACCATGAAACCATTCTCCAGTATTCCAAAGTTTTTGAATAGGGAGATCTGCACCAGAAATCACAATCGTATCAAAGCCAAATAGAAACCCAGCCAAGGCAACGGTAATTACCCAATAATTTAAATTTTGTTTTTTCATTTTGTATAAACTTTCTTATTGCAATGAATTTCCTACCTAAATATCCAAACTACAATAGCCGTAGCGATCAATAAGAAAACAGATAAGATGCGGTAATTCTGGTACCAGGGCAATCCTTTCAATTCTTCGGTCTCCGCAGCGATCATATCACTGCTCCAGGTATAGTCGCGTATTTTATCGTCTGGAGGCAGCGCACTTCTCAGGCTGACTACAACTTCTACAATAATACAAAGCACAAAGAGAAAGAAGGTCTGGTGTAAGAAGTGAATACTATGGATAAACTGAAACAGACCATTCGCTTCATCGCCGTATAAAGTGCAAAATACTGCTGAGACAGCTATGAGGCAGCCCATGAAAAAACCAAATATCAAGGCTGCAATCGCACCATTGGCATTCGCTCGTTTCCAAAACATCCCCACGATAAATACCGCAGCAACTGGCGGAGAAATATAAGCCAGTACTTTTTGCAAATACTCCCATAAACCACCTGCTTTTCCGATAAGTGGCGCCCATAAGGATGCCAAAACCACCAAAACAAGTGTCGTAATTTGACCAATCCGCACCAACTGATCGCTGGTCAGATTAGGTCGCAATTGTTTGAAAAAATCCATGGTCACCAGTGTGGAAGCAGAGTTGAAAGTGGCTGAAATACTGGACATCATAGCAGCCAGTAAGCCCGCGACAACTAAGCCCAGTAAGCCTTTCGGCAATAAGTCAAAGAGCAATACTGGGTAAGTAGCATCCGGGCAGTCTATGAGTTGTTGACAGATTTTGCCATCAGATAACTGGTAATTTATATTTGAAATATCAACGCCTCCATACATCAGAATCGCCAATGTACCCGGCAATACCATGATAAAAACGACTGGCAATTTCAAAAAGCCAGCAAAAATTGCGCCCCAGCGACCATGGTTAATATCTTTCGCGCCCAATACGCGCTGTACCATAAACTGGTTATTTGCCCAAAAGTAAAAACCCAATATCGGCGCACCAACTAACAAGCCCGTCCAGGGCATGAAGCCATCTACACCAGGCCCTGTTCCCCTAAAGAAATCACCCCAGGTTTGTCCGCTTCCTCTAAACATACTGAGCACTTCTTGCCCGCTATGCAGCACCACTCCAGTATCTGGATTGGTAAATTCTCCGGCTGCTGCTTTTGCATCCAATCCTGCCATCATGCCACTCCATCCGCCCACTTCGCCAAAGGCAAGAAGGGTCAGCACAATAGAGCCTATAATCAGCAAAATCGCCTGCAAAACTTCAGTATGAATCACAGAACTCAAGCCACCGGGAATCGTATATGCCGCAGCCGCAGCCGCCAAAATGACAATAATCAACCAACTCGGCACACCTGGAAAGATGAGTTGTAACACAATAGATCCCACATACAAAGCCGCCGCCGTATCAATCATTACATTACCCACGATCATGATAAAAGAGAAGTAATATCTGGATCGCCTATCGTAGCGTCTTTCCAAAAACTCTGGCATCGTGTACACCTTAGAGCGCAGATAAAAAGGCAGGAAAAAGATGGCAAAGAATACCAAAACGACTGCCGCCAGCCATTCGTAGTTGAATACGTGCGTGTCGGTCTTATAAGCTGCACCCGCCAGTCCCACCAATGTAGAACTCGAAATATTTGCCGCAAATAAAGAGATGCCCACAACGGGCCAAATCATATTCCGTCCTGCCAAAAAGTAGTCTTCGGAACTTTTCCGCTTCGCATGGTACAGCCCATAGCCTATGATGAACAAGGCGTAGGTGACCATGATAATGAAATCAATAGTTGATAGTTGAAAGCTTTCCATAATGTGTTTTTAGTTCGTTTCTCTTAGTAAGTTCTTAGACATTAAATATAGCAATTACAATTACAATTATAGCCATCAAAAATAGATTAAAACGATAGTATAACAAATTGCACAATTTTGAATTCGCCCACGGTTGAAACCATTGGCTACCAGATAGGTCGTGTCTATGACACTTTGCAAAGTTGTTAAGCTGTCCAAGTCGCATAACAGCGAATAATTTTCCCGATAGCCATCGGGAGATGAATTTATCATGGATACTATCAACGTTTACCATTTTTCAGCACTTGAATTGGCGCACCGTTTTTACCAAAAATTAAATAATCTTCTCCTTTTACATTTACCACTTTGATACGCCGCGTTTGCCCTTTTACCACAACTTCTCCAAGTGGATTTATTTCCATTTTTCCATTTTTCCCGATTGACAACAGATGCCCATAACTAGCATCGTATCGTCCCATTTCTATATTAGAATCGTAAAAATTACCGCCTAGTATGACTTCTGATTTGCCGTCTTTGTCGAGGTCTTGCAGTCTAGCAGCCTCCAGGGTCGAAAACTGTAATTCGGCAGGCAATGGATGGGTTTTAAAACCTTCGCCAGTATTTTCAAAATAAGCACTTTGCAGGTAATTGACTTCCAGTACCTCGGCTTCTTGTAGTTTGGCTTTTCCAAAAATTTCTGTCATGCTGGCTTTCGCCAAATCTTTTGCATAGAGGTATTTCTTTTTCAAACCGACCATCTGCTTGATCAGTTCTGCATGGTTGTTAAATGGAATTTCTTTACCATCCAGATAGTAGGTCAGAATTTGCTCGACTTGCTGATTGTCATCAAAATCATTGACGTATAATCTGATTGGTTCTTCCTTTGTGGGTTTTAAGCGGGCGTTTGTCCCCAAATTTCCCGCAAGGATGTCCACGTCACCGTCATTATCAAAATCGTGAGGCAAGACAAAATTCCACCAGCCAGATAGATTGTTGATGCTTTTTTGCTCAAACTGACCATTATTATTTGTAAAAATCTGAATGGGTTGCCATTCTATTGCCAGCACCAAATCCTGATCACCATCGCCGTCCATATCATACCAAGTCCCGTCTTTGACGAGTCCTGCCTGATTCAGCTTTTCATCTATCACTTCTTCAAACTCACCATTGCCTTTATTTTTGTACAAATATGATTTTGGTGTTTTGCCATAATTATAAGGAATCGCTCGCCCGCCAATGAAAAAATCAATGAGTCCGTCTCCATTATAATCGGCAGGCAATATGCAGGAAGCCGTGAGCAAAGCATCAGGGAATACATCCTTTCTTTGAAAATTGCCTTTGCCATCATTCAGGTAAGCGCGTTGTTTTCGGGCTTCGCTTTTGCCTCGGTATTCATTGCCGCCGGATGCGATGACCAAGTCTAAATCTCCATCATTTTCTATATCGACCAGCACTGCGTCTACGTCTTCAAACAGACTGTCATTCGTAATGACAGCAGGCGTATTTTCTCGGAATGTTCCATTTTTTTGTTGTAAAAACAAAGCACTTTTTCGCCGTTTGGCACTGCCGATAAATATGTCTTCCAGTTGGTCACCATTTACATCTCCGACTGCCAGAGCTGGCCCTTCGGAAGATACCATGTGCGGAATGAGGCTTTCTCTATTAAATTCGACAAATGGGTTTTCTTCGTGCTGAAAATCTATGCCCGATTGATTAGTCATGTCTTCAAATTGATAAGCATTTTTCTTTGGTGCAGATAAGGTTTTGAAATCAAATTTTGTAAGTCCCGGTTTCCATTTTACGATATTGGTCTCATTGAATTTTACATTATTCAAAAGCTCAAAAGTCCCATCAGACCAAATGACTTTTATATTTTCAATATCCGCCTTCTCCCCTACTCCAATGCTCAATCCTGGTGCCATGCTCGACTGATAACCTCTTACTGGATAATGTTCGTATATCTGACGTATCGGCGACTTCAGTCGCCGTTTCTCCTTAGAACTCGGCGACTGAAGTCGCCGGTACGTGAAGACAATCCGCGCACCAATAGCCTGTCTATTTTCAGGTGAACCCTCAAACTGAAAGGCTAAGTAATTTGCTGTCAAATCCGTCCGTTCCATCGTCATGTTTTTATACACAAAAGGTGCATCTTCGATGTTATTGGTCACGATGTCCAGGTCGCCGTCATTATCTAGGTCGGCATAAGCTGCGCCATTGGAATAAGAAGTTTTGTCGTTTTTTATGTGTTGATGAATATCCGTAAATGTGAGATCACCATTATTGCGGAAGAATTTATTTTCCAATTTGACTTTAGGCATTTTTTCTATGATGGACAATTCTTCTTCTTTCAAATGGTTATTGTCTGTTTTAAATTTGGTATCCGCATCACCTAGTCGAAAATTGACATAATCAATATCATTCATTCGACGTGGAATGCCATTGCTGATGAAAATATCTTTATAGCCATCATAATCAAAATCCGTAAACAATCCTGCCCAAGACCAGTCGGTCGCATGTACACCTGCAAACATGGCAATCTCGCTGAATGTGCCATTGCCATTATTCAACTGCAAATTATTTCTCGCATATTGGTGGTTATAACCATGTCCGATTTTGAATTTAAAAATATCAAAACCATCTTCTCCCAGTGAAGTTTTCAGCACATAAGGATCGGCAGGCAGCATATCAAGGGATAGGATTTCGCTCCAACCATCATTATTCAAATCTGCCATGTCCACACCCATAGAAAAACGGCTGGTGTGCATCATCTGCTCCGTCAGTACTTCTTTGAATGTACCGTTTTGCTGATTGATGTAGAGGTAATCATTTTCATGAAAATCATTGCCAATATATAAGTCGGGATAGCCATCCAGATTGATGTCGCCTGCAACAATACCCAAGCCATAACCAATCACTGTGCTCAAAATCCCCGCTTCATTTGTCACGTCTGTGAATTTGCCTTTATCATTTCGCAGCAGTCGGTCACCAGCTAATTTGTGTGGGTCTTTAAAGGTTTTTCGCTTACCAAAAGTTCCGTTTTGGTGCAAAGTATGGTTGAGCTGAAACATGTCTAAATCGCCATCCAAATCGTAATCAAAAAAGACAGCCTGTGTTGCCAAGCCGGATAAATCCAAGCCATATTCAGCCGCTTTGTCTTCAAAAACTGGAATGCCATCTTTCACATCAGTGCAAACGTATAACTGATTCGTCCCAGCCATGCCTTCATAATTTCCCAATTGAGAAACATAAATATCCAATCGCCCGTCATTATTAATATCAACGACCGAGCAGCCTGTTGTCCAGCCTTCTTGTCCGCCTAGTTGGGCTTGTTTTGTAACATCTTTAAATTTCAGATTTCCTTGATTGAGAAAGAGTTTGTTTTCGCTCATATTGGCGGTGAAGTATAAATCTACTTTGCCGTCCTGATTGAAATCACCTGCGGCTACTCCCCCACCGTTGAAAAAATACATGTAGTTGAATACGTTAAATTTCGTACTTGCTTTGGCTGTGTTGTCGAAGTGTAAACCAGTAGAGTTTTCGGTGAGCAATTGAAATTGGGGTGTGGCTTGTTCTGTATTTTTACAGGCGGAAAGTGAGAGGATTGCTAGAATGAGGAGTGTTTTGCCCAATGCACGGTAGGTTTCCCGATAGCCATCGGGAAATCGTTTTTGCGAAAATAACGTCTGCTTCGCAAAAGCGTGAGGTTTCAACCTCACGTGTTTATGAAAATGCAGCAAAAAGGGTATAGCTTTCAGCCTTTTTATAACACCTAGCTTTAAGTTGCAGGAAAATCCACCCAAAAGGGGACATGAATATGACAGTCTCCACTTTTCGAAGTTTCCAAGGTAATCTCGTAAGAGATTACATCCCCTCTTGAGAGGGGAATAGAGGGGTGTGTTGGCTGGAATACTAGCAAATAATACACCTCCAAATGTGCCTTCTTGGCTTTGACACACCCCTTTGGTTCCCCTCTCAAGAGGGGATGTATTTTCGCTTTGCGAAATACTTATCTTGGAATATGTATGCAAATCTGCCATGATATTAGCTTGAAGTATTGATTATTTTTTAAATAATTTAGGTTTACCATTATTTACCAAAGTCAAAATATATTGCTCATTATTAATCTCAATTTCCACCAACTGCTTTACATCGCCTTTTACAAAAAAGCCAGATTTTGCACTTTCCAATACTTGGAAATCTGCTTGTCCGTCATTCAGCAAAACATGGCCAAAACTGGCATCTAATTTAGAAAATTGTGGGATAAATCCCGAATCATTTCCAGCTAAAATCAAGTCTTGATGTTGGTCATTATTGAGGTCGGCACAATGAATATCTGCGATACAGGAAAACTGCACTTCCGCTGGCAAAGCCTTGATCGTAAATCGCCCATTGCCTTCATTGAGCGCAATGGCAGACTTGAAATAAGTGGCTTCAGAAACTAGGGCTTTCTTTAAGGCTTCTTTTGAAAATAATTCCTGAATGGACTTGGTGGCATACTCGCTGTGCTTGAGGTTTTGTTTTTTCAGGCTGACCAGTTGTTCCGTCAGTTCTCGCTTGGATGGAATGGGCATGTCTTTGCCATCTAGGTGTTGCGTAATGATTTTTTCAGCCGTCCCATTTTGATCAAAATCAGCTACCCAAAGTTTTGCTGGTGCATCGGGTGAACCTGTAAAATAGAAATTCTCTCCACGATTACCGAGAATTAAATCCTGATCTCCATCTCCATCTAAATCTGTTGCTTCCACTGCATACCACCAGCCTAGATAGTCGGATAGATTGCTTTTTTGTTCCTCCAATTTGCCATTTACAAACTCAAAGATGCGTGGGTACATCCACTCTCCTACCATGACCAATTTAGCCTTTTCATCTTTGTCGAATTGAATCCATTTGGCATCTGTGACCATGCCGATTTTTTCTGCTATATTGGTAAAATTGCCTGTGCCGTCATTTTCATACCAATAGGAAGATGCAGGTAATCCATAATTAGCCAGCCTGCTTCGATTGCCGACAAATAAATCTAAATCGCCATCTTCATCCCAATCATAAGGGCGAGCTACCGCAGTATTGAAGTCTCTGCGATGACGAGGCAAAGCTCCAGGTTTTCGTGTAAAATTGCCTTTGCCGTCATTTAAATAAAATCGGTCAAGCATATTAGCCCCACTGCTAGAGGCATTATTGCCACCCGCCCCTGCGTATAAATCCAAATCGCCATCTCCATCGGCGTCAAACAGTGCGGCGGTTGTAGTCTCAATATTAGAAACTTTTTCAAAATCTTGTGTTCTGGTCGTCCAACCAGTCTTGGTTTGGAGGTAGAGCTGATCAAATTGTCCGCTTGCTCCACCTATAAAAATATCGTCTTTGCCATCTCCATTTACATCGCCTACTGCGGCTTTTGGTCCTTCGTGAGACAACATTCTAAAAGATAAACCTTCCTGATAAAAGTCGGCAAATTTGTCTTCTTCGTGGCTTGCAAAAGTATGGGATATTTCTGTTAGAATGGTCTTAGAGTTTGTCGGAATATCTGCTTTGTAAACTCCTGCATTACCTGCTTCCACAGTTAAAGTCGTATCAATGGGCAGCTTGGTGAGTAGCGTTTTTTTTCGGTCATGCCATATAATAACTAGTGAATCCACTTCAGTATTTTTGCCCAATCCAAACACAGCCGTATAATCTACAGAAGATTGAAAACCTCTTGTAGGCACGATTTCAGTACTGAGTTTTTCTCCATTCCGATATAAGGTCAGTTTTGAGCCGATGGCATAAGTGTTTTTATCTGTACCTTTCAATTGTACTTTTAGAAAATGGTGTTGGCTGTTGTTTTTGTATAAAAAGGATTCTTGATTCAGATTATTGACTACTAAGTCGAGGTCGCCGTCATTATCCAAATCTCCATAAGCAGCACCATTAGAAAAAGTGGGTGTAGCAAAACCCTCAGTCTTACCTACATCAGCAAAAGTGAGGTCTTGATTATTTAAAAACAGTTTATTGGGCAATGGGACGGAAGGCATTTTTTCAATGACTTTTTCTATGTCTTCTTTTTTACCCGTCAATGCCATTTTTTGTACCACATCATTTGCAAAAAAGTCCATGAAATCTTGATCTGTTACATCATTATAGACGCCATTACACACAAAAATATCGCGATGTCCATCATTGTCTGCATCAAACATCAATGCGCCCCAACTCCAGTCTGTAGCAGCTACACCACTGTAGTAAGCAATCTCGCTGAATGAACCGTTTTTATTATTCAACTGCAAAGTATTTTGCATGTATTGATGATAAAAGTCGCGTTGTAATTTGAGTTGATAAATGTTATAATTTTCAAATAATGTCGTTGTTTTTCGTCGATAGTCTGACTCGGGCAGCATTTCTGTGGCGAATATTTCGGGATAACCATCGTTATTGATGTCAGCCATATCCGTTCCCATCGAAGCCAGGCTAAGGTGCTGCATCCTGTCTTTTATTTCTTCGCTGAATGTGCCGTCTCCTTGATTGATGTAGAGATAATCTCGTTCAAAAAAATCATTGGAAATATAGAGATCGGGCAGGTGGTCATTATTGACGTCGCCTACTGTTACGCCTAGTCCAAAGCCTATTAAGCTACTGTAAATTCCTGCTTCTTTGGATACGTCTGTAAATTTTCCAACATCATTGCGCAGCAATTTGTCGCCGCCGCCTTTTAGAAAATCTTTGACCGGCCAGTCTTCTGCTCTTAGCTCTCTTTTGTTTTCATAATTGAGGGTATTGACTGGCATGAAACTATTGTTCAAAATATAACAGTCCAAATCGCCATCCATATCATAATCGAAAAATGCAGCGTGGGTGGTGTAGCCATTTTCGTCAAGCCCGTAGTCCGCAGCTTGTTCGGTGAATGTTAGGTTTTTATTATTGATGTAGAGCGCATTTTGTTGTCCAATACCTTTGCGGTAGCCTGCGTTGCAGATGTATATGTCGAGCCAGCCATCAGCATTGATGTCCACCATGGCTATGCCTGTGCTCCATTTATTGGCTTCGCCAATTCCAGCTTTTTCTGAAATGTCTTCAAATTGAAAATTGCCTTTATTGAGGTAGAGTTTATTGCTGCCCATATTGGCGGTGAAGAGGATGTCGGGCAAGCCGTCGTTATTGATGTCTCCTATGCCTACGCCGCCGCCGTTGTAGAAATTTCGGTAGCTGAATATGTTGAAGTCTTCGGTGTTTTGGATATTGTTGGTGAAGTTGATGCCTGATTGGCTTGCTGGTATTTTTTGGAATAGTGGGGTTTTGTTGTTTTTGTTGTTTGGGCTGCAGGATGTTATGAGAAGAATTATTAGAACGGTAAGGAGTACTGGGCCAGGTGGCGCATCGGGGCGTTTTTTAAACACTAAGGAACGGAGGGACACGGAGATTGGTTTACTGGATAGCGCATCGGGATATTGATTAACCACTAAGGAACTAAGGTACACTAAGTTTTTTTTATAGAAAGATAGGTTACTCCAGACCAGAGTAACCTATCTTTTTTTATTAACAAAAACGGTTTTAGACTAAACTCATCTAATAGCCGTTATTTTGTTTTAGATTTGGATTGGATGCAATAGCCAATGCTGGTACTGGGTATAATACACGATGTGCTTCTGTACCACTTTTCTCTTGCCATGCACTTGTGAATGTACTAAATCTAATCTGGTCAATTCTACGTACACCTTCCCAATACATTTCACGAGCTCTTTCGTCCAACATTGCGGCTTCGTCTAATGAAGTCAATGGATCTGCACTTCTCACTGCACGCAGTGCGTTCACTTCTGCTAAGGCACCTGCTGCATCACCTTTTCTCATCAGAGCTTCAGCTTTCATTAATACAACATCACCATAACGAAGGAGTACATATTTAGTATCTCCAAAATTAGATGGGTGATACTTCATCACGCGAATCCCTTTGTCTGTTGTTGCTCCTGCTAATGGCACATCTGGTGTAAATTGAAGTGGAAGTTGTGTTCTACTGTCAATTGTCATCGTCGCATCATCGCTGTATTGTTGTCCAATGAGGAAACCTCTTCCGACACCATTATACTCACCTGCTACGCCTTGAGAAGCTAGAGAAGGCTCTCCTTTTCTTTGGTCACCATCTTCAAATTTGTCGTAGAAATCTGATAATGTGGTAAAACCATTCCATCCACTTGGATTTTGGTCATAGTGCAAAGTCATCCAGACTCTATTTTGCGGTGATCCTGTAGGACTTGCAAAAATAATTTCTGTTGCTGCATCCGGAGAAAAATTATCGTAATAATTAGCTTCCAGTGAATAGCCATCAGCACTTACTGCATCTGCATACTGAATCACTTTATCCATGTCTGCATTGTCAAATGAATAAGGTCCTTCTGCTGCGCTCGCAGTATAGACCGCTCTGTTTAGATATAATCTTGCTAATAGTGTATTTGCAGTAGATTTAGTAGCAACTGTAGTGACTCCTCCTGGTCCGCCTGCTGGCAAATCTGTTAATGCAGCTTCCAAGTCGCTAATAATAAAGTCAAAAGCCTCCGTTCTTGTCAATACTGTAGGATCAACATCTACGCCCTGATCTACTTCTCTGAAAGGCACCTGTCCCCACAAATCCATAACGTGGAACATATAATATGCCCGCATAAATTTGGCTTCAGCCGTTTGTTGTGGCGTAATCCCTCCTGCTGCCAGTGTTCTGTTGCAACGGAAAACGCGCTCATTCAACTGATTCCATGCGTTGAAAACGAAGGAATGAGAAGGATCCCAAGTGTGTGCATGAAGTGTACGCCATACACCGTTATCTCCCCAATCTACCCCTCTTGTTGGAGGAATCATTTCATCCGAACTGTGTGCATAAAGCGAGTAGATATTGGCTTGGTCTGTGAAAGCAGCAAGATCATTATAATTTGTACTCAACAATTCTGCGGGATCTGCATCAATTGTTCCGCCCCCTGTGCTTTCCACAAAGTCAGAGTCGGTTTCCTGTACTTCTAAGTTGGTGCAGGAATATCCTATTAATATTAAACCAGCCAATAAAACCGAGCATAATGGCTTGGTGAATATGTTATTGTTCATAATAATAATATTTACGATTATTGCTTATTTAGTTTTTATTCAATTAGAAAGTAACATTAGCACCAAGAGTAATTGTTCTTGCTCTTGGATAAGTAGTGTAATCAATTCCAAAAGAAGGTACACCGTCAATTTGTTTATTGGTATTTACTTCAGGATCTTGTCCACTGTATCCTGTGAATACTGCCAGATTCTGACCTGTAACAAACAATCTAACCCCTCTGATAACATCAGTATTTGGTTTCAAATTATATGCAAGCGTTACGTTTTGTAATCTCATGAAATCCGCTTTTTCCAGGAATCTTGTAGATACATCTGGTGCATTGGTTCTGTTTTCTCCATTAGGATCAACAAAAAGAGACTGGTCAACGGCTGCCTGCGTAACGTTACGTCCACCACCGATAGAACCAGCAGTGAAGAAAGCATTGTCCGTATTACTATAAACGTAGTGACCAAACTGCCCTGTAAAGAAGAAGCTGAAAGCAAGGTCGCCGTATTCGAAAGTATTCGTGATACCTGTATTCCACTTTGGAAGTGGGCTGGCACCTACAAATTTTTGTACATCACCGCCTTCATATAATTGTACAGAGCCATCGTCATTATAACCATTAAACTCTCTCAGGAAGAAAGCGTATAATGGCTGGTCTTCCGCAATTCTTTGTACAAAAGCACCTGATAGTCCCTGACCATTAATAGCACCAGTATTAATAACTAAGCCACCGAGGTTTTGCACTTTATTGTCATTATAAGCTACATTAGCCTGAATATTCCAACTAAAATCGCCTTTATCGAGAGCCAAGTAATTCAATCCTAACTCTACGCCTTGATTGATTACATCAGCGTCAAGATTCGTCCAAACGAATGGATTTGGTGCAGGCTGTGCAGAAACCAATTGAATCAGCAGGTCATTTGTATTTTTTCTATAAAAATCTAATGTTCCACTCAATTTATAATTAGCTACAGCGAAATCTAATCCTGCATTAAATTGAGCAGTGGATTCCCATTTCAGGTTTTCATTGGCAAAAGCCACCTGCGATAAATCGCCGCCATTTACATTTCCACCATTATCAATATCCCAGTTTCCATAACGTTGTCTGTCTGTAAATAGGTTGTGTCCAAACTCTTGATTTCCAGTTATACCATAACCTATACGGAAGCTCAAATCATCGACTGCATCTCCTACAAATCCTTCCTCAGCAATTCTCCATTTTAAAGCAAAAGATGGAAAGATACCATATTGATTACCACTACCAAACTTAGTAGAACCATCTGCCCTTACTGTAGCTGTAACCAGATATTTATCCATATAACCAAAATTCAAACGTCCGTAGTAAGACTGTAATTCATCAATGAAGAAACCTGAATTAGTTGGCACAATAGAGTTAGGTTCTCTAACATCTACCGCTGCATAGTTGTTCAACATTTCATTCAGATTTTCTGTTCTGAAATTAGTCATTTCTACTGAATTGTTTCCTGAACGAAACTCCTGATAAGAATATCCAACCAAGGCAGAGAAATCTACAGCATCTGTAAGCTCTTTATTATACGTCAGGAAATTTTCCCATAGCGTATTTTGTCCTTCTACATCATTGAGGAATAATCTTCCTTTTTTAGTATCCTCGCTTTGTCCGTCCCATATTCCATTAGCAACCAGGTTGCCAGAGAAAGCATCTTTTCTTTTGGATAGAGAACGATCATATCCTAGGCGGGAAGTGAAACTCAAATCATTCGTAATAGCCAATTCACCTGTCATACTTGCTAGTCCTCTAAGTGTATTGGTAAAACTTTTGCTATAATCGAGAATGGCACGAGGATTAGGTTCTGGAACACCAAGTTGTACAGGATTTCCATCTGAATCTGCAACGGGTACTGTTGGGTTGAACTTTAAGGCTGCGGCAATCAAATCTCCTTCAAAACCAGAATTGTCTGTAATAGGCACATTATCATCATGTACATCTGCCAAAGCCAATTGTGTAGAAATTTTCAACCTGTCATCAATAAAACTTCTTGAGCCATTGAAACGAGCTGAAATTCTTTTCATCCCACTATTTTCTACAACACCTTCCTGATCTTGATAACCTAAAGAAAACAGATAGTCTCCTTTAGAACTGCTTCCTCCATAAGAAACATTATGATTGTGCGTGATAGCCGTGCGGAAAATTTCATCCTGCCAGTCTGTATCGCCACCAAAATCTTGATCTGCAACATTAGCAGAAGGATTAAAGAAACTCCAAGCTTCCAGATATTCACTTCCACTCAGTAAGTCATATTTTTTGCTGACATTGCTAATACCTAGTGAATAATCATAACTAAGGCTTCCTTTTCCTTCTGTTCCTTTTTTCGTTGTAATAATAACAACACCATTTGCACCACGCGAACCATAAATAGCTGTTGCGGAAGCATCTTTAAGGATATCAATACTTGCAATATCATTTGGATTCAGGAAGTTCAGTGGATTTCTGGCAGTGCTGCTTCCAAGACCAGCATCCGCTCCTCCTCCACCTGAGTCGCCACCGCTTAATGGCACACCATCTACTACGAAAAGTGGATTATTACCATTCCGTACAGAAGAAGTACCACGGATACGCATATTGATTCCAGAGCCTGGTTCTCCACTTGAAGAGGTAATCTGAACACCAGCAGCTCTACCCTGGAGCAATTGCTCTGGAGAAGAAATGACGCCTTTATTAAAATCATCCGCTCCAACACTCACCACCGCCCCTGTTGCATCACTCTTTTTTACGGAGCCATAACCAATCACGACCACTTCATCGAGTATTGTTCCTTCTTGCATTGTGCAATTCAATGTACCGCCACTGCCGATAGGTAACACCTGATCTGTATAGCCTGTAAATGAAATAACCAAATTACTGGCACCTTCTGGTATTTTTAGGGTGTAATTGCCATCAATATCTGTTGTCGTACCAATAGTCGTACCCTCTACAAATACATTTGCAAAAGGTAAAGCTTCCCCAGCATCATCTGTTACCACACCGGAAATTGTTTGTTGAGCCATCATTACATTGCTCAGCCCCATCAGGAGCAGCAAGGCAAACAGGCACTTCAAATAGTTAAAGGTCTTTGCTCTCATACTTAATAGTTAGTTTATTTTTAATTGATTTTGATTTTACGTTGTCTTTGTGTTAAGGCTACACGAAGTTATATATTTATTAACAATTTCATAACAATTTAATTGAATATTTTTCATGCCGTATAAAAAACCATAGAAAATTTCGGACAAACATGTTTCTTTGTCATTTCTGCACAAGTTGCTAAAAATGCATTTTTTATACTTTCGTAAGATTGCACACCTATTCTCCTATCTTTCTATTCTTATTCAAAATAATTTGAGATTCAAATTAATCTATATCATAAAATTCTTCATACATTTTTTTCAGTCGATTTTCTACCTGCTTAAGGCTTAGGTCAGATGTAATCTTTCCTCCACGGGCTATCGAAAAAGTCCCTGTTTCTTCAGAAACAATAAGGGCGAGGACATCGGTCGTTTCCGTGACGCCTACTGCTGCCCGATGGCGTAGTCCCAGCGTATCTGGCAAATTGGGATTATCCGACACTGGCAGGACACAACTGGCCGCATGTATTTTATTGTCATTGATAATAACTGCCCCGTCATGCAAAGGACTTTCTTTATTAAAAATACTTTCTAATAATTTGGAAGAAATATCAGCTTCTAGTATGACACCTGAACTGCTAAAACTGACCACATTGGCATCGCGAGAGAAAATAATTAATGCACCTGTTTTTGTTTTGGAAAAACCTTGTACTGAACGCAGGACGCTTTGTATAGTGGCATTATTATATTCAATATTCCATTCCCTCCCCAGAAATCTTCGGACTATATTTTCCCGTCCTGCTATTGTGCCGCGCCCTAATACAATAAGAAAGCGACGAACTTCGGGCTGAAATACGATCAGCAAGGCCAATAGTCCTAAACTGACAAAACTATTGAGGATGGTAGACAACATATCCATGCCCAAATAGGTCACTATATTTGCCACCAGAAACAGTAAGCCCAAACCAACCACAATATTGAAAGCCAAGCTTCCTCGCAGCAGTTTGTAGATTTGGTAGATAAGAAAGCCGACAATCAGGACATCAAGAATATCCCAGATGGTCACTTCGAGAAAACCTATTTCAAATAATAGTATCAAATTTTAAGTATAAATTTAAGCACAAGCTTAAGTTTAAAATATCTAAACTTAAGTTGCTGTACACTTTTGCAAAGTTGCTGAATTATTCGCCCTTACTGGACTTTGGACAATGGGGTATTAGGAAATTGGGGTATTCGACAAAGTTTTGATTATTAATTTTCGGAATTATCCATTAATTGATTTACCGATACCCCGAAGGGTGTAAAATGTTTATAGCCCTGCAATTTGCCCGTTATATGCGACTCTGTAGGAGTCGAACCCGTCTCGCGCTAAGGATTTTCTATAAACATTTCATCCCTTCTGGATGATTGAATAGCTGAACCAATTAA